>CAUZHA010000024.1:0-43537 GCA_963579555.1 Planctomycetes bacterium UBA1146
GACTACCGGGTCCGGGTCGGCCTCCGGGACGAGGACTCGAGTAAGTACACCGGGGATGCGGAGAATTGGGACAAGGCGGAGGAGGCCTGCCGGGCCGCCGCGAGCGCCCTCGAGGTCCCCTTCAGCGAGGAGGCCGGCGAGGCCGCCTTCTACGGCCCGAAGATCGACTTCGTGGTCAAGGACGTCATCGGCAGGGAGTGGCAGCTCGGCACGGTCCAGGTTGACTACAATCTCCCCGAGCGCTTTGACCTGAGCTACATCGGTTCCGACAACAAGCCCCATCGTCCGGTGATGATCCACCGGGCGCCCTTCGGGTCGATGGAGAGGTTCGTCGGCGTCCTCATCGAGCACTTCGCCGGCGCCTTCCCGGCCTGGCTCTCGCCTGAACAGGTCAGGGTTCTGCCGATCAGCGAGAAATCCAACGAGTATGCCTGCGAGGTCCACTCGGCCCTTCTCGCCGCGGGCATTCGGGTCACACTCGATGAGACCGATGAGCGCATCCAGGCGAAGATCAAGGTGGGGGCGAATGAGAAGATCCCCTACCTTCTCATCGTCGGGCCCCGGGATGCGGAAAAACGCGAGGTCAGCGTTCGCTCCAGGGGAATCCAGGACAACCTCGGCGCCATGCCCCTCGATGAGTTCGTTGAGAGGATGGGGCAGGAATCCTCAGGCCGGGGCGCCACCAGCGTCAGGAGCTTCTTCGAGTCCTGATTACGGGAGCCTGGTTCTCTTTATCGCTACCGGGATCAACCGATAAGCCCTGACAGCTCCGGGGGTGGGTGTTTGTTCAAGGCGCGGTCCGCTTCTTTCCGATGATCTATAGGGGGTCATAGAGGAAGACGGGTACATGAAACGAGGAAATGCCGCGCTCTCATTTTTCGCTTTATTGTTGAGCTTTTCACTTAGCTTGACAGCGGAGGAGTTCCATATAGTCGGCTCCCGCGCCATGGGCATGGGCGGCGCCGGCGTCGCGGTGACCCGCGGGGTGTTGAGCACCTACTGGAACCCGGCGGCGCTTTGTCCCCCCTCGACCCCGGAGTCCGCTGGCTTTTTCGAACTCGCCCTTCCTCTCGCGGTCATGGGAGCGGCCTCCCGTAACGCATTGCGGCAGCTGGGCGAGGTGGTCGATCTCTCCGGGGAGGCCGATTTCCGCGCGATCGAGGAGCGGCTGTCTGCGGGCAGGCCCCTGACGAGCGAGCAGGTGAGGAACCTGCTGAGCCTGGCCGAGGAGCTGCCCGGGCTCGAGGCCAGCGGTAACGGTTTCCTGACAGATGTGAGCATGGGGCTTGGTCTGCGTCTCGACCGATTCGCCTTCAACAGTCTTGGCCTCTACAGCGCGGGCGCTGTCACCAGGCTGGACCGCAGAAACCTGGCCCTGGGAAACCAGGGTATCGAGGGTTTCCTGCCGCCCGGCGAGGGCAGGCCGGTTACCCCGGCGGGCCTCTCGCTGGCCAACGACCTGGTGAAGGCGGGCCTTCTCGGTCGACCCCAGGCGGATCACCTCGTCTTCCTGGCCGAGCAGGCGGGGGTCGATCTTAATTCCACCGGCTTCCGGGGGATGGTCGAGGATATTCTCGAGGCGACCAGCGACAGTGCCGCGGGATCCTCAGGAGAATTCATAACGGCCAACCAGAGCGGCGTCGAGGTCAGCGGGATTTTCGTGACGGAATACGTTGCCAGCTATTCTCAGCCGCTCAAGGACTGGTTCGATTCCTCGCCGCTGGACACCGTCTCCATCGGCGCGAGCTTCAAGGTGATGAACGCCAGGACCTTCTTCTCACCCTTCGCCCTCTCGTCGCTCGAGGATTTCGAGGGCGTCGGTGGCGACCTGCTGACGGAGGCGAGAGAGGAGACCTCGATGAATATAGGTTTCGACCTCGGCCTGCTGGCCCAGCCCCTTGACTGGTTATCCCTGGGAGTTGTGGGGCGGAATCTCAACAGTCCGAGCTTTGATTTCGCCCGGGCGGGCGATTACGAGCTCGACCCGCAGGTGCGCATGGGAGTGGGGGTCTATGACCTGGCCCCCGGGCTGGTGGTGGCGGCGGATCTCGACCTGACGCGGAACCACACCGATGCTCTTCCCGGCTACGATTCGCAGCACCTTGCCGCCGGGTTCGAGTATTCGCTCCCTGGCTGGGAGAATGTCTTCCTGAGAGGCGGGATGTCGAAGAATCTTGCCGGGGGGGAAGATGCCGCTTTTCATTTCGGCCTTGGCTTCAGCCTGGCAGATGTCTCCTTTGACCTGGCGGCGATGGTCACTCCGGGATTCACCGAGGTCGACAGGGGGACGGATGGGAGACCGCTTGAATTGCCCGAACGCGCCGGCCTGTCCCTGATGATCGGGTGCCAGATTCCGCTGAGATGATCACTTCAGCCCCGTGATGCCGACCGGGCCGGTCTCCTCGCCCGGACGAATGGTGATCCGCTCGAGCTTGCCGATCACCTTTCCCTGCTGAAGTACATGCAGGTCGTAGGTCCCCGGGGAGAGGTCGCGGAGGTGGAAGCGGGCGACCTGGGAGGTGTACTTCCAGGTACGCGGGGGAATACTTCGCGCATCTGGACCCGGACGTTCCTGGAGACGAAGGCTGAAGCCGAGCGCTGGGCCTTCGGATTCGATGATTCCTCGCAGGCTGCCCGGCCTGCCAATGACGAGGCGGATGTCATCGGTGCCGGGGAGCAGCTTGTCGAGCATGGCCTGGCCGCGCTTGGCATCCCCTGCCCGCAGGGTGTAGGTCGCTTTGGGGAGGTAGTCAAAGGAGAAGTCCCCGGAGGGGGCGCTGACCGCTTCGATGGAAATGCCTTCGGAGTAAAGCTTGAGCGGAACGAGGCCCAGGGGTTGGCCGGCGGCGTCCTCGACCCACCCGGAGATGGCTCCCGTTCCGGGCTCAAGGACCAGCTCCACCAACAGGGGGGCCTCCTCATTCAGGTCGACCTGCAGGCGTTTTGAGACGCCGCTGGCGGCCGCCGAAGCCTGCAGCCAGTATTTCCCTGGTTTAAGTTTCCGCCAGTTGAACTGGAAGGTGCCATCGGAAATGCTATTAACGAACTGATTCTGGGGACCGGTCAGGGAGACCCTGATGTTAGGAACGATATTGCCGTCCGGGTCGAGAACTATGCCGCCCAGGGAACGCCTGGCCGCGAAGCGCAACACGAATTCTCCCCTCTCCAACTCGTCAATTGTCGCGTTTTTGCTGATCGGCGTGTAACTAGCATGGATTGCGGAGAGTGTCACCACTACGCTCGGGTCGTCTGGAAGGTTGTTGAGGACGGCCAGTCCTTCCGCATCGGTAAAGGTCTTTGCCGTGGGTACGCCCAGGGACATGGAGCTCCCCCCGGCGGGAGAGGCGTTGATTCGGATGACAATACGCGCACCTTCACATGGAGTTGCGTCGGGGTTCTCGACGAAAACATTCAGTTGTTTAGTCTCCCCCAGCTGGATGGTCAGGTCCTCCTGGGCCGGGATCTCGGTTCTCAACGGCCCGGCGAAGCTGTAGGCCGGGTGAAAAGCTGTCAGCGTCCAGATGCCTACGGTCAGGGCTCCGATGGTGAAGGTCCCATCGTTTCCGGAAGTTGCCTTGCGTGTTTGGGGGCCATCGGAAGTCCCGGTGTGCAGGGTCACATTGGCGCCCCCTATCGCCCGGCCGCGGCGATCGATTACCTTGCCGGTGAGGGATTTCCCTTTTTCGAGGAGCACCTTCACCACCTCCGGGTCTGTCGTGGGCTTTTCAGACGGGATAGTCAGGACACGGCGGTCGGACAGGTAGCTCGGGTGTCGCAGCAGGGCCGGGTACTCGCCCTCCGGCACATTCGTGACGCGGGCAAAGCCGTCGCTGTCGGTGCGAAGCAGCAGGTTGCGGGTCACGGGTCCCTCCATGCGTAGGTTGAACTCCTCGTTACCCACCGGCTCTTCGCCATCGGCGTCCAGAAGCAGGAGGACCAGGCGGATGGGGGCTTCGATTTTGGTTGTGGCTTCGCCGCTCTCAGGCTCCGGTGCCGGCTCCGTCGCGTCTCCTGTCCCACCGGCGAGCTCGTTGCCGGTCTCGTCGCCTGAGGACTCGGGCCCGGATTCCTCCTCCCGGGATGGCCTGTTCGCTGGTTCTTCCCCCGGTTCCGTGTAGTAATCCCGGTCCGGTTCATTGAGGAGCAGAACGGCTCCAATGATCGTCAGGGCTACGAGCACGAGGGACAGGACAGCGGCTTTTCGCAATGCTGGGGTCATCGTCAGTCCGTGATCTCCAGCAGGACGTCGCCGCTGCCGTTTTCAAGGGCGAAGGGCCCCGTGAACGGAGCGGTGAGCTCCTGATCATCGGCGGCATCAAACACCCTGACATTGGCCTGCGCTGGCGAGATGTAGCCGGGCGAGTCATAGGAGTAGTAGCCGATGAACTCGGGCTCGGCATTCGGCGGCATGGAGCAGAGGCAGTCGAGTCCGCTTCCAGGGGCCGTGTCGTTGTAGGGATAGAAGTCCAGGGCTGGAATGCCGGAGTTGACGATGGCATAGATCTCGCTGCTGGAAGAGTTCACCAGGCGCGGCGCGAAGAACACATCCTGGCCGACCACATTTTCGAGGATGTAGGTGACCGTTTCACCGGCGGCCGTGGTGTCTTGTCCGAACGAGCCGGCGACAACCTCTCCCATCAGGACCTCGTTACCGTTTCCGTCGATGCCGGCGGAGGGCCTGGCACTCTCGAAGTCGAGGGAGAAACCCGGATCGAGCTCGAGGGCGACCGTACCCAGGGCGCCAACACTGGCCGAGGCAACGGCCGCGGGGTTGGAGTTTGTGTAGATGTTTACCGAGTCGAGCAGGAAGTTTTCGATGACCAGCTGCACCTTGCTGCCATCCTCAGGCCCCTGCGGCGTCGAGGAGCAGGCATTCCCGACCAGGGTGCCGGCGAGGCGGGAGATCTGGGTCTGATCGATACGCAGCTGTCCGCAGCCGCCGATGAGGCCGACGATGCCGCAGCCGATGTGAAGGTCGCTCAGGCTGCCATCGCTCTCCCTCGTGCCGCTGAAGATGTTGACCTTGGTGATCTCGCAGTGGCCACCATCGGGATGCTCCTGGACGGAGCGGAAGGCGGTGTAGACCGTGAACTGGTCTCCGCTGCCCTCGATGAAGGAGCGGGCCCAGGAGTCGTCGACCGTGGGGTCGATCACTCGAACCTCGAGGGCGCCTTCAGAGCCGAGGCCGAAGCAGAAATAGGAGGCCATCGAATCGCCGATCTCCGACCCGGGGATCGTGGAGTCGATGACACCGCCGAAGGCGTCGTAGGTACCGGCGATCTCAGGCGGGCTGTTTCCCGTATGGCGCGGCATATTGTCGAGTAGCATCTGCACGGTGGGATGGTCGAGGTAGTCGTCAAGGGTCTGGAAATCAGCGCTGACCACGCCGCCCTGGCGCTCTCCAAGGTCGAGCGGTGAGCTGTCCTTGCCGCCGCAACCGGCCGCCATGGCCAGGAGAAGGAAGGGGACGGCTTTTTCTCGAAAGAATCCGGTCTTCATATCGCGTTCTCCAACTGCCGTTGCCATTTCCACTATCTTACAGTATGACGAGATTCAAGGCGGGTTTCTTCAATAGCTCTCTACAGGATGGGTTTTTGTCGGCCTCAGGTCAACAGTCACTCCCTCAATGGGATACATGTTCTGGCCGCCGTTTCGCGGTTGAAATGGACCTTTCCGACCTGATTCTTGCAGTGGCTGTCTCAGGATGAGGTGGATAAGATGATCGCATGAACAATGAACCGGGAAACCAGCAGTCTTCAGCCGGTTCCGGGGCAGTCCCCGGGGCGACCGGGATGCTCGAGACGCATTTCCACATGCGCCTGTCGCGCGAGTGGGATGAGCGCTTTGAGAAGCTCTTTCGCCAGGGGGGTGTCGCCAAGTGGTACAGCGGCGTGGGAAGCGAGGCGACCACGGTCGCCTCCGCAGGCTGCCTGCGTCCCGATGACGCGCTGCTGACGATCCATCGCGACAGCGGAGCGATCTTGCGTTATTACGCCTCCTGCGAGGACCTGGTTCCGGGACTGTTGCCGGTGGAGAACCGTCACGGAGGCGAGAAGGCCAGGGAGCTGCTCTATCGCCTGGCCTGCCAGCTGCTCGGCCGCGCCGATGGCTTCACCGCCGGCTACGACCGATCGTTTCACTACGCTCATATCGAGGAGGAGACGGGGCTCAAACATATCGGCATGATCAGCCACATGGGCGCCATGATTCCCGTGGCCGCGGGGGTGGCGCTCGCTTTCAGGCAGCAGGGCAGCGACCGGGTCGCCTTGAATTACATCGGCGATGGAGGGACCTCGACGGGCGAATTTCACGAGGGCCTCAACATGGCGGCGGTCCTCGATGCCCCGCTGGTGCTGGTGATTCTCAACAACCGCTATGCCTTCAGCACCCCGACGCGGGAACAGTATCGCGCCGAGAGCCTGGCCGCCCGGGCCGCGGGCTATGGCATCGAGGGGATCCAGGTCGACGGCAACGATCCGCTCGCGGTCTTCGCCGCGGTCTCAGACGCGACGGCGCGCGCGAGGAGCGGCGGCGGGCCGACTCTCATCGAGGCGATGCTGGGCAGGATGCGAGGCCACTCCGAGGGAGATGACTCGCTTGGGATACTCGAAGAATCGGAGCGGGAGCGGTACGAGAGCGAAGATCCGGTCTCCTCTTTCGAGTCGAGCCTGGTGGAACAGGGAATCACGACGCTGGAATATCTTGAAAAGGTAAGGGGCATCTGCTCCGAGCTGGTTCTCGAGATTGTCGACGAGGCGGCAGCCTCGGCGAAGCCGAACCTGGTTGGCGGGGCACGTCCTGTTTTTTCGATGGCCGTCGGCGGCGGCGATACGGGTCCGCTGGGCAGGCGTGAGCGCAATCCGGCCGAAGAGCTGACCTACCTGGATGCCATCTCGCTGGGCCTGGGTGACGCCATGGAGGAGGACCCTGAGGTCTTCCTGATGGGACAGGATATCGCCGCTTTCGGAGGGGCCTTCAAGGTGACCCGGGGGCTGCTGGAAGAGTTCGGGGAGAAGAGGGTGCTGAACACCCCGATTGCCGAGGCCGGCATGATCGGTATCGCCTCGGGAGCCGCGCTGCTGGGCGGAAGGCCCGTGGTTGAGATGCAGTTCTCCGATTTTGTCAGCTGCGGTTTCAACCCGTTGGTGAACGTGGCGGCCAAGTTCTACTATCGCACAGGGCTCGAGGTGCCGCTGGTCATCCGCCTTCCCTCCGGCGGCGGGGTCGGAGCCGGACCCTTCCATTCCCAGTCCCTCGAGGCGACATTTCTCCACGTTCCGGGTCTCAAGGTGGTCGCTCCGGCGTCGCCGGAGGACGCCTACGTCCTGCTCCGCGAGGCGATCAGGGACCCCAATCCCGTCCTGTTTTTCGAGCACAAGTACCTCTACCGCCGGGTGAAGGCCGAGCTGTCGCCGGGTTCGGTAGCCGTCGGTCCGGGTGTCGAGGCCCGCGCCCGCGTTATTCGCCGGGGAGAGGACGTCACCGTCGTCGCCTGGGGGTGGATGGTCCACAGGGCTCTCGCGGCTGCCGAGCTGCTCACCGAGGAGGGGCTCTCGGTGGAGGTGGTCGACCTGCGGGTGCTGGCTCCTCTTGATGAAGAGACGGTGCTTGAGTCGGTCGGTCGTACCGGCAGGGTCCTGGTGGTACACGAGGCGCAGCTGACCGGCGGGTTTGGCGGCGAGCTTGTCGCCCGGATTGCCGATCGGGCCTTCGATTCGCTCGACGCCCCGGTGAGAAGGCTGGCCTATCCTGACCACCCTGTTCCGTTCAACAAGGAGCTCGAGGCCGAATGCCTGCCGGATGAGGAGAGCATCGCCACGAGTCTTCGGGAGCTCGCCGCCTGGTAGGTCTCTTCTTCGGCCCGCGGCCGGAGGTTCTTTCGACAGGAATCGCCGAGTCTGTTATGAAAGAGTCCACATTTACTGGAGATTGTCCTTTTATCGAGTTTTTTAAGAAACATGTCTGAAGAAAAATCCAAGCCCAACCGCCTGGTCGATTCGACCAGCCCCTACCTGCAGCAGCATGCCCACAACCCGGTGGACTGGTATCCCTGGGGAGAAGAGGCGCTTGGGAAGGCAAGAGAGCTTGACCGCCCGATCTTCCTCTCGGTCGGCTATTCCTCCTGCCACTGGTGCCATGTGATGGAGCGGGAGTCCTTCGAGAACGTTGAGGTCGCGAAGGTGATGAACGAGAACTTTATCAATATCAAGGTGGACCGGGAGGAGCGCCCCGACATCGATGCTCTCTACATGAATGCCGTGCAGATGCTCTCCGGGCAGGGAGGGTGGCCGATGAGCGTCTTCCTGACACCGGACCTCAGGCCCTTCTGGGGGGGGACCTATTTCCCGCCGAAGGGTCTCTACCAGCCTGGCGGCGAGGTCATTCGTCCCGGCTTCATGGACATCCTTCTCTCTCTCTCGAAAGCCTACAGGGAGACTCCCGACCGGATTGAGGATACCGCCCGACAGGTTCTCGAGGGACTCTGCCGGGCAGAGAGCCACTCGGCCGGGGAATTGCCGAGCGAGGAGGTCCTGCGGCTCGCGGGCGAGTACGCGGGCCGGAGCTTTGATCCGACGCATGGCGGTTTCGGTCCGGCTCCCAAGTTTCCGCGTTCGACGGAGATCTCGATGCTGCTGAGGGTCTACGCCATGACCGGGGAGCGGCACATCCTGGAGATGTGCGAGCGCACCCTCGAGGGTATGGCCCGGGGCGGGATGTACGACCAGGTCGGTGGAGGTTTCCATCGCTACTCGACCGATGCGAAGTGGCTCGTTCCCCATTTCGAGAAGATGCTCTACGACAACGCCCTGCTGGCGAGGACCTACCTCGAGGCGCTGCAGCTTACCGGCCGGGAGCTCTACAGGAGGGTCGCCTCGGAGATCCTCGACTACGTGCTCGCGGAGATGACCAGTCCCGAGGGGGGCTTTTATTCCGCCACCGATGCCGACAGCGAGGGGCGCGAGGGCGTCTTTTTCGTCTGGCGGCCCGAGGAGGTGGAGGAGGTGCTGGGCGCCGAGGATGCCCGTCTCTTCTGTGAGTATTTTAACGTCACAGCCGAAGGGAATTTTGAAGAGGCCTCCAGTATTCCTCACATCACCGGGAAGCTCGAAGAGGTGGCTGGCAGGCTGAAGCTCGACCTCTCTGTCGCGCGTGAAAGGATCGAGGCGGCACGCGGGAAACTCTACGCGGCGCGCGAGAAGCGTCCCGCTCCCTTTCGCGACGAGAAGGTCTTGACGGCCTGGAACGGCATGATGATCTCGGCTTTTTCCAGGGGCGCGCAGGTCCTGGGTGAGCCGCGTTACCGGGAGGCCGCCGAGCGGGCCGCCCGCCTGGTTCTTGATTCGATGCGCGATGGGGAGCGCCTGCTGAGGGTGCGCAAGGATGGGCAGAGCCGCATCCTCGGCTTTCTTGACGACAACGCCTTCTTCATCGAGGCGCTGATTGACCTCTATGAGACCGGGTTCGATGTTGGCTACCTGGAGGAGGCTCGCCGGCTTGCCGACATCGTCCTGGATCGTTTTTCCGATGAGCAGGAGGCCGGTCTCTATTTTACCTCGGCTGATCACGAGCTGGTTCTGACCCGCCGGAAGGATCCCTTCGATGGAGCGGTTCCGTCAGCGATCGGGGTGATGGCCTTGAACCTGCTGCGGCTTGAGAAGCTCGTCGGGGTTCCGGCTTATGGGGAGAGGGCCCGGGCCGTTCTTCTTGATGTCTCCGCTGCCTTGCCGAGGGCCCCCATGGGCTTTGGCTCGACCCTCATTGCCCTGGACTTCCTGTTGCATCCACCCGTTGAATTGGCGGTTGTCGGCGATCTTGAGGGTTCTGCGGCGGCGAAATTATTTGAGAAGATTTACTCGGGTTTTCTGCCCTCAAGGGTGATCGCGGCCAGCACGAATCCGCCTTCAGGGGAGCGGGTCTCGAGCCTTCCATTGCTGGAGGGGAAGGGACACAAGGGTGAGAACCCGCTTCTTTATATCTGTCGTGACTACGCCTGCGGGGAGCCGGTTGACGATCCGCTGGTTGCCGAGGAGCGTCTTCCGTTCGTCAGTTCTTCCGGGGGATGATAATATTCTCTGGTTCCGGTACGTGCCGGCGGCCCGGCCTCTTTTCGCAGAAAGCTGCGGATGGCGTGAAACACGCTATTTGCGGCTTTTTTCGGGTGATTTTCGCCCGGGGTGGGCGGAAATTCGAACCAGGAGAAACGACATGGCAACATCCGATAAAAAGCCCGGGCAGGGGGTTCCCATCCCCATTTCTCTCAGGCAGAACGAATTAATTTTTGCCCGTGAGCTTTTCGGCAAGCTCTCCAGCCATGCCCTGTCCATTTGTGACCTCGAGGGCTGGATTGACGGAACTCCTCCAGACAGCCTGAAGACGGCGCTCAGCCAGGAAGATTACAGTATTGCCCGGTGCGGACCCGTTTCGGCGGTCAGCCTGGGTTGCGTCATCGCTGAAGAAGCTCGACGCAATCTTCCTGAAAAACTGTCCTCCGGGGAATCTACTCCATAAAATTGGAGTATGGCCCGGGTTATATGGAGGAAAGCGGACGGCTCCCAGGAGGATTTTTCCTTCAGCTCCAAGGTTGTTCTCGGAAGAGACGACGAAGCTGATTTCAAGGTAGAGTCCAAGGGGGTCTCTCGCTGTCACATACTGATCGAGGAACGCGGCGACGCCTTCGTGCTCTCTGACATGGGCAGCACGAATGGAACCCTCCTCAATGGGCGCCCCCTGCTCAAGGAAGCGCAGCTTCGAAGCGGGGACCAGATCTGCATCGGTACGGCGGTGGTGGAGTTTTCACTCCCCGGAGAACAGGACCAGACAAACGCTTCGCTTGCCACCGAGCCGCTGAGCAGGACGCTTGCCCGTGAGGGCCGCCCTGCCGTGGGGGGGGAATATGACATCAGCTCCCTTCCAGAGATCCTCCCGAGGAAGGTCGGGAGATTTGAGCTGGAAGAAAAGATCGGCCAGGGCGGCATGGGGGCGGTCTACCGCGCCCGAGACCTCGAGAGCGGAGATGAGGTCGCTGTCAAGTTCATCCGGCAGAACATCGGTCGCCGGGAAGCCTTCCTCGAGTATTTTCATCATCGGGAGGCGGTGCTGGCGCGGGAGATTGACCATCCCAACGTCATCAGGATCTACGACCACGGCGTTGAGGAGGAGCAGCACTTCATCTCCATGGAGAACGTCAGGGGGCAGAGCCTCTACCAGGTGCTGAAGCGCGGCTTGATGGAGCCGGGTGAGATTCTCGAGCTCCTGCGGCAGGTCGCCTGCGGACTTTCCGCCGCGCACCAGCAGGGGGTGGTGCACAGCGACATCAAGCCGGCGAATATTCTCCTGCATAGCGAGGAGTCTCTCGGAGCGGCTTCAGAGGAGCGCACTCCCCTGGAGGGAGACGGGATACTCGAGTTCGAGACGGAGGAGGCGTCAACGGTGGAGACCGTGGTGGATCCAAAAACATCCGATCCCGGACTCTGGCGTGAGATCGAGAAGAGGGTTGGCAAGCAGGAGGGCCCCTCCGAGGCGATTCTCGATGACCCGCCTTATTTTTCGAGACCGTCCGAGGAGCGTTTTCTCGAGCACTATCTCGAGAGGATGAAGACGGCTGGCCACGGCTTCTTCATCGTCGTCGAGGGAGAGGCCGGGACCGGCAAGGGCCGCCTGATCAGCGAGTTTCTGCTGCGGCAGAAGAGGGCGACCGCTCGCTCTGCCGACGCCGAGAGCAGGTTGAGGTTCCTGGAACTCGATTGTTCGAGGATCGAGGGCCTTCCCCTGCTCTACGAGCAATTCAGCCCGGAGATCTCCGCTTCCCGCGCGACCCTGCGCGAGATGGTTGGAGAGCTCAAGGCCCGCTTCGAGCGGGATGGGCAGCCGACCATCCTGAGGGTTCTTGAGCTTGGCCGGGCCTCGCCCCTGGCCGGGCAGCTGCTGTCGCACCTGGCCTCGAAGATGGAGAGCCTGCAGGTCACGATCATCGCCAGCATCGAGCCCGAGGAGATCCGCAAGAACGATTCGGTCAAGGCGCTGCTGCCCTCTCTCGAGAAGGTTCTCAAGCAGCTCTATCTCAGGCCGCTTACTGGCTACCAGATCCAGCGTTACCTGCAGGCCCTGTTCCGGGGTTACCTGAGAGGGAGCGAGCTCTCAGTCGATCTCTATCGCCTGAGCGAGGGCAATATCGCGAGAATGCTCGACCTGCTGAGGAGCTTCTTTGAGCGCGGCATCCTTGTCGTCAACACGGGCTCGAAGACGGTTTCCTATCGCCCTGATTTTCGCGAGCTCGAACTGGAGGAGGGCAAGAACCTGTATGAAAAATATCGCCATGCCGGAAGGGTCGAGAGGAAGGTGCTTGAGTACGCAGCCTTCATCGGACCTAGTTTCTTCTTCGATACGCTGGCTCGTCTGCATGATCTCGATGAGACTTCGCTCTACTTTGTCGTGCGCCAGCTGCTGGCTGAGGGCTTCTTCACCGAGGAGAGCCGGACCTGGTACAGGTTTACCAACAGGGCCTTCCAGCAATACATGGCCGAGAGGATCCCGCTTCCAGATCGCGGCCAGCTGCACAGGAAGCTCTCAGGATTGCTGCAGGATGTGCCGGTTCCGGAGTCGCCGGGACTCTACCAGCTGCGGGCTACCCATTATTGCGGTTGCAGGGAATACTCCAGGGCGGTGGAATGCTATCTTGAGGGCGCCCACCTTGCCGGCAACGTCTACCAGGCCGACCTTGCCCGTGAGATGTACCAGGAGATTCTTCGTATTTACCGTGAGCTTGCCCGGCGGGAGGTTCCCCGGCGGGAGGTCACCGGCGTACTGAAGAGCTGGTTTGGCCGGGATGGTAACTGGTACAAGATCCTCGGCGACCTGGGGGCGGAGCAGGGCGTGGCCAACGTCAAGATCGCCGATTTCGGCATCTCGTTTCGCACAGCGGACGAGGAGCGTGGCTACCCGGTAGGACATCGTCCGGCCCTCGGCACCCCCCGCTACCTCGCTCCCGAGAGAGGTGAAGGCCAGCGTGGAGGGCCTCGCTCCGATATCTTCTCTCTCGGGCTGATCGCCTACGAGATGGTCTGCGGGGAGACTGTTTTCCCGGCTCTCAAGGGCAAGGGCCTCCTGGCGGCCTATCGCAAGACCCCGGTGCGTCTGCCGCCGAGTGAGCTGGGCAGGTTCCCCGAGGGGTTCGCGAGCCTTGTTGAGGGAATGCTGGAGATCAACCCCGAGCGTCGCTGGGACGCGGAGCGGGTCATCCGCGAGGTCGTGAGACTGCAGTTCGAGTACAGGATGGGATCTCAGGGCCGCAAGTGATCCTGCCGCCTACCCTCAGAGCACCTTGTCCTTCAGCTCTGCGAGCAGCTTCAGCGCTTCCAGCGGAGTCATTGCGTCGAGGTCAAGGCTCTTGAGCTCGCGGTAGATCTCATCGTTGATACTCTGGAAGAAATCGAGCTGGATCGACTCGGCCTTTCTTCCTTCTCCGTCTCTGGGCTTCGCGGTGCTGCGTGCCAGGGCGGGGCGGTCATCAATATCCAGCGATTGCTGCTCGAGATTCCCGAGAATCTCCCTGGCGCGATCGATCACCTCAATGGGTATGCCCGCCAGCCTTGCCACGTGGATCCCGTAGCTCTTGTCGGCGCCACCCTCGATAATCTTGCGCAGGAAGATGATATCCTCGTTCCATTCCTTGACGGAGAAGTTGAAATTTCGCGCGCCCGGGTAGGTGCGGGTCAGCTCGGTCAGCTCGTGGTAGTGCGTAGCGAAGAGCGTTCTCGCCTCGATCCTGTCGGCGATGTACTCGGTGATGGCCCAGGCCAGGCTGACTCCGTCGAAGGTGCTCGTCCCCCGTCCCACCTCGTCGAGTATGATCAGGCTGCGGGCGGTGGCGTTGTTCAGGATATTGGCGGTCTCGTTCATCTCGACCATGAAGGTCGATTGTCCCCGGGTCAGGTCGTCGCTCGCGCCGACCCGGGTAAAGAGCCGGTCGATGACGCCGATCTCGGCCTTCCCAGCCGGGATGAAGCTGCCGGTCTGGGCCAGCAGGGTCAGGAGAGCCACCTGGCGGATATAGGTGGACTTGCCGGCCATGTTTGGCCCGGTGATGATCATGATGTTGTTCTCGTCATCGAGGTCGACCGAGTTGGCGATGAAGGGTTCGGTCGTCGCTACCCGTTCGACGACAGGATGACGTCCATCCTCGATCAGCAGCCGGGTACCGCTGTTCACCACGGGCCGGACGTAGCCGCGTTCTGCCGCCAGGGAGGCGAAGGTGACGAGCACGTCGAGATCGGCGAGAGCCTCGGCGGCCTGCTGCAGCAGCGGAATCTCGTTCGCGACCTCATCCCGCAGGGAGGTGAAGATCTTGTATTCGAGGTCGATGGCCCGCTCCCTGGCGTGGAGAACCTTGTTCTCGTATTCCTTGAGCTCGGGGGTGATGTAGCGCTCGCAGTTTTTCAGGGTCTGCTTGCGGATGTACTCCTCGGGGACGTTGTTCTTGTGCGAGTTGGTGACCTCGAGGTAGTAGCCGAAGACCTTGTTGTAGCCGATCTTCAGGTTGGGGATCGAGGTGCGGTCGATCTCTTTCTGCTGGTAGCGGGCGAACCACTGGCTTCCCTCGGTGCTCACCACTCTCAGCTCATCGAGCTCCTCGTTGTATCCTTCCCGGATCATGCCGCCTTCCCTGAGCTGGAGGGGAGGCTCGTCCCGGAGGGCCTCCTCCAGCCGGGCGCGGAGCTCGGGCAGGGCCGGCATGCGCTCGCTGATGCCGGCGATGATTGCCGCGTCCAGGGGAGCGAGCAGCTCCTGTACCCGGGGTACGATTCCCAGGGTGTGGGCCAGGGCCATCAGGTCCCTTGCGTTGGCGCTGCCGTAGCTGATCCGGGTGCAGATTCGCTCGAGGTCGTGCACCTGCTTGAGCAGGTCGATTCCCTGCTCGCGAACCTGCTGGTTATCTACCAGCCCCGCGACACCCTCCTGGCGCTGGACGATCTCCTCGACGCCGGTCAGGGGCTCGAGAATCCAGGCCTTCAGCTTTCTGCCGCCGGCCGCCGTGGCCGTTCGGTCGAAGGAGCCGAGCAGGGTCCCCTTCTTCTCGCCATCGCGTTGCGTGCTGGTCAGCTCGAGCGCGCGGCGGGTGGCTCGATCGATGGGGACCACGCGGGTCTCCTGGTAGGCTCGGATGGTATTGAGGTGCTTCAACGCGACCTTCTGGGTCTCCTGGACATAGCTCAACAGGCCGCCTCCGGCCTGGACTGCGAGGTCCAGGTGCTCGCAGCCGAAGCCATCGAGCGTCTTGGTCCTGAAATGTTCGACAAGGCTTCGATGCGCGGTTTTCCTGTCGAAGGCGGGATCGGAGAAAGGGGTCACGAGGTAGTCCCTGACCAGCTCGCCGAAGGCCGGGTGGTGTTCGAGATTGAAGGCGATGCTCTCTGGTAGAAGGCATTCCGCCGGCGCGAGCCGCTCGAGCTGGGTGGCGATGCTGGCGAGGTTGCCGGATTCCCAGACCAGGAACTCACCGGTGGTCACATCCATCCAGGCGAGCCCGTAGCTCTCGCTGGGTTTTTTCTTTTTTGTCGCCGTCGAGGATACGAGACAGAGCGCCGCGAGGTAGTTGTTCGATTTTTCACCGATGATCTTTTCATCGGTGATGGTGCCGGGGGTGATGACGCGCACGACCTCCCTCTCCACGAGACCATTGGCCTCCCGGGGGTCCTGTACCTGCTCGCAGATGGCGACCTTCTTTCCGGCGCGCAGGAGCTTCGGAAGATAAGAGTCGAGGGCCTTGACGGGGATTCCCGCCATGGGGATCGCGTCCTTGTCCTTTGACCTGGAGGTGAGGGCGATTCCGAGGAGGTCCGAGGCAAGATGGGCGTCCTCGAAGAACATCTCGTAGAAGTCACCCATGCGGAAGAAGAGGATCTCCTCGGCATACCTCTCCTTCGCGCGGAGGTATTGCTGCATCATGGGTGTCTGGGCGGGGCCGGAGGCCGCTTTCCGGATCATGTCCTTTTTCCTTCATCCTTGGGTGAGGAAAGAGGATTGTAGGATGACTGCGCACCAAGTCAAGGTGTCGGGCTGTTATCCTGGGCGGGGTGTTCCGCTGGCCGCCGGGCTCAGCTCTGGTCGACGGTCTCGGCCGGGGCCTGGTGCTTGAGCGGAGCCAGGTGTGACAGGTAGCGGTTGACCTCGCTCAGGGACGCCGCGTAGAGACCCGGCTTGCAGCCGGTCTGCCGGGTTATTTCCTCGAGGATCTCTTCTCTCGGCACCTCGGTTACCGCGCACAGCAGCGTGTCTCCGATTCGGTCGAAGGGCAGCAGCTTGTGGCTGTGGAGAAATTCGGCTGACAGCAGGGAGGCCAGCTCCTCATCGAGCTCGTAGTTTTCCAGGATGATGTAGGGCAGCTGGTATTCCATCACCAGGGTTCTGGTGAAGTCGCTGTCGCTCAGGCAACCCATGTCGACCATGATCGAGCCGAGAGTTTCCTTGGTTGTTTCCTGTACCCCGAGGGCCTGCTGGACCTGCTCTTCGGTGACCAGTCCCATATCGATCAGGATTTCCCCGAGCTTGGGCCGGGGAGTCTTATTGAATGAACTCATTGAGATTTCCTTTCGGTTTTCTCTTCGCTGACGCCCTTGCGCGGCGCGCCAGGCCTGCGGTTTGATCGACCCCTGCCCCTTGCAGCCATAGGAAGCCGATCCGACAAAGAAGCTTATCACCCTATCGCCGGACGCGCCAACCGACCAGCCATTGGCGGGATGGCCTTAAGGTCATTTATATAAGCAACTTAGGTATTATTCGATGCGCGCGGCCGGGCTCAGGTTTTCTTCGCGGGCTTTTTTTTGAGGGCCTCCTGCAGGCGCAGGGCCAGGTTTTCGCCGATGACCTCGCCGAGTTCCTTCGTGCTCGCGGCGCGGATCTTCTTGAGGGTGCGGAACCTGTCGAGCAGGGCCTGCTGGCGCTTCTTGCCGATTCCGGGGACATCTTCGAGTCCGGTTTTCATGGCGTCTTTCCTGCGCAACTCGCGGTGGTAGCCGATGGCGAAGCGATGCGCTTCATCCCTGATGCGCTGCAGGTAGAGGGACTCGGGAGTGTCCTGCGCGAGGGCGAGCGGGTTTCTGCGGCCGGGGAGAAATACGCGCTCGGTGGTTCTCTTGCTGCGGCGCTCCTTGGCGAGCGCTGCGACCGGCAGTCCGCTGAGGCCGAGCGTCTTGAGCACCTTGACAGCGATTCCGAGCTGCCCCTTGCCTCCGTCGACGAGGAGCAGGTCGGGCAGGTCGCCGTCTTTGAGTCCCCGCTCAAGCCTGCGCTCGAGAACCTCCTTCATGCAGCGGAAGTCGTCCGCTCCGACGACAGTCTGGATCCTGTATTTTCTGTAGCGGTCCCGTACCGGCTTGCCATCCTCGAAGGAGACCATCGAGCCGACTGCCAGCGATCCCTGGAAATTCGAGATGTCGTAGCATTCGATTCTTCTCGGGCTGACCGGCAGCTCCAGGTGCCTTTTCAGAGAACCGAGGAGCGCCTCCATCCTCTCCTGCTCATCGAGCGCGATGCGGAAGCTGTTGCGGGCGTTGCGGCTCGCCAGGCGCATGATGGCCGCCTTGTCTCCCTTCTGGGGAAGCAGGATGCGCGCCCTGGCGCCGCGTCTCTCGGAGAGCCAGGTCTCGAGGAGCTTGCGGTCGCGAAAATCCGCATCGCAGAGCACCTCGGGCGGGATGTAGCTGTCGGCGAGATAGTACTGGGTCAGGAAGCTCGCGAGCACCTCCGACCTGGGGAGCCCGGTTCGAAAGCTGTGGGTTTTCGAGTTGATGATCTTTCCCTCTCGAACGAGGACGGCCTGGATCGCGACGAAGTCGCCCTCGCGGATGATGGAGAAGGCGTCGATGTCTCCGAGCCGGAACTCCTCGACCTTCTGGGTCTCGAAGACCTTGGCGATGGCCGCGAGCTGATCCCGGTAGCGGGCGGCGAGCTCGTAGGACCGAGACCCGGAGGCTTCCCTCATTCTCTTCTCGATGAGGCGTTCGAGGTCCCGGCTCCTGCCCTTGAGCAGCATCACCACCTGGGAGACATCCTCCATGTAGTCCTCCTTCGAGATCAGGTTCACGCACGGCGCCGTGCAGCGGCCGATCTCGTACTCCATGCAGGCGCGGGTCCTGTTGCGGAAGAAGCCGTTGGTGCAGGTCCTGAGCGGAAAGACCGTCTTGATCACCCGGAGCATCTCACGTACCGCTGCCGACGAGCCGTAGGGTCCGAAGTAGAGGTCCTCTCCCTGGCGGTAGCGCCGGGTGACCATCACCCGGGGCCATTCCTCGCTGAGGGTGACCTTGAGGCTGACGTAGGTCTTGTCGTCCTTCAGCCTGACGTTGTAGAGGGGGCGATGCTTCTTGATGAGATTGTTTTCGAGGATCAGGGCCTCCTCCTCGGTCTCGGTCAGGATGCAGTCAAGGTCGTCAAGCCGTTTCAGCAGCAGACGGATGAAGGGTCTTCCATCGTTGGATTTTCCGAAGTAGGACCGCACCCGGCTGCGCAGGTTGATCGCCTTGCCGATGTACAGGATCCTGCTGCGGGCGTCCTTCATGATGTAGACTCCCGGTGAGGCTGGAAGACGCGAAACCTTTTCCGTCAGCTCGGGGCCTGGGGTGGCAGCAGGTAGTATGGGGGCCTGCGATTCGCTCATGGCTGGGACAAGGCGCTCAGGTCTCCGCCCGTTTTTGATATTCGAAATAATAGATTCGCAGGCCCTGCGCCTTGAACTTGATCTCGTAGGGAGTCTCGAAGGGATAGAGGGGCCTGGGGGCCCACTCACCGGCGGAGAAACGATTCTCGAGGTCTTCCCTTGCCTCGAGGTTGTCGAGCGCCTCGAGGGCGTAATCTCTCGCGTCTGTGCGCAGCGAGAAGCCGCCGCCGGGGGAGAGCAGCTTCACGGCGGCCTTCAGGCGTTCCCTGGCGATGAACCTCTTCTTGCCGTGGCGGCGTTTCGGCCAGGGGTCCGGGAAGTTGACGAAGAGATGCTCGACGCTGCCGGGGGCGATGTGTTCGTCAAAGAGCCTGTCGGAGTTCAGGTGCAGCATGCGGATGTTCTCGAGGCCGGCCTGGTGCACCTTCTGGAGGAACCTGATGACCCGCTTGTGGGAGTACTCGAGCCCCAGGTAGTTGTAGCCGGGCTCGCTGGAGGCGACCTCGATGAGAAACGGAGAATTGCCGACCCCGACCTCGATGCGAAGCGGCCTGGACTGCCCGTAGACCTCGTCCCAGGGAACGGGACCCTTGTCCTGTCCGGGGAGCTTTTCAAGCTCAAGGAGATAGTCGGATTCGATCGCGGGGAGCTTCCGCATGGAGGATGCTCCTTCCTCTAGTGAAGGTATTTTTCCTTCGGCGGCATGCCGGATGCCTCTGAAACGATAACTCCCGGCATGCTCAGGATGGTGAGGTAGACCTCCTCGATGACCTCCCTGGGCGTCGAGGTGCCGGCGGTGATCCCTACATGCTCACAGCCGTCGAACATCTCGGGATCCAATTGGCTGGCGCGCTCGATGTGGAAGGCCTCCACGCCGGATTCGTTGCAGACCATCTTGAGCTTCTTGGTGTTTGACGAGTTGTAGCCCCCGATGACGATCATCAGGTCGACCTCGCTGGTGAGTTCCCGTGCGGCGGCCTGGCGATCCTTGGTCGGCTGGCAGACGGTATCCTGGAACCTGACCTCCATCTCGGGATACGCGACGCGGATCTTCGCGATGAGATTTCTGACGTGCTGGACCTGCTGGGTGGTCTGGGAGACGATGCCGATCTTCTGATACGGGGCCAGGCTCGGGAGCTCGCTCTCGTTGGCGATGATGGTGTAGTCCTGGAGGTCTCCGATGATCCCTTTGACCTCGACATGCGAGGCCTGGCCAATGACGACGGGATGGAAGCCCTCACGAACGAAGCCGGCAATGGCCTTGTGGACGCGCAGGACCAGCGGGCAGCTGGCATCGATCACGTTGTAGCCCATCTTGCGGGCGGTCTCGTGCATCGATCCAGGCGCACCGTGGGCGGTGATCATGACGTTCGGGGTGGTAATATTCTCGTCGAGCTGGTCGACGATGTTCACGCCCCGGGCGCGCAGCTCTTCTACGACCTGCGGATTGTGCACCAACTGACCGATGATGGTGAGCTTGTCACGGTAGGCCTCATCCATTGCAAGATCGATGGCATCCTGTACGCCAAAACAGGTGCCCAGGGCTTTTGCGACGGTAACTTTCATACGGTTGATCCCTGTCTCTTCAGTTGTAGGGTCCGGCTTCCTGCCAGCACTGGATTGTAGCTTTGCCTGTCGATGTAGTAAAGCATCGACGCAGCGCGTCTCTACATCTTCTCCAGCGGCCTGATCCCGAGAATCTTCATGCCGCCGGCAAGAATATTTTTCACCACCGCGAACAGCAACAGCCTTGCGCCCGCGAGCTTTTCCTCTTCGCCCTTGACCCGCAGCTCCTTGTAGCTCGAATGGAGCGCGCGCGAGAGGTCGAGGAGGTAGGCGGCCAGGATGGACGGTTCATAGGTCCTGGCTGCTTCCCTGAGCGCCTCGGTATATCGCGAGACGAGCGAGACCAGGTTGTGGGCCGATGGCTCCTGGAGCAGGTTGACATCGGCCTCCGGGTCGACCTCGATTCCGCATTTGCGGATGATCCCGGCAATTCGGGCATGGGCGTTCATCAGGTAGGGGCCGGTGTCTCCCTCGAAGGAGATGGCGCGCTCCCAGGAGAAGTTATAGTCCTTGATGCGCTGCTTGCTGAGGTCGCTGAAGAAGATGGCGGCGATGCCCACCGCCTCGGCCACAGCCTCCTCGTCCTCGAGTTCGGGGCGCTTGTCGACGTTGGCGGTCATGTATTCCCGCGCCCGGCGCCGCGCCTCGTCGAGGAGCTCCTCGAGATAGATCACGTTGCCCTTGCGGCTCGACATGCCCTGCACCAGGCCGAAGTTGACGTGCGCGCAATCCTCCGCCCAGGACTCTCCCATGAGCTCGAGAACCTTGAAGAGCTGGCGGAAGTGCAGCGACTGCGCGGTGCCCACGACGTAGAGCAGCTGGTCGAATTTGTAGGTCTTCTGGCGGTAGCCGGCCGCCGCCAGGTCGCGGGTCATGTAGAGCGTCGCCCCATCGGCCTTGCGCAAGAGGGCGGGGGTGTCGATTCCATGCGGCTCGAGGTCAATGACCAGGGCGCCATCGGAAATCGAGGTCAGTCCGAGCTCTTCCGCGCGGTCGACGACCGCGTCCATCTTGTCGTTGAAGAAAGATTCTCCCGTGTAGTGGTCGAATCGAACCGAGAGGCGCTCATAGATCACCTTGAAATAATCCAGGCTCGTCTCGCGGATCTTCTTCCAGAGGTCGATGGCCTCGGGGTCGCCCTCCTCCTGGCGGCGAAACCAGTCGCGGGCCTCGTCAGCCAGCCCGGGGTTTTTCTCTTCTTCCTCGTGGTACCTGACGTAGAGGGCGTTGAGGGCGTCGAGGTCTTCGAGATCTTTTTCCTCGCCCCAGTGCTTCAACCCGCAAACCATTTTCCCGAACTGGGTGCCCCAGTCGCCCAGGTGGTTGATGCCGACGCACTCGTAGCCCAGGCTGGCGAAGATCCGGTAGAGGGCGCTGCCGATGATCGTCGAGCGCAGGTGTCCGACGTGAAAGGGCTTGGCGATATTGGGTGAGGAGAAATCGATGGCGATGACCTTGCCCTCGCCCTCGATGGAGTTGCCGAAATCGTCGGCCAGGGCATTGGGCGCGTGCAGCACGCTCCTGGCGAACTCCTGGCGGTTGACGAAGAGGTTCAGGTAGGGGCCGAGCGCGCGGGCCTCGGTGAGCAGTTCGAGCTCTCCCGCGACCTCCTCCGCCAGCTCCTCGGCAATCTGCGTTGGCGCCTTCTTGAGCTCCTTGGCCAGCTGGAAGCAGGGGAAGGCGAAATCCCCAAGCTCTGACTTCGGAGGCCGCTCGAGGACGGCATCAATTTTCTCGGGCTCCAGGCCGGTATGGCGGCTCAGAACGTTCAGGGCTTCCTGGCGAAATGGATTCACTGCAATACTCCACGGCCTTTCCGACCGGTTCAGTCGCCTAGGGCGTCGACCACCAGGTCTCCGACCTCGCTGGTCGAGTATCCCATCCTGCCGGCGGAGAGGCTGTCGAGTTTCTTCACCACGCTCATGACCGCGTTCTCCACCTGGTCACCTGACTCTTCCTGGCCGGCTGAGTATTTCAGGAGCATCGCCAGGGCGCAGATCGCGGCGAGAGGATTGATCACGTTCTGTCCGGTGTACTTGGGGGCCGAGCCGCCGATCGGCTCGTACATGCTGACCCCGGCGGGGTTGATGTTGCCGCCGGCGGCGATCCCCATGCCACCCTGGATCATGGCGCCCAGGTCCGTGATGATGTCGCCGAACATATTCGGGGTGACGATGACATCGTAGTACTCGGGGTTCTTGACCATCCACATGCAGCAGGCGTCGACGTGGTTGTAGTCGGTCTCGATGTCGCTGTATTCTTCCTTGAGCTCGGTGAAGACCCGGTCCCAGAGGTCGTGGGCGTAGGTCAGCACGTTGGTCTTGGCGACGAGCGTCAGCCGCTTTTCCTGGTCACGTTCCCTGGTCAGCTCGAAGGCGTAGCGCAGGCAGCGCTCGACTCCCGCCCGCGTAGCGATCATGATCTGGGTGGCGACCTCCATGTCGGTATTCTTGTGGGCGAAGCCTCCGGAGCCGACGTAGAGATCCTCTGTATTCTCCCGCACGATCACGAAATCGATGTCTTCCGGACCCTTGTCCTTCAGGGGGCAGTCGACGCCCTCGTAGAGCTTCACCGGTCGCAGGTTGATGTACTGCTGGAGCTGGAAACGCAGCTCGAGCAGCAGTCCTTTCTCGAGGATTCCCGGAGCGACGTCCGGATGCCCTACGGCGCCGAGATAGATCGCGTCAAAGCCGCTCAATGTTTCAACCGCGCCCTCGGGGAGAACCTCGCCCGTCTTCAGGTAGCGTTCACCGCCGAAGTCAAATTCCTCGGTACTGTACTCAAAGCCGTTTTTCTTGCTGATCGCGTCGAGGACCTTGAGTCCCTCGGCGACGACCTCGGGGCCGGTCCCATCTCCCCCCAGGACAGCTAGCTTCAACACGGTATTACCTCTTTCAATAGCGTTCTTTCAGGTGTAAACGGCGAGAATACCAGAGCGTGCACGTTTCTACCAAGAAAGAAGAGGTTAGTTTTAGTTTCGCTGTTAATGGTGCATCCTGCTGTAAATAAGAGGTTTGTAGAGATCCCGATAACCCGGGATCGTGTCGTGCTCGGGCTTCTCACAGGGCCTCGTCTGGATTAAACTCGCTCTCTGCCCGAAAGGCGCTTTTTGAAGGCGTGCAGGATTTCAGCGGGCGGTCCATTTGCAGGTGCTTACAAGACATGGTCGAAGACAACCAGGAGCAGGGTGGCGGCGCGGTTCCGCTGCCGGATGAGCAGGGCTTCTACGGACAGTACGGGGGGCGCTACGTTCCCGAGATGCTGGTCCCGGCTTTAGAAGAGCTCGAGGCGGCCTACCTCCACTGGAAGGATGAGGATGGCTTCGTAGCCGAGGTCGATGACCTCCTCAAGAACTACTCCGGGCGCCCAACGCCGCTGTATTTCGCGAAGAACCTCAGCGAGCACCTTGGCGGAGCGAAGATCTATCTCAAGCAGGAGGGCCTGGGGGCCACCGGTGCGCATAAGATCAACCACTGCATCGGCCAGGTGGTGCTCGCCTCCCGAATGAAGAAGAAGCGGATTATCTGCGAGACCGGCGCGGGCCAGCACGGCCTTGCCACCGCCACCGTGGCGGCGCGATTCGGATTTCCCTGCACAGTCTACATGGGCTCGGAGGATGTCAGGCGCCAGGCCACCAACGTCTTCTGGATGCGCCAGCTCGGCGCCACGGTGAATGCCGTTGAGGAGGGTACCCGGACCCTGAAGGACGCCGTCAACGCCGCCCTCAAGGACTGGACCTGGAATGTCGGTGACACCTACTACCTGCTGGGCTCGGCGCTCGGACCGCATCCCTATCCCATGATCGTCCGGGATTTTCAGTCGGTGATCGGGCGGGAGGTGCGCGCGCAGATCCTGGAGGCCGAGGGGCGCCTGCCGGATGTGCTGGTAGCCTGCGTCGGCGGCGGCTCCAACGCGCTGGGTCTCTGGAATGAATTTTTCGATGAGCCATCGATTCGACTCGTCGGCGTTGAGGCGGGGGGGCGGAGCCTCGAGCCCGGAGAGCACGCCTGTCGCTTCGAGGGCGGAAGGACGGGAGTCATCGAGGGCTACAAGTCCTACTTCCTGCAGAACGAGGATGGGCAGGTACAGAAGACGCACAGCATCTCAGCCGGGCTCGACTACGCCGGGATCGGACCGCAGCACGCCTACCTCAGGGACAACGGCCGGGTCGAATTCTCACCCGCTACCGACCAGGAGGTCATCGAGGCCTTCCAGCTGGTCGCCCGCAAGGAGGGGGTCCTCGCCGCGCTGGAATCCTCCCATGCCCTGGCCTGGGTGGTGAAGAACGCCGGGTCACTTCCGCCTGATGAGGTGGTCGTGGTGAACGTCTCCGGCCGCGGTGACAAGGACATCTTTATCATTGCCGAGGCGGTTGGCGATGAGGCCTGGATGGAATACTGCCGCGAATACGGCGCCGGGAGGATTCAATGAGCGGCGGCAGGATCGAGTCGGCTGTCGAGAAGATACGGTCGGAGGGCCGGGTCGGCCTGATGACCCACATCGTGCTGGGCTACCCATCGCTCGAAGAGTCCCTCAAGCTGGTGGAGACCATGGCCGGGTGTGGAGTCGATTTTATCGAGATCCAGATTCCCTTCAGCGATCCCACAGCCGATGGGCCGGTGATTACCCAGGCCTGCCAGGCGGCGCTTGATGGCGGAGTCCGCGTGCAGGACGCCTTTGAATTCATGGAAGAGGTCA
Organism: Planctomycetes bacterium UBA1146; assembly: GCA_963579555.1. Classification (GTDB taxonomy): domain Bacteria; phylum Planctomycetota; class UBA8108; order UBA8108; family UBA8108; genus UBA8108. The sequence goes on from CAUZHA010000024.1 coordinate 24,920, forward strand.
GCGGACGCTACGCCCTTCCCTTTCTCTTCATGAGCTATTTCAATATCGCCTTCGCCTACCGCCAGGCGGCCAGCGGCGGCCGCGGCGGGGCCGATGGTGTTGCCGGCTTCGTGGCCGCGTCCGCAGCTGCCGGGGCGAGCGGCCTGATCCTGCCCGATCTGCCGCCTGATATGGTTCGCGAGGGATATAAGGAGGCCTGTGACAGCGCCGGGCTGCACCCGGTCTACGTGGTCTCTCCCAATACCGGGAGGGAGCGTCTCGAGGTGATCGCCGCAGCCGGCAGCGGACTGCTCTACGCGACCTCCAGGACCGGGACCACCGGCAAGGAGATGGACCTGGAGATGCAGGAGCTGACCGGATTTCTCTCGAACGCCCGGGAGACCTGCGGCCTGCCGATCGCGGTGGGCTTCAGCATCTCGACAAGGGAACAGGTCGAGGCGCTGGGCGGCCATGCCGACATAGCGGTCGTTGGAACTCATTTCATCCGGATCTGGGAGCAGGGCGGCACCGAGGCGCTGGAGGCGGAGCTCAACAAGCTCACCGGGGCTTGAGGGGACGTCCTGCTCAGAGTCGATGGAGGTGAAAGCCGCCGTCGAGATCGATGGCCGAGCCTGTGGCGAAATCGAAGTCACCTCCAACGAGGGCCCGCACCGCGCGGGCGACATCTTCGGGCTGCCCCCAGCGCCTGAAGGGAGTCAGGCCCTCGGCGAAGAGCTTGTCATATTTTTCCTTCGCCCCGGCGGTCATGTCGGTGGCGATGATGCCCGGGCGGAGCTCGTTGACCGGGATGTTGTGTTCGCCGAGTCGGTCGGCGAAGAGGCTCGTGAGCATACCGAGGCCGGCCTTGGCCAGGCAGTAGTCACCGCGCAGCACGCTGGATGTGTATTCCGAGAGGCTCGAGATGTTCACGATGTAGAGTTTCCTGCCGGGGTCGGCCAGGCGCTCTTCGACCATCCAGCGGGAGATGGACTGGGTGAGGAAGAAGGGCCCCTTGAGGTTGACGTCGAGGGTCCGGTCGTAATGCTCCTCGCTCGATTCAAGGAGGTCGACCCTCTCCCTTGGCGCCAGGGCGGCGTTGTTGACGAGTACATCGATCCGGCCAAAACGAGACCTGATCTCTTCGATCATGCTCGCGCGGTCCCCGGTTCCGGAGATGTCGGCCCGGGCCAGCAGTGCCTCCCGGCCCTGCTCGGCGATCAGGGCGGCGGTCTCCTCGGCCGCCTCGGGCCGAGAGACAAAGTTGACCACGATGTCGTAGCCTGCCGAGGCGAGCTCCACGGCGATGGCGCGTCCGATTCCGCGCGAGGCGCCGGTGACGAGGGCAACTGGGCTGCTAGAGGACAAGGATCTGCTCCAAACTGGGGGAGGTTTCTTTCTCGACGACCAATTAGTACATCATCCCGGCTCCGCGGGAAAGGGCCGGGCGGGATTGAGACGTGTTGAGGCCCGGGTTTCTTTACTCTTGCGTGAACCGCTGGGGAAGGATAGTTTCCGCAGCATGACTCAGGAAAGCACCAAGCCGGAGGCTGCCGGTGAAGCGGTCAGAGTTCGTTTCGCTCCTTCGCCGACGGGATATCTTCATATTGGCGGCGCCAGGACGGCGCTTTTCAACTATCTCTTCGCCCGCCAGTGCGGGGGAACCTTGGTGCTTCGCATAGAGGACACCGACCGCGAGAGATCCACTCCAGAGGCGACCCAGGCGATTCTTGACGGGATGCGCTTCCTGGGCCTCGACTGGGATGAGGGCCCCGAGGTCGGCGGCGACTACGGTCCCTATTTCCAGTCGGAGCGTGACGGCCTGCACCGGGAGCTGGTCGAGCGGCTGCTCGCCGCAGGCAGAGCCTACCCTTGCTTTAAGACCTCCGAGGAGCTGGCCCGGCTCAGGGAAGAGCATCGGGATGCGACCAGCTTTACCGCGGCAGTCAGGGAGGATCTCGACCCTACCGAGGTGAGCTCACGGCTCGATGCCGGCGAGAAGGCGACGGTGCGTTTCCGGGTTCCCGAAGGCGAGACCGTCATCGACGACATGGTGCGGGGCGAGGTTCGGGTCAGCAATAGTGACATCGAAGATTTCGTGATCGCCCGCGCCGATGGCAGCGCTGTGTACAACCTCGCGGTAGTCGGAGATGACAACGGCATGGGAATCACCCACGTCATGCGCGGCGAGGATCATCTCTCCAATACGTCGAAGCAGCTCCTGCTCTTTGAGGCCCTCGGTTTTTCCGTCCCGCGCTACGCCCATATCTCCCTGATTCTCGCCCCCGGTGGGGGCAAGCTCTCGAAACGGCATGGCGCCGTCTCGGTTACCGAGTACGAGGAGAAGGGGTACCTGCCCGAGGCGATGATCAATTTCCTCGCACGCATGGGCTGGTCCTATGACGACAAGGAGGAGCTCTTCTCCCTCGAGGACCTGGTGGAGAAGTTCTCAATCGATGGCGTCTCGAAGTCCGGCGCGGTCTATGATCTCAAGAAGCTCGACCATCTCGGCGGGCACTATATGCGCCAGCGCCCCCTGGAGGAGCTGGTTGAGATGTCGCTTCCCTTTCTGCTTCGATCCGAGCAGGTCCAGATCGACCTGGAGGAGGTGATCAGCGGCGGCGGCGGACGAGAAAGGTTCGAGGCGATCATCGCTCTCGAGCAGGAGCGGATCAACAGGATCGGGGAGCTGCCCGAGCGGGTCGGCTACTACTTCGAGGATCCCGAAGAGCCCGACAAGGGCGCGCGCAAGGCTCTCAGAAAGAAAAAAGATTCGGTGCCGCTGGTGGAACGCTACAGTGAAAGTCTCACCGCCCAATTTCCCGATGGCTGGGGTCCAGGTGACCACGAGGCTCTCGAGGAGCACGTAAAGAGCTTTCTCGAGCAGGAGGACGCGGGCCTTGGAGATCTCGCGCAGCCGGTTCGCGCCGTCCTCACCGGGCGCGGGGCGACGCCGGGTTTGTTCGAGGTGATGGCGATCCTCGGGATGGATACCTGCCTTCGTCGGCTCGGGAAGCTGCAGGAATGGGTCGACAAGGCGATCGAGTGAGGGTATCTATGGGCCTGACCCAGGTCTCGGGAAGAAAAGAAAAAGACCGTGAACGATACTGCAGAAGAAAACACCTCTCCGCTTGATTTCATCCGCCAGCGGGTAGCCGATGATGTGGCCGCCGGCAAGAACGATGGGCGCGTGGTGACCCGCTTCCCTCCGGAGCCTAACGGCTATCTCCACATCGGCCACGCCAAGGCCATCTGCCTGAATTTCGGCCTGGCCTCGGAGTACGAGGAGGGTGTCTGCCATATGCGTTTCGACGACACCAATCCCACCAGGGAGGATGTCGAGTATGTCGACTCCATCCTCGATGACGTGCGCTGGCTGGGTTGGGACTGGGGTGAGAATCTCTTTTACGCCTCCGATTATTTCGACCAGCTCTACGAGTACGCCCTGGTGCTGATTCGCAAGGGAAAGGCCTTTGTCTGCGATCTCGACCACGGGGAGATGGCGGCCCATCGCGGCACGGTCCAGGAGCCCGGCCGCGACAGCCCCCACAAGAGCCGCTCGGTGGAGGAGAACCTCGATCTCTTCGAGCGCATGCGTGCCGGGGAATTCGAGGAGGGCTCGCGCACCCTGCGAGCCAATATCGACATGGCCTCGGACAACATGGTCATGCGCGACCCGGTGATCTACCGCATCATGAAGGTCGATCACCATCGAACCGGCGACAAGTGGTGCATCTACCCGATGTACGATTTTACCCACGGGCTCTCCGATTCGATCGAGAAGGTCACCCACTCTCTCTGCACTCTCGAGTTCCAGGTACGCAGGCCGCTCTATGACTGGTTTATCGATGAGGTGGGAGTCGAGTGCCATCCGCAGCAGATCGAGTTCGCCCGCCTGAACCTCACCTATACGGTTATGAGTAAGCGCAAGCTGCTCGAGCTGGTCGAGGGAGGGCTGGTCGAGGGCTGGGACGACCCGCGCATGCCGACCATCTGCGGACTGCGTCGGCGCGGTTACACTCCCGCTTCGATCCGCACCTTCTGCGAGCGGATCGGTATGGCCAGGCGCGACAACACCCAGGAGGTGGCTCTCCTCGAGCACGGCCTCCGCGATGAATTGAACCGTACCGCCGAGCGCCGCATGGGAGTGCTCAGGCCCCTGAAGGTGGTCATCGACAATTACCCCGAGGGCGAATCCGAAGAGCTCGACGCTATCAACAATCCCGAGGATGAGAGCGCTGGAACACGCAAGGTTCCCTTCAGCCGCGAGCTCTGGATCGAGCAGACGGATTTCATGGAGGATCCTCCGAAGAAGTTCTTCCGCCTCGGCATCGGCCGCGAGGTGCGGCTCCGCTACGCCTACTACATTACCTGCGTCGATGTCGTCAAGGACGCCTCCGGCGAGGTGGTCGAGGTGCATTGTACCTACGACCCCGAGACGAGGGGGGGTGACTCCCCCGATGGCCGCAAGGTAAAAGGCACGATCCACTGGGTTTCGGCGCAGCATGCCGTTGAGGCGCAGGTGCGGGTCTATGACCATCTCTTCATGGCTGAAGATTCCCTGCAGGCCGGTGAGGGGGGCGACTGGAAGGACAACCTCAACCCCGATTCCCTGGAGGTGCTCGACGGCTGCAAGCTGGAGCCGGACCTGGGGTCGGCCGTGGCCGGAGACAATTGCCAGTTTGAAAGACACGGCTATTTCTGTGTCGATTCGGTTGATTCCTTGCCCGGCAGCCTGGTCTTCAACCGCACCGTCTCCCTGCGGGACTCCTGGGCCCGGCTGCAGAAAAGGGGCGGCTCCTGATGAAGGGACCCTACCTCAGCCTGAAGGTCTGGGGTGTCTACGCGGTGCTGCTGCTGGCGGTGGTTCCCTGGTACTGGCCGGCCGACGATGAGACCCGCTGGGGCGGGGTGCCGGCCTGGGTCGTAGTGGCGCTGGCCGGCTCGGTGGTGGTTTCGCTCTACACGGCCTGGCTGCTGAGGCGACCCTGGCCCTCGGAGGAGGAATGAACGAAGGGCTGCTTCCATTCGGGCCGGGCGCCTGGGCGTTCATAGCCCTCTATCTCTGTTCGCTCCTGCTGGTCGGATGGTGGGGCTATCGTGCCCGGCGGGAAGACTCGATGAAGGACTTCTATCTCGCCGGAGGAGGCTTCGGCTTCATCGTGCTGTTGCTGACCCTCTACGCCACCCAGTACAGCGGCAACACTCTCTTCGCCTTCACCGGCAAGACCTACCGCATCGGCTACGCCTGGACGATGAGCGTCCACTTCATGACGGCGGTGATCGTCTTCTACCTGCTGCTGGCCCCGAAGCTCCAGGCGCGCGCCCGCTCTCGCGGCTTTATCACCCCGGCGGATTACCTGCACGACCGCTTCGCCTACACGCCGCTCTCGGTGCTGGCCTCGGTCGTGATGATCGTCGCCCTGGCGAACTATCTCCTCGCCCAGCTGATGGCCATGGGCCGCGCTGTCGAGGGGCTCAGTGCAAACACAGAGGTCGATGTTTACCTCTGGGCTGTCATTGCCCTTGCGCTCATTATGGTTATCTACGAAACCCTTGGTGGCCTTCGGGCAGTTGCCTGGACTGATGTGCTCCAGGGTGTGGTGCTGATGCTGGGTTTCGTCATTCTATCGGTGCTGGTCTTCGTTTATTTCGGCGGCCCGGAGACCAGCGCGTTGAAAATTCTCGCGCAGGAAGGCGGCGGCGAAAAGCTCCAGCCGCCGGGCTGGGCGATGTCACGGGAGTGGTTCAGCTACATCTTCATGGTGGGGATCGGCGCGGCGCTCTATCCGCAGGCGATCCAGCGGCTCTATGCCGCACGCAGCCCGGCGGTTCTGCGCCGCAGCCTGCAGGTCATGGCCTTTCTGCCGCTGACCGCATCGCTGATCGCGGTCTTCATCGGCATCACGGCGCTGGCTCACTTCCCGGGACTGGAAGGAGCCGATGCGGACCGGGTGCTGACGGTGATTTTCCGGGACATCCAGGCCCAGGGCAGCGTGGGCTACTGGCTGGTCGTCGTTCTTTTCGCCGCGGTTCTCGCCGCGATCATGTCGACGGCTGATTCGGCTCTCCTGAGCATTTCATCGATGTTCTCGAGCGATCTCTATCGGCGCGCTGCTCCCGGGGCTAGTGAGAAGAGCCTGACGAGGGTTGGCAAGGCCAGCTCGTGGGCGTTGATCATCGTCCTGGTCGTCCTGGCGATTGCCCTCAGGCATACGACCCTCTTGAAGCTCCTCGACCGGAAGTTCGATCTGCTGGTGCAGCTTTCCCCCGCATTTTTCCTCGGACTCCATTGGAGCGGCCTGCGCCCACGGCCTGTCTTCGCGGGGCTGGTCGCCGGCCTGGCCATCGCCCTGGGGCTTGCCTTCGGGGTGAGCGGCAAGCCGTGGGGAATCCATGCCGGGCTCTACGGACTGCCGGTCAACCTGGTCATTGCCGTGGGCGGGTCGCTGCTCGCTCCAAAGGAGCAGCCCGCAGCCCCGGGGTAGGCTCAGCTCAGCGCTTCTTTCCACCGATGGAGAGCAGCCGGCCGCTCTCCTTCGCCGAGTCGTAGGTGCGAATGTACATCCGGCCGCCTGAGATGCACGGCGTCGAGCGGCTGGGGGCGCCGAGGTCGATCCGGGCGAGCTCCTTGTATTCGGCGCTGGCGGCGAGCACGAGGACGGTTCCCTCTCGCGAGACGATGTAGATCCTGTCCTGTACGCAGACCGGTGAGCCCCAGAAGATGGCATCGACGCGCTTCTGCCACATCGTTTTCCCGGTCGAGGCCTGGTAGCAGCTGGCGACATCGACCTTGTCGCTGAAGATGAACATCAGGTCGTTCCTGATCAGCGGCGTGGGGACGTAGGAGACGGCCTTCTTGAGGCGGTAGACCTCCTTGGCCTTGTCCTTCCCGGGTGTCACGGCGACGAGGTAGTTGCCGCCGCCGCCGGAGCCACAGGTGCCCATGATCACATCGCCGGCGATGACAGGCGAGGAGCAGGAGCGCATGGTGAAACAGTCATTCTCCCAGAGGATTTTGCCCGTCTTCGGATCGATGCCTCCGATGCCGTTGCCAGGGCTGTTGAAGATCACCTGGGCGGGGCCCGTGGCGGGCTTGTAGACGCAGGGGGTCGAATAGGAGACGAAGCGGGTTTTCTGCGGCGTCTTCCAGCGCACCTTGCCCGTCTTCGCATCGAGGGCGAGCAGGTAGCTCTCGAGGCTGTCGTCGGCATCGCGGCCCTGGTGGTGGCCAAGCAGGATCATGTCCTTGTAGACGATGGGCGAGGCGCCATGGCCGTGGCGGCTGGTGAACTTGCCGAGGGAATGCTTCCAGAGCTCCGTGCCGGAATGGTCGAGGGCGCGGATTCTGACCGCGTCCGGATTACCGAACATGACGTAGAGGGCATCCTTGCTCACGGCGGGTGTGCTGGATGCGAAGCTGTTGAGCCGGTGCTTGCCGTGGGTGCGGTTATCGTAGGTTTTCTTCCAGAGGATGGAGCCATCTCCCGTGGAGAAACACAGCACGTGTCTCACCTCGCCCTTCTTCTCGGCGCTGGTGAGGAAGAGCCGCTCGCCCCACACGACCGGCTGCGAGTGCCCGATGCCGGGGAAATCGGTCCTCCAGTTGTAGTCCTTATCGCCCCAGCTTACCGGGATGTCTTTAGCCGCGCTCAGGCCGGTGCCATTCGGACCGCGGAACCGGGTCCAGTCTTCCGCGAAGGCGGAGGTTGCGAGGGTCAACAGGCAGATGGCCGCGAGCGCGGAGCGAAGAGTTCGTTTCATCATGGAGCTTTCCTTCTATTTGCCGGATGGATCAGGTAGTTGAGATTAGGCCAGAGCCTTCCAGCCATCAAGCAAATCCATCGCGGGGGCTAAGGACTCGCTTTCCTGATGTCCGGCCAGCTGTGGTATTCTTTTTTTCGCCACGGGCGCTCGGGGGCGCCGTGGTTCAGACGATTTTTCTTTTTCAGTGAGCTATGATCCCATGCGTTGTTTCTCAGCCAGCTTGATCCTTCTTTTCTGTTCTTCCTGCGCGGTGCAAATGCAGTCCACCGAAGATCTCACCTTCGACGATCAGTTCCTGGAGCTCAGCAAGAGCTACCTCGAGCGCTTCACGGCTCTCTCTCCGGTCTACGCCACCTACCTAGGCGACCACCGCTACGATGGAGAGCTCGATGAGGTTGGCGCGGAGTCACGGGCGCGAACGAAGGTCTTCGCCCTCGAGTACCTCGAGCGCCTCAAGACGCTGCCTCGCGAGCATCTCTCACAGGCCAATCAGATCGATGCGGCTCTGCTGGAGCACGAGCTGCGCAAGACGCTCTGGCGTCTCGATGTTCTCCAGGAGTGGGCCTGGAATCCCCTGGGCTATACCGATCTTTGCGGCCGCGCGATCTACAGCCTCATGGCGCGTGACTTCGCCCCGATCGCGGAGCGCCTGTCGAGTGCGGCGGACCGTCTCGAGAAGCTGCCAAGGCTCCTTCAGCAGGTCCGGGGAACCCTGGTGGCGAAGCGAGTGCCCAGGATTCACGCGGAGACTGCGATTCGGCAGAACAAGGGAGTCCTGAGCATTCTCGACAACAGGGTCGTTCCCCACCTCGACGAGTTAGGCAAGGGCGAGCGCGGACGTCTCGAGGCCGCGATGAAGATGGCCAGGGCGGCCGTCGATCAGCACCAGGAGTGGCTCGAGAAGCAGGTCCTTCCCCAGGCGGCCGGAGATTTCCGGATCGGGAAGGAGGTCTTCGACAAGAAGCTCGCCTTCACCCTGAATTCGCCCCTGTCGCGGGGGGAGATTCGCAAGCGCGCCGAGAGCGAATTGAAACGCGTACGCGAGCAGATGTACCAGCTCAGCAGGGGAGTTCATCTCAAGAACCATCCAGGAGATCAATTTCCTGCGGAGCCCGACGAGGCGCAGAAGCAGAGGACCATCCAGGCAGCCCTCGAGCTGGCCTATGCCGACAAGCCGGCGCGAGACGCGGTCGTCGAGACGGCCAGGGACTCCCTCGTCGAGATCGAGGCCTTTGTCCGCAAGCGTGACCTCATCACTGTTCCCGACGATCCGATAGAGATCATCATCATGCCGGAGTTCGAGCGCGGGGTCTCGGTGGCCTATTGTGATTCCCCCGGGGCTCTCGATGTCGGCCAGAAGACCTTCTACGCGGTGGCGCCCCTGCCGGAAGACTGGACGGACAAGCAGGTCGACTCCTTTCTGCGGGAGTACAACCGCCGTTCTATTCATAACCTCTCGGTCCACGAGGCGATCCCCGGTCATTTTCTGCAGCTGGCGCACTCGAACCGCTATCCGTCCCTGCTTCGGGCGGTGCTCTCCTCCGGCGTGTTTATCGAGGGCTGGGCGGTCTACACCGAGCAGATGCTTGCCGATGAGGGCTATATGAACGCCGATCCGTTGATGAAGCTCATCACCCTCAAGTGGTACCTGCGTGGAATCGCCAACGCGATCATCGACCAGGCGATCCACGCCGAGGGCATGACCGAGGAGGAGGCCATGCGCCTGATGACGGTCACAACCTTCCAGGAGGAGCGTGAGGCGGCCGGCAAGTGGATCCGTGCCCAGCTCACCTCGACGCAGCTCTCGACCTATTTCGTCGGCTACCAGGAGCATCGAGATCTGCGCGGTGAGGTCGAGAAGAAGAGGGGCGATGGATTCAACCTGAAGAGATACCACGACCAGGTGATCTCCTACGGCTCGCCGCCGGTAAGATTCGTGCGGTCGCTGATGCTCGATCTGCCGGTGAAACCCTAGGGCGCAGGGATCTGTTGAAGCCAGGCTCCGCAGCCGTCCGGAGGTTCCGGGGAGAGCAGCTCGATAGATGAACCGTCTTCCGAGTGGGTCTGTCCGGCGCCGATGTTCAGCCGGGCGGGTTCTTTCACGAGCCAGCCGTGGGAGCCGCTCAGCTTTTCGATGATAGCCCGGCCGACGAGCCCGAAGCTGATCCGGGCATTGATCTCACCGAGTGGGTGGAAGCGGTCCGCGCCATTTCCATCACGCCAGGACCAGCAATCGATCTCGAGGGGTCCCAGGTAGCCCTCCTCCCTGGCGGCCTCGGCGGCAGCCGCTACAGCGGCTTCAAGCTCAGCCCGGTCGGCCGGGGCGGCCAGGCCGCCCGCCGGCGCCGGGGGATCGAAGACGAGACCGCGGAAGCGGCCCTGGGGGCTGGTTTCGAGGCCGTGTGATCCCAGCAGAATCGTTCTCTCCTCGAGCACCAGGGAGCAGAAGCCGAAGTCGGCGGTCCTTTCGAGCCAGGGTTCAAAGACCAGCGCTCCCTGCACCTCAAAGAGGTTCCGGGCCCTCTTGAGCTCAAGCTCGCCGGCCTCCGGGCCGGCGGAGACCACCCGCAGCCTCCCGGCGGCGGAGAAGGGCGCCTTTAAAATCCATCCACCGGAGAGCTCCGGCCGGTTTTTTTCAGCCTCGAGGTGCTTCTCCAATTCCGGGATGCTTTCAACGATCCGGCTTGCCGGCAGGGCGAGGCCGAGCTTCTCGCGAAGCCGCTGACAGAAGCGCTTGTCATTGACCTTCGCCGCCGCGCCTGGGGTCGTCGCCGGCAGATTCCAGAGATTCTCAGCGATCGGGGCCCCTTCTCTGAAGGGCCGCGCCGGCGGGGGTCCGGACCTGGCGGCGGCAACATCTCCGGTTTCTCCCCAGGCGAGCAGCGCTCTTTCTTCGGCGGCTGCGGCGAGCGGGCCGGAGGTGAGAGCCGGCCGCGCAAGCTCCGGCGGGCCCGTGAGGCGTCCGCTGTCAACTTCGACAGGAGTCCACAGCCGGTCCCCTTCTTCGCAGAAAACCCGCAGCAGGGTCGAGGCCGCGGCGATGTTTTCAAGAACATGGCGCGGGAGGACTGGCGGGCGCGGGCTTCCGGAAGACGCAGCGGCGAAGTCGGTTTCGCAGTCAAGGTTGCCCACGATGATTCGTTCAGCCATTGGCCTCTCCGTTCCGAGGGTCAGCTCTCTGGCTTGCCTCGAGGAGGCGGATGAACTCGGCTTCCATCCCCGCGGCTTCACGACTGGCGCGATGGAAGACCCTGCCGCGGCCGAGCGCGGGGCGCAGCGGCCAGGTAACGTTGGCGCAATAGGCCTCCCACATGGTCTGTTCCGGGTCCTTGAGCTTCTCCAGCCATCTCCAGCCAAAACGTACGTGGCCGATCTCATCGAGGTGGACCTGCTCGACGAGCGCCGCGGTCTTTTCGTCTCCGGCTCTGAGGATTTCCGCCGCGGAGTCCGTGGTGTGGTCGAGATTGGCGTTTTCGAAGGTAAGCGACATCGCGCAGACGAAGCGCAGGGGGGTGGTGAGCTGGGGGGTCTTGTTCCAGAAGTAGCCGCTGACAGGGTAGTCGCCGAATTCGCCGCCGAGTTTTCTCATCCTGGCGACGTACATACGGGTGTGGCGCTGCTCCTCAGCGAGGATTTCCAGAAGCCCGGCGCGGTAGGCCGACGGAGCCTCCGGGAAGGCCAGCAGGGCCCAGGCGAAGAGTTCGACAGCCTGCAGCTCATGGTTCGCGAAGGAGTGCAGGATTCGCGGTCTCTGGACAGGATCGTGGTAGCCCGCGACTGAGGGTACCTGGGCCTCGCTGATCGGGCGTGGCTCCAGCGCCGGAGGCCGGCCGGGCTTCTCGATACGCAGCGGGGGGCCGGGCTCGCCGTCCTCGATGTTTTCGGGCAGGGCGGCGAGCTTGAACTCGATGTCCTCTGATAGAACGATAGCTTCCGCGATGTCTCGTACTTGCATGGGCTGCTTTTACAGTGCTTGTCTTCGCCGGCATTATGGACCGCCGGGGGCGGCGAGTACCAGAGGCAGGGAGGTTGATAATAGTCTCCTGATGCGAATAAGCTGGGTGCGTTGAATATTTTTCCAGGAGAGCGGATGCCCGGTAACGAAGAGGAACCATCGGTTCGAGTCCTGATATCAGAAGATGAGATCACCGCCCGGATGAAGGAGCTCGCCTTTGAGATTTCGAGTGACTACGAGGGCAAGGATCTCTTGCTGGTCTGCGTGCTCAAGGGCTCGATGGTCTTTTTCGCCGACCTTGCGAGGAAGATCACCATCCCCCTGCGCTTCGACTACATCTGCGTGAGCTCCTACGGCGATGGTTCCGAGAGCGGAGGGGCTCATGAGCTCCGCACCGACCTCAATGAATCCGTCAGCGGCCGCCATGTCCTGCTGGTGGAGGACATCGTTGATACCGGGCTGACGATGGAGTATCTTTTCGGCCTTCTTTCCAGCCGGGGGGCGGCCTCGCTGGATGTGGTAGCCCTGCTCGACAAGCCCGCGCGCAGAAAGTGGGAGGTTGACATCGCCTACCGTGGATTCGAGATTCCCGATGAATTCGTTGTCGGCTACGGGCTCGACTATCGCCAGCAATACCGTAACCTGCCCTATATCGGGGCCCTGGAGTCGAGCTCACCCCTGGGCTGAGCCGGCGTTCTGCCTTTGTTACATCGAGGTCCTGGAGGGACGGCGCGGTTTCATGCGTTTTATCTTCGAACAGATTCGAACAGGCGGAGACCGTAACTTCGCCTATCTCATCGGCGACCGCGAGGCTGGCGAGGGGGTTCTGGTTGATCCTTCGTACGATCCAGACGCGGTGGTTGAGCGCTCCCGCGTCCAGGGACTGACCGTGACCCATGTCATCAATACACATGGACATCCTGACCACGTCAACGGAAACGATCGCGTCCTCGAGCTCACCGGCGCCCGTCTTGCCGCCTACAAGGATGCCGAGAGTGGTCCAGAGGTCTCCCTCGAGGATGGGGACGAGCTGAAGGTCGGCTCGCTCAGCCTCCGTTTTCTCCACACCCCCGGTCATAGTTTCGACCACCTGGTGATTTACCTCCCCGGGCAGGCCGTCGCGATTACCGGCGACCTGCTCTTTGTCGGCAAGATTGGCGGCACCGCGAACGATGAGCTGGCATTAGAGGAATACGAGAGCATCCAGCGGGTGCTTCGGGAGCTTCCTCCCGAGACCACGATCTGGCCTGGTCATGACTATGGCTGCCGGCCATCATCCACCCTGGATCTCGAGCTCCAGACCAATCCCTTCATCCTGGCCGGCTCGCCGGAGGAGTTTCTCCGTCTCAAGCGTGACTGGGGAGAGTTTAAGGCCAGCCATGGGCTGAGATAAGGTCCTGGACGCCGGGTAAAAGAGAAGGCCGCGGCGGAAGGTTTCCGCGCGGCCTTTGTTCAAATGGTTGCCGAACAGGGACTTGAACCCCGACTACCAGAATCAGAATCTGGCGTGCTACCAATTACACCATTCGGCAACGGCTATTCAGCGATTTCACTGCACACGGGATTTCACCCGGGCAGTTCAAGGTGTGAGGAGCTTTTTTAATCGCTGAGGCGGTTCGTTGCAACCAGAACATCGATGACGGGGGAGCCGGGGCTTGACGGGACCGCCGAATCATCCCAGATTAGTGGCCTGTAGGAATTGATTACCAGCCTATTCAACTCGCAGGGGGAGCCCGCATATGACCAGTCGCCGTGATTTTATCAAGGGAGCCGTCCTGGCAGGAGTCGGTGGAGTTGTCCCGGGTTGTTGCGCTTCGGCGCCGAGAGACCCAGCGGGGAGAGGAGAGACAGCCTTGATACCCATCGTCGATACGCATCAGCATATGTGGGACCTCGGCAGGTTCGAGCTGCCCTGGACGAAGGATGAAAAACCCCTGGCGCGCAATTTTCTCATGTCCGATTATCTCGAGGCCTCCAGCGGACTGAATGTCGTCAAGACGGTCTACATGGAGGTTGACGTGACGCCGTCGCAGCAGGTCAGGGAGGCGGAGCACGTCGTCGAGATGTGCCGCAGGGATGACAATCCGATGAGCGGCGCGGTGATCTCCGGCCGGCCGTCGAGCGATGGTTTTCGCGATTACATCACAGCCTTCAAGGACACTCCTGAGATCAAGGGTGTGCGTCGAATCCTGCAGGTCGGCGAGACCCCCCCGGGCCATTGCCTTGGCGATAAGTTTGTCGAGAGCGTTCGCCTCGTCGGTGAGCTGGGGATGAGCTTTGATCTCTGCATGCGCCATGGCGAGATTCCCGATGCGGCGAAGCTGGCAGCTGCCTGTCCCGACACCCGGCTGGTTCTCGACCATTGCGGAAATGCCGAGGTTCATTCCGCGGATCGCTCAAAGTGGCGCCGGGATATCGCCGCCCTGGCCGAGAAGAAAAACGTGGTCTGCAAGATCTCCGGCTTCATCGCCACGGCGAAGAAGGGCGAGTGGAAGACGGAGGACCTGGCGCCGATCATTCGGCACTGCTACGAGTCGTTCGGACCCGACAGGGTGGTCTTCGGAAGTGACTGGCCGGTCTGTAACCTGAGCGCCTCCTACAAGAGCTGGGTAGGAGCGCTGAAGGAGGTGATGAAGGGCGAGCCCGAGGAGCATCGGCGCAAGCTGTTCCACGACAATGCCATCCGGGTCTACCGGCTGGGCTGAGAGCGGCCGCTCATTTCAGACGCACGCTCACCGGGCAGTGGTCGCTGCCGGTGATGTTCGGATGGATCGCCGCGTCGGTCACGCGATCGAGCAGGGCGGTGTTGACGGTGCCGTAGTCGATCCGCCAGCCGATGTTCTTCTCCCGGACCCCGAAGCGGTAGCTCCACCAGGAGTAGGCGCCCTCGAGGTCGGGATTGCGTTCGCGAAACACGTCATGGAAGCCGCTCTTGAGGTAACGGCTCATCCACGAACGCTCCCTGGGCAGGAAGCCCGGGTTTTCGATGTTCTGTTTCGGGCGGGCGAGATCGATCGGCTCGTGGGCGATGTTGTAGTCTCCCATCAGGAGGATGTTGAGGCCTGAGTCGACCTGCTTTTTGAGGAAGCGCCGCATGCCCCTGCAGAAAGCGAGCTTGTATTCAAAACGCGGACCCTCGGGCTGGCTCTTGGGGAAGTAGGCGCTGATGACCAGCAGGTCGCCGTAGCGGGCGCGCAGCACCCGGCCCTCCTGGTCCAGCTTCCTGACGCCGAGCCCCTCGATGACCTCGTCAGGCTCCTTGCGGGAGATGATGGCGACTCCGGAGTAGCCCTTGCGCTGGGTCTTCGAGTAATAGGCATGCCAGCCCTTCGGCTCCCTGATCTCGGGGTCGAGCTGCTCGACATGGGCCTTTGTCTCCTGGAGACAGAAGACGTCCGCCCGCGGAAGTTGCTTCCAGGGGAGCAGGCCCTTGCGCGCGACGGCGCGGATTCCGTTGACATTCCAACTGTAGCAGCGCATGGCTTGAGCCTCGATGATTACCGCGGGAGTTCAGTTTTCGAGTCGGCAGGATACTCACTCTTCGCCGACTCTTCAAGGAGCGCCGGCTTCAGCCGGTCTTTCCGACTGTACCGTTTCGGCGAAAATCGCCGCCGCCGGCCAGCTCTCCAGCGGTATTTCGGTGGGCGATATGTACGCCGCCGAAGAAGAGCCCCGGGCTGTTGAACTCATCGAGTTCGCCGGCGTGCTGGAGGGCGCCCGCGAGGCTCTCCGGGCAGCCCTCGATGGCGAAGCTCTCGGTGCTGAGAATCCCGTTCTCGACATGGATCCTGCCCTGCTCGATGGCCTCCCGCGGGTCGAGACCGTCCATGACCAGCCCGCAAACGACCTGGGAGATGGCGGTACGGATCCGGTTCGCTCCTCCTGAGCCCAGGACACTCACAGCCCCATCGGAATGTTCGATGACGGTTGGCGCCATCATGGTCGAGAGCCGCGCGCCCGGGATGAAGTTGCCGAGCCCGGCGGGGAAGAGATCCTCCTCGCCAAGGAAATTGTTCATCAGGATCCCGGTTCCCGGGATCTCGAAGCCATTGCCTTCCCCATGGCTGAGGGTGATGCCCGCGGCGTTGCCGTCGGCATCGATGACGCTGATGTGGGCCGTGGAGCCCGGCGCTTGCGGTTCCGCGCGGGCTTCGCCGTCCTCCCCGCGGGGCCTGTCGAGGTTGCGCCGCAGGCGGGAGCTAAAGAGCTCGCTCGAGTTGTCGCGGTCAAAGATGCCGGGGTCTTCAGCTCTCAGCTCGGAGACGCTGCGGAAGACCGCCGCAAGCCTTTCGTACCGCAGCGGGCTTCCCGCCGCGGCGTTCTCAGCCCTGGCCTCAGCCAGCAGGCGGAGGGTCTGGTGGATGCTGGGACCGCCAAAAGATGGGGCGGGGTTGGTGAAAATCCTGGCGCCTGCGAAGCTGAACTCCAGCGGCTCCCGGAATTCCGGTTTCCAGCTTTCGAGGTCCCGGGCCGTGATGCGTCCGCCGCTGGAGGAACCGAAGGCATCGAGAATCGGGGCCTCGATGTTTCCCCCCAGCCAGGCCTTGACCTCTTCCGGTTCGCATCCTCCGAGGGCCCGGAGGGTTCCGGCAAGCGCAGGGTTGCTGAAGCTTCCCCCTGCCGCCAGCAGCTCGCCCTTCTCATCGAGGAAGCGGTGTCTGCCGAGCTCGGAGAGCCTGAGGATGCCCTCGAGGTAGCTGAAGCAGGCGGCCTGGTAGTCCCGCAGCTCGATTCCTTCCTCGAGGCAGCGAATGGCGGGGGCTAGGACCTCGCCGAGCGCCAGCCGGCCTTTCTTTTCGAGGACAGCGCAGAGACCTCCAAGGGTTCCCGGCACCGCCGCCGCGCCCCTGCCGATGTGGAAGGTCTGGGTCGTAGCTCCCTCCGGGAAATAAATGTCGATTCCTTCGAAGTCGACCGGTCCCGGCGTACCCTCGAGACCCGGAGCGTTGGAGAAGAGGTCGTAGATTTTCACGCCGCCCTTTACGGCGTCGCGATGGATCATCACTCCGCCCCCTGCAAGGCTCGTTATCGACGGCTCTCCGGCGGAGGTCGCGAAGGCGGCGGCCACGGCGGCATCGACGACATTGCCGCCAGCGCGTATGATCTCCACCCCTGCGTTGACACTTTGATCGGAGCTGGCGACGATTATTGCTGCCTGTGACATGGTCGCCGGAGTATAACCGCTGGGACTTTCAAGCGGGCGTGCCTTTAAACCCTCACCCCGGTGACGGAAAATGATCGACAAGCCTCATAGTGACGAAGCCTCGCGCACGCCGGAGAGCCGGCTGCTGTCAAATGTGCGGCCCCCGGGATACGAGAATCCGATTCCGCGTGAGCGCTATGACCTGGTTGTTATCGGCGCTGGCGCGGGGGGCCTGGTCAGCTCGGCCATCGCGGCTGGTCTCGGCGCCCGGGTGGCCCTGGTCGAGCGACATCGTCTCGGGGGCGACTGTCTCAACACCGGCTGCGTCCCCTCCAAGGGTCTCATTGCCGCCGCCCGCTCCTGGCAGGCTGCCCGCGGGAGCTCCGCGCTCTTCGGCGGCCCAGCGGCGGAGGGGCCGGGAGATTTCCAGGCCGCCATGGGCCGTATGCGCCGGCTGCGAGCGGCCATCAGTCCTGCCGACAGCGTTGAACGGTTCATTGGACTGGGCGTCGATGTCTTTCTCGGCACCGCGCGTTTCGCTGGCCTCTCCCGGGTCGAGGTGGATGGGGCCTCCCTGGATTTCAGGCGCGCGGTCATCGCCACAGGCTCCCGGCCCGCCCTGCCGGCGATTGAGGGACTCGCCGAGTCAGGCTGTCTTGATAACACCACGCTCTTTGACCTGGAGGAGGCTCCTGCCCGGCTGGTCGTGATCGGAGCCGGCCCGATCGGCTGTGAGATGGCGCAGTGTTTCAGCCGCTTCGGCAGCGAGGTTACTCTGCTCGAGTCCGCTGGTGAGGTGCTTCCCCGGGAGGATCCCGAGGCCGCCGCGCTCGTGCGGGCGGCTCTCGAGGAGGAAGGTGTACGCTGCGTCCTGGGTGCCGAACTTCTCGAGGTCGCGGAGGGCCGCCGGGTTCATTATCGACGGGGGGAGGCGGCTGAGGTTGCCGCAGGAGATGAGCTCCTGGTGGCTGCAGGCCGGGTTCCAAACATCGAGGATCTGGGCCTGAGCTCTGCCGGGGTGGGCGCGGATGATAGCGGCATTATCGTTGATGGACAGCTCAGGACTGAGAATCCCCGGATCTACGCAGTTGGAGATGTCTGCTCGAAAGAAAAATTCACCCACGCGGCGGATGCCCAGGCTCGAATAGCGGTTCAGAACGCCCTCTTCTTCAGGCGTCTCGAGGTGCGAAGGCTCGTTGTTCCCCGCTGTACCTATACCGCGCCCGAGCTGGCCCATGTCGGCTACAGTCCCGAGGACGCGCGGTCGGCGGGTTTCGAGGTCGACACCCTGACCGTGCCGATGGCGGAGAATGACCGGGCCGTACTCGATGGAGAGGAGACGGGCTTTCTTCGACTACACCTTCGCCGCGGCTCGGACAGGATTCTTGGCGCCACAGTCGTCTCGAGTCATGCCGGCGAGCTTATCTCGGAGATCAGCCTCGCCATAACGCATAAGCTCGGGTTGCGGAAACTGGGAGGAGTCATCAGGCCTTATCCTACCCGGAGCGAGGCGCTCTCCCGCGCCTGCGGCCAGTGGCAGAGGGGCCGTCTCGGTCCCGGCCTCAGAAAAATACTAGGGACGTTCTTCGCCATCTTTCGCTGAAGAGTGGCCGTGGGCGGGACTATTTGCCGGGAACCCTTTGACCTGAAGCGTTAGAATACGCGCCTGCAAGACAGGAAGAGAAAGCGCCAGTACTCATGATTCAGAAAGATACCTGCGGTAGCCAGGGCGAGCGGGAGGGGTTCCAGCCTCTGCCGGTGTTGTCTGCGGAGCAAC
>CAUZHA010000025.1:0-43483 GCA_963579555.1 Planctomycetes bacterium UBA1146
CTTCTTGGCTGGCGCTTCTTTCTTTGGGGCGGTTTTCTTTTTTGGGACCGGCGTCTTCTTTTTTGGGACCGGCGTCTTCTTTTTTGGGATCGGCGTCTTCTTTTTTGGGATCGGCGTCTTCTTTTTTGGGATCGGCGTCTTCTTTTTGGGAGCCGTTTTCTTTTTTGCAGGCGCCTTCTTTTTGGCCGCCTTACCGGTCTTCTTCTTGGCTTGAGCCATTTCGCTCACTCCTGGGCTATCCTGTGAACCGTGTTTTTCAGGGGCTTCGCATGGTGTCCAGATCACTGAAAGGCCACCCTGAAATTTGCGCCGGAGTGTACGAACCTGCCACCGATGCGTCAAGGCAAAAATCCGGCTTCGCAGCGCGTGGGGTTTTACGAAAGCGCTTGTTAAAAAACAGCTTAGGAGGAATGGGCAAGGATGCGCCCTCTCCCTTGCCTGGAAGGAAAAAGAGCCCGGCAGCTTCCGGGGCAGCGCCTATTCCCTGGGATTAACAACCGGCCTGGCGGGGTTTCGCGGGCAGTCTCCCCTTGCGGCGACGTTGACTCCCTGGGCTGCCGCTGCGCAGGCATTTGCATAGGTCTGCCCGTCGCAACCGCAGACCGGGTCGAAATTAAAGGGGCAGATCTGGGGGCGCGCGCGGCACTCTCCAACGCCGTCACAGTCGCCGCCATCCTTGGCGCAATAGCTGACCGCATCGCAGTCCCGGTTGGTTTCGCAACCTTCTTCAGCGAGGTCTTCGCATTCGCCAATATAGTCAATGGTGGCGCCCTGGGAGGCCGCGACGCAGGCGTTCGAATAGGTGACGCCATCGCAGCCGCAGACCGGGCGGAACTCCCTGGTGCAGGCCTGGGGGAGGTCAACGCATTCCCCGACCCCATCGCAAGCACCTTGTTCTTTGGAGCAATAGCTGCCCCGCCCGCAGTCCTCGTTACTCTCGCAGCCCTCGCCTCCGACCGGCTCATCGCCGCATTCGCCGACATAGTCTACGCTGACGCCAACCGTGGCAGCCATGCAGGCGTTCGAATAGGTCTGTCCGTCACAGCCGCAGACCGGGTCGAATAACGCGACACAGGCCTCGGGTCGTACAACGCATTCCCCGACAGCATCACAGCTGCCCTCTTCGGTTTCGCAAAAGGTCCCGCGTGGGCAGTCGCCATTGTCGTTGCAGCGACCCGCAGGCCCGCCATCGCATTCGCCGACATGGTCGACGCTGACCCCGGCGCCGGCGGCCTCGCAGGCGTTCGGGTAGGTCTGCCCATCGCAGCCACAGACCGGGTTCAGCTCCCTGGTGCACATCTCCGGAATCGGGGCGCAAAGGCCGGGCCCGGTACAATCCCCGGTGGGCTTGGCGCAGTAATATCCTGGGGGACAGCAGTCTCCGGTCGCGCATTCCTCTCCGGGCCCAACGCCACCCGGGCAGCTGGCGTAGGACTGGCAGTCGAGGCCGTCATCGGTCGGGTCGCTGCCGCAGTCGTCGGCCCCAGGGGCGGGGGGCGCGATTCCACCGACGAAGAGATACTGAAAGATGAAGATCGGATCGGCGATGTCCAGGGTGCCGTCGTCGTTGGTGTCTGCCGCGTCTGAGCATCCGGGGGCCTCTCCGCCCTGGAAAAGTGCGCCAAGCAGGACGACCCCATCGGTGATATCAACGGTGCCATCGGCGTTCCCATCGCCTCTGCGGAAGGTGACCTCACAGGCGGGGACCTGGGGAAAAACCGCGATCGCTTCCCCAAGCGCCTCTCCCTCCTCCGGAGTGAAGGGTCGGGTGCGTGTGCAGGAGTTGGTTGCTATCGGGGCGCCCTGGTTCGAATCATAGGCATAGACGGCATAGTTTTCGCCAACGATGAAGTTGACTCCACAGGCGGCGCCAGAGCTGGCCGTTCTAACGACGAGCTCCGCGCGGGCGGAGCCTTTCCAGACCTCGTGAACCTCAAACTCTACGAGATGGTCGAAGCCATCGTTTTCGACGGCGATGGCAACCACCGTGCCGTGGAATACGTGATCTGCTTCAGCCAGGGCTTCGCGCGGCGGCGGTGGCGGGGCGATGCATCTGCAGGCCCAGGCCGTTGCGGGAGAGCTCGGGGCCAGGGCAGCACAGAGCATCAGGAGGGCGGTCGATAACGAAGTTTTGTCCCGTCTTGAGAGAAGGGTCATGGGTCCTGCCTTTATTATTAGAAAATCCGGCCGTTTGATTGCGGCCGGAGCCGCCCGGTGCGGGAAGCCGACGGGCCTTACAATCTACGCAAGCTCGACATCCCGAGTTTAGGAGCCCATCGGGCCCCTGTCAAATAAGAGACGGCCGCGCCGGCCGCTCTTTGGGAGAGCGGTTTGTCGCGATCCTCACTGATGGTAGTATGGGCTGCCATGAAGAATCCGACTAAACTTACCGGCCTCGGGCTCCTGTTCCTCTTCGCGGCGTTGACCTCGCCCGGGCTCGCGGCGCGGACGAACATCGTCCTCATCCTCTGCGATGACATGGGCTATTCCGACATCGGCTGCTACGGAGGCGAGGTTCGCACGCCGAACATCGATCGTCTGGCGAAGGAGGGCCTGCGCTTCACCCAGTTCTACAATTGCGCCAAGTGCAATACGACCCGGGCCTCCATCCTGACCGGCCTGCACCCCCGGTTTCGAGCGGGGCTCAACCGCAATATGGTGACGATCGGCGAGGCGTTGGGCAAGGCGGGCTATCGCTGCGCTCTCAGCGGCAAGTGGCATCTGGGTCGCGGTAAAGACCAGCATCCAATGGAGCGAGGCTTCGAACGCTATTGGGGGCTTCTGGACGGCTGCTGCAATTTCTTCAACCCGGCACAGCGCGACCCTCTGTTCAAGGGCTCCAGGGTACGGACCTTCGGTGACGGCCGGAAATACGTTAAAAGCTTTCCCGAAGACTTCTACATGACCGATGGCATCACGGACCATGCCGTTGAGTCGATCCGGGACTTTTCGAAGGGAACGGCGCCCTTCCTGGTTCATGTCTGTTATACCGCGCCGCATTACCCGCTTCACGCCAGACCGGAAGATATCGCGCGCTACAAAGAACGCTATCTCGGCGGCTGGGAGAAGCTCAGAGATGAGCGCTATCAGCGCATGGTCAGCATGGGGCTGGTGGACCCGAAGTGGAAGCGGCCCGGGCGCGAGACGAGGGTCGGCCCCTGGGAAAAAGAGAAACACAAGGAATGGCAGGCGCTCCGTATGGCGGTCTACGCGGCGATGATTGATTCGATGGACCAGGGCATCGGCCGGATCCTGAAGGCGCTCGATGATTCAGGGGTGGCCGACGAGACCCTGGTGCTCTTTCTTTCTGACAACGGCGGCTGCAGCGAGCAATTTCCCGATGACAAGCCTTCGATTCAGCCGGGGCCGAAGGAAAACTACACGGCCTGCGGCCCTGCCTGGGCCTGGGCGCAGAACACCCCCTTCCGGCGTTACAAGGCCTGGACCCAGGAGGGAGGCATCTCGACGCCCCTGGTCGCGCGCTGGCCCGGAAAGATCAAGGCGGGAGGCCTGACCAATGAGGTGGGACACATCATCGACTTCCTGCCGACCTTCCTTGAGATCGCCGGGGCCGGCTATCCCGACAAGCAGAACGGCAAGAGCATCATCCCGCTGGAAGGGATCAGCCTGCTGCCTGTGTTGAAGGGCGGCACCCGTAAAGGGCACGAGGTACTCTGCTGGTACTGGGGCGGCAGCCACGCAGCCCGGCAGGGCTCCTGGAAGCTGGTGTGGGAAAAAACCGAGAAGCGCTGGGCGCTCTACCACATTGGGGAGGATCGGACGGAGACCAACGATCTCTCGGCAAAACACCCCGAGAAGGTTGCAGAGCTGAAGAAGGCTTACGAGGAGTGGCGTCAGCGTACCGGGGCACCGGCGCCCCGGGGGCCGGGGAAGAAGGCGGCAAAGAAATGAGCTTGCCGGCATGGAGAAGGTTGTCCGGCTGGTTGCCTCTCACCATCCTGGCCGCACTCGTCTTGTCCGCCCCGCGGCCCCTCTTCGCCGAGCTGGTCCGGCTTGAGATTACGCAGCGCGAGCCCTGGGCCGGGGGCCGGGAGTTCGGCAAGAGGGGCGCCTACGAGCGCCTGCGGGGCAAGGCCTGGTTCGAGGTTGAGCCGGAGGGGGCAGCGAACCGGACAGTGGTCGACCTCGAGCTGGCGCCGCGGAACAAGGCCGGCAAGGTCGAGTTCGCCGCGGACATTGAAATTCTCGCGCCGGCCGATCTCTCGAAGTCTTGCGCCGCGGTTTTCTACGACGTGAACAACCGGGGCTATCCGACCTGCCTTGGAACGATCTCAGCTGGCGGCGAACATTTTCTTATGCGGGAGGGCTTTATCCTGGTCTACAGCGGCTGGATTGCCGAGCTCCTGCCGAATGGCAAGAACCTGGTTCTCGATGCGCCGGTTGCCAGTGACAGGGGAAATGCGCTCACGGGGCTGGTGAGGTCCGAGATGGTTGTCAGCCAGCGGGCTTCGCGGCGCTCACTCTCCGGCAACTCGGGGCACGCCAGCTACGAGCCGACGGCCCGCGGTGAAAAAGAGGGGGTGCTCACCCGGCGCGTACTGGAGAGCGATCCGCGCATCGTTGTGGAGCGTTCAAAGTGGAAGCTCGAAAAAAGCTGGCCGGTCTTTCAGGGCTCGAAGAGCGTCATGCCGAAGGTCGAGCTGTTGCTCGAGGGAGGGTTTGATCCAGGAGCGATCTACGAGCTGGTCTACGAGGGCCAGAATCCCGTGGTGCAGGGGCTCGGCATGGCAGGTATCCGCGACCTCATCTCTTTCCTGAAGCACTCGAGGGCGAAGGCGAACCCCCTGCTGCTGGATTCTGGCCTCTCGGCGGCGCGTTATGCCTACGGCTTCGGCACCTCGCAGAGCGGGCGATTGCTGAAGATGTTCCTCTACGATGGTTTTAACGCCGATGAGAAGGGCCGCAAGGTGTTCGATGCGGTGATGCCGCATGTCGCCGGCGGCGGCCTGGGCTTTTTTAACCACCGCTTCGCCTCCCCGACCCGCTATGGCACCCAGCATGAAAGCCATCTCTACCCTACCGACTATTTCCCCTTTTCCTACGGAGAGCAGAGAGACCATCTCAGCGGCAGAACCGATGGGATTCTTCGCCGGGCCCGGGCCGCGGGCGTCGTGCCGAAGGTCTTGCACACCCAGTCTTCCTCGGAATACTGGCATCGAAGCGCCTCCCTGGTTCACACCGACACGGCTGGCGGGAAAGATGTTGCGCTGCCCCCTGAGGTTAGGATCTATACCTTTGGCGGCTCGCAGCATGGCCCCGGAAACGGCCTTTCAAAGCCTCGGTCCAGCGGCCAGCTGCCATCGAACCCGACAAATTTCAGGCCTCTCTTGCGAGCCCTCGTCAAGGCGATGGACTCCTGGGTTCGGAAAGGCGTGGAGCCTCCCCCGAGCGTTTATCCGACCATCGCCTCCGGGACGCTCGTCTCCTGGGAGGAGAAGAAGAGCGGCTGGCGAGCCCTGCCCGGGGTCGCCTATCCGGGCGTCATCCAGCAGCCCGCATTGCTGGAGCGCGGGCCCGACTTCATCGGCAAGAGGCGGGCCTCGATCGAGCCGCCGCGCGTGGGCCCATCCTACAAGGTCCTGGTGCCGGCCCTTGGGCCTGACAACAACGAGAAAGGCTGCCTGATGTTGCCCGCGGTCGCTGTGCCGGTGGCGACCTTTACCAGCTGGAATCTGCGGGACAAATCGATCGGAGCTCCCGGCGAGTTGCTGAGCCTCCAGGGCGGCTACATCCCGTTCCTGCGAGACAGGAATGCTCGAACGGAGGCCAAAGACCCGCGCCTCTCCCTGCTGGAGCGCTACCGCGGCTTCGAGCTCTATCTTGAGCAATATCTCGCCTGGTCGAAGAGGCTGGTTCAGGAGCGGTATCTTCTCGAAGAAGACCTGCCGGCGATCGAGCGCGGACCCTGGAACCGGGAAAAGCTGTTCGAGTAGGCCTGGCGGTCAGAAGCCAAGGCCCGTCGTGTTGAGCTTGATCCGGCAGAGGAACATATCGGCTGTCATATAGAGGACGGAGCCGTCATTCCCGAAGCCGCAATTCGCCGTCTTCTGGCCGGTCTCGATGGTCCCGAGATGGGTTCCATCGGGGGCGAAAACCAGGACTCCACCCGGCCCGGTGGCGAAGATGTTGCCTTGCTTGTCGACCTTCAGGCCATCCGGCAGGCCGGGACGCCCCTCCTTGAACCAGGCGGTCGAATCGAAGAAGACCTTGCCGTTGGCGATGGAGCCATCGTCCTGTACATCGTAGACCATCCAGATGGCCTTGTCGGGATCCGAGCTCGCCACGTAGAGCTTCTTCTCATCGGGGGAGAAGCCGATGCCGTTGGGGCGGGTCACGTCCTTTGTCAGGAGGACCGGCGTGTTGGTGCCCTTGGGCAGGCGGTAGACGCCCTGGAAGGCGAGCTCTTTGGCGGGGTCGTCCATGCGTTTTTCGAGACCGTAAGGGGGGTCGGTGAAATACAGGTCGCCATTTGAGTGGAAGACCGCATCGTTGGGGCTGTTGAGGCGCTTGCCATCGTAATGGGTCGCCAGCGGCTCGAAGCTCCAGTTCTTCCTGAGGCGGGAGACCCGGCGGTCGCCGTGCTGACAGAGGACCAGGTTGCCGTCAGGGTCGAGGAGGAGGCCATTGGAGCCGGTCTCGCCTCCGCGCGCCGTTGTTCCCGTATAGCCCGCGGGGCGCAGGTAGACACTGAGGCCTTCGCCGTCTTTCCAGCGCATGATCCGGTTGTTGGGGATGTCGGAGAAGAGAACCGCCTTCTCCTTCGAAAGCCAGACAGGCCCCTCGCTCCAGGCGAAGCCGCCGGCCAGTTTTTCAATGACGGCGCCCCTGGGTACGATTTCATCAAAGCGCGGATCGAGCCGGATGATCTTTCCCATTCCCGGAACCTTGTCCTTGCCCCCGCGCACGCTGGCGGGGGTGCCGAAGCTGAAGTTGGTGGTTTCGCAGCCGGAGGCGCAAAGCAACAGGGCCGTAGAGAGGGCGAGGGCGAGACGCATGGAATGTAGTGTTGTATTTTTCATAGCCCGACCACGATAGTTGAGAACGGCCGGTTCGGTCAAGAGGCGAGCGGGGCTCAGAAGCGTCCGCTGACCAGATACCAGGCAAGGCCCAGCCACTCGTGCAGCACGCGCTCGTTCTGCACCAGCGCATGATGGCTGGGCAACCAGCTGCCCAGCGGCCCCTCGAAGCGGGCGCTCCTGAGGGTGGCGGGCGCAGGGATCACCTTGATCCCCTGCGCGCGAAAAGAGGCCGCGGCGCGCGGCATGTGCCAGCCATCGGTCACCAGGACGATGGTGCGGAGTTGACGCTCGCGTAGCAGGCTCACGGCGAACCGGGCGTTTTCATGGGTTGTGGCCGAGCGGTCCTCCTCGATGATTTTCTCCGGAGGGACCCCCTCGGTCGTGAGAAAGTTCTTCATGTAGGAGGCCAGCGTCTCGACCGCTTCACCGATTTCAGGACGACCGCCGCAGACCAGGACCGGAAGCGGCCTCCAGGCCTTGTAGAGCCAGGCGCCATGACGGCAGCGCGCGTAGCTGTCGCGGCCGAGATGAACAACAGGGCGATGGGGGCGCGGCGGATCCGCCGCGCCGGAAAGAATAACGATAGCGTCAGCCTCCGCGGTCGGTAGCGGGTTTGTCGAATACCACCATTCCAGGCTTCCTGTAGCGACCCAGCTCAGCGGGGGCCAGGTCGCGGCGAAGATGAGGACGGTAAAGAAGGCGAAGGCCCGCGGCTGCGGCAGGCCTCGCAGCCGGTTCGTGACACAGCAGACCGCCAGGCAGGCGGCCTGGAGGAGGACGAGGATCGGCACGAGATGCAGGAGCTGCTTCATGTTTTGTTTCCCGCTGAAACACTAACATCTTCGAGGAGCGGCATACTCGGGGAATTCAGCGATCTTCGGCCGAGGCGGTCTCAATTCGCCGGCTCTCCATCCCAATGGGAAACCTTCCACAGGTAGAGCGAGGCGACGCTTCGCCAGGGTGACCAGGAGTGGGTTCTTTCGAGGACCTCGTCGTCGGTGAGGGCCTTTCCGGCGAGGCGCTCGATGCCGGACCTGAGCGCGAGGTCTCCCATGCTGAAGATGTCGGGCCTCCCCAGGCAGAACATCAGGAACATCTCGGCGGTCCAGCGCCCGATGCCCGGCAGCTCGATGAGGACTGCGATAATCTCTTCATCGCCAAGCCCGCTGAGGCGCCTGCGCTTGAGTGGGCCGTTTTCGAAGGCCCGGGCGAGCTCGCACAGGTAGAAGGTTTTTCTTTCCGAGAGCCCGCAGCTTTTCAGACGGCGCGGATGGATGCGGAGCACCCTTCGAGGGGTAGGGCGTCTTGCCGGAGAGAAGAGCTGAATGAAGCGCGCGTGGATCGTGCGGGCGGCGGCGGCGGAGAGCTGCTGGGAAATAATGGCGCGGCAGAGCGAGGGAAATCGCGCAGGGCGCGGCCTGAAATCGAGCGGGCCGACCAGCCGAATCCACTGGCCGAGGGCGGGGTCCGCAGCGGCAAGCCTCGACGCGGCTTTGTTCAACGAGTCGCGGGTCAGGGGCTGCACTCGGTCACCGGCGAGCCTTCACTTGATGGGCTTAAAGGAGCCATGGTTTTCTTCGGCAAGCTGTTTCATGAAGCCGACGAAGGTTTCGACATCGTTGGGGGCCGGGATGGCGCGGGGGCCGCTGGGCTGTCCAGGAATCTTGTCGGGCCAGAGCCCGGTGCCTTCGAAGCCGAAGGTGTTGATGCGCATTTTGCGTGTCGCATTCCGGTTGGCGATGTCTTTCAGGATCTGCTTGATGAGGAAGTCCGAAGGAAACTCCGGCTTGGTGGGCGCGCCATCGGAGAGCAGGACGATGGTGTCCGCCTCGGCATCTTCAAAGGCCCGCTTCAGGGCGTCATCGGTATAGGTGGCGCCGCGGGCGAGGAATTCTTTTACGAACCGCCCGGCGCTCTTGATGGCGCTCTTGCTCGCCGGCTTCAGGCCCTTTTGCCAGGCGGTCACCTTATTGGAGTAGGCGATGATGTTGAACCGCGCGGTCTTCGGCAGGCTCTCGAGGGCGCTGAGCAATTGCTTGCGGGCACGGTCGAGTCGAACGCGGGCCTTCTCCGCCTCCTTGGGCTTCAGGTCTCCCTGGTCAAACATGGCCATGCTGCCGGACACATCGATGACGAAGACCAGGTTGCGGCTGAAGATCTCGGAGCCGAAGAACTCTACGGCGCCGGCGGCCTTCCTGACGACAACGGTGCGGCCGTCTTCGTCAGGCGCCTCGTTGGGATCAAAAGACTCGCGCGCAGCTGCCCACCACTTCTTCCAGTCGGCGGCGGCTTCAAAATCCTGGCCGGTGATTTCAAGGAGCCCCCGCCGGCTCTCGAGCCAGAGGAGGTCCCGTTCTTTTGAGCGAGCCTCGACCATGGAGATCAGGGGAGTGACCGCCTCCTTGAGCTTGCGGCGGCCGGCGGCCTGGAGGCCGGTGAGCTGGATGCGCAAGAGCCTGTTTTCAAAGGCCTCGAGGACCACATCTCCGGTTGGTTTGTCGTCGCGATAGCCGAAGGAGTCCAGCAGCAGGATCTTATCATCGAGGCTCCGGGCCTTCTTGTAGCTCTTGATGAGGGCGGCGACGGCCTCATCGCTTTCTAGGGCGCCAATAGCCTCCATGGCCCGCTCGTAGTTCGTCTTTGAAGGAAAGAAGGTGACCGCCGGCGGGATGAGGACGACGCTCCGGGGGTGGTCGAGCTCGCCCATGCGGTCGATGAACTTCGTGAGCTCTTCCTCGCTTTCCGCTCGGACCAGGGCCTGCATGGTCTTGACGTATTTTCGAGCACGCGCGGAGCTCACCTCTTCCGCGCGGGTGCCGCCGCAGGGCAGGAGCAGGGCCGGGATGAGAAGCAGGAATCGCATAGGTTTCTCACAGGTGGAAGTTCGCGGCTGGGCCTGTCCCGGCCGAAGAGTTCATCTTAGCAGGAATTTCGCGGAGGTTGAAAGATGAAGGCGGCTAGGCCATATAGCCGGGCCTGTAGGCGCGCTTGATGAGCGGCTCGGCCTCAGGCCGCCCGGTCACCTTCATGTTCTTCGCATCCCAGTTCACCTTTCCGCCGAGACGAACCGCGAGGTTTCCCAGGAGCACCGCTTCGGTGAGCTGGGCCGAGTACTCGAAGTTCGAGAGCGCGGCCGGACCACCCTTGCAGGCGGCGATCCATTCCTTGTAATGACCGGGAGAGCGGGGCAGCGAGGCCTCGGGGGCCTTGAAGCCGGCGAAGTCCTTAGCCGGGAGCAGCTTGCCATCGCCCCAATAGTGGGACACGTAGAGCTTGCCCTTATCGCCGACGATGATGGAGCCGTTGCCCGAGACCTTTTCTCCCTCGAAGAGTTCGGCTGGGGGGCGCTTGGGGCCATCGTACCAGGTGAGGTTTACGGCCGGCCGGCCGGGGATGGCCGGGAAGCGGTAGCGGATGACGCTCCAGGCCGGGGCGGATTCTTTAAAGAGCGGCGAGGATGTCGCCTCGATGCTCTCGGGCAGTCCGAGCTCGAGAGCCCAGTAGGCGATATCCCAGTTATGACAGGCCATGTCTCCCAGGGCTCCCGTTCCGAAATCCCACCAGCCGCGCCATTTGAAGGGGACGTAGGCGGAGTGGTAGGGCCGTTTGGGAGCGGGTCCGAGCCACAGGTCCCAGTCAAGCCCGGCGGGGACCGGCTGGGCCTTGGCCGGCCGCTTGATTCCCTGGGGCCAGATGGGGCGGTCCGACCAGACATGGACCTCGGTCACGGTTCCCAGGGTCCCGGCCCGGATCATCTCGACCATGCGCCTTGATCCATGTTCGGCATGTCCCTGGTTGCCCATCTGGGTCGCCACCTTGTACTTTTTCGCCGCGGCTCGCATGAGGCGGGCCTCGGAGACCGAGTGGGTCAGGGGCTTCTGGCAGTAGATGTGTTTTCCCAGGGCCATGGCCATCAACGCTGCGGGGGCATGGTGATGGTCGGGGGTCGATACGGTGACGGCATCGAGCCCTTTTTCCTTCTCCAGCATCCTGCGATAGTCGGTGTAGCGTGCGGCCTTGGGGTGGCGATTGAGCGAGGCGGCGGCCCGGCGGCTGTCGACATCACAGAGGGCGGCGATGTTTTCGCTGCTGACCCCGGCGAGGTCAGCGGCGCCCTTGCCGCCGGCTCCGATGATGCCGATGTTGAGCTTTTCGTTGGGAGATTCGCCGCCCGGGAGGATGCTGAAGCCTCCACAGAGAGTCGAGCCGGCGGCAAGAGAGCCGCTCTTGAGAAATGATCTTCTGGAAAATTTACGGGCCATGGTTTTCTCCGCCAGGGGGGTTCCTGTTTATTCGTGGCCATTAATCGTCCACACCCGGGCGGGGTCATGCAAACCAAAACCCGGCCCATCGCAACAGCCGAAGCGGTCTATTCCTTGAATGAACCGCAGGCTTCGTGATAATGGCTTTATCGCTTCCTGCCATTTGCCGGTATCGGGAGCCCGCTGTACAGGTTTCAGGGCTGAATATGCGCGACTCGAGTAGATTACTATTTACGGCCGCTCTCCTGCTGATGGCCGCCTCACAGGCGGCCAGGGCATCCGAGGAGCTTTTCAGCAAGACGGTCGCCCCGATCTTCGAGCGCCGCTGCCTGGGCTGCCACAGCGAAAGCAAGCGCAAGGGGAAGCTGTCGATGGCCTCCCGGGCCGCCCTGTTGAAGGGCGGACGAAAAGGCCCCGCCATCGTTGCGGGCAACCCCGGAGCCAGCCGCCTTCTTGCCCTGGTTACCGCGAAAGATGGCAAGGCGAGCATGCCGAAAAACCGGGAGCCGCTTTCGGCGGCCGAGGTGACTGCCATCAGGCAATGGATCAAGGCGGGGGCGCATTGGCCGGAGGGTTTCGCCCTGGGGGGAACCAGCGAGCCCGATTTTAACTGGTGGTCGTTCAAGCCGCTCCGGCGTCCCGCGGTTCCGCAGATTGAAGGTGAGGGCTCGGGCTGGATCCGCAACCCCATCGATGCCTTCATCCTGGCCCGCCTGGGCTCGAAAGGCCTGGAGCCGGCGGCCGAGGCCGATCGCCTGACTCTCATTCGCAGGCTGGCTTTCGATCTCACGGGGCTTCCGCCGACAAGGGCCGAGACCGACAGGTTTCTAACTGACAAATCGCCCCGGGCCTACGAGGAGCTGGTCGATCGCCTGCTGGACTCGAAGCATTATGGAGAACGCTGGGCCCGTCATTGGCTCGATGTCGTTAAGTACGCCGACACCTGTGGTTACGATAAGGACAAGCTGCGGCCGAATGCGTGGCCCTACCGGGACTACGTGATCCGCTCGTTCAACGACGATAAGAAGTATTCACGCTTTGTAGAGGAACAGCTGGCTGGCGACGTTCTCTTCCCGGGCGAACCAGATGGCATTCTGGGGCTCGGCTTCATCGCTGCCGGCCCCTGGGATTTCATCGGTCACGTCGAGGTCTCTGAGGCCAAGATTGACGGTAAGGTGGCGCGCTATATCGACCGGGATGAGATGGTGACCAATACCATCAACACATTCACCAGCCTGACGATCCAGTGCGCCCGGTGCCACGACCACAAATTTGATCCCTTTACCCAGCGCCATTACTACAGCCTCCAGGATGTTTTCGCTGCCGTAGACCGGGCCGAGAGGTCATACGATCAGGATCCGGGGGCCGCCCAGGAGCGCAGGAAGCTGGGCGCGGAGCTTGCGGGGATCCGCGACGAGCTGAAGAAGCACCGCGAGGGTGTCGCCGCCGCCGGAGGAGCGGCGCTGGCCGCGCTCGACGAGGAGCTCGCGAAGTATTCGGCCGAGATCAGGCTGGAGAAGAAGAGCCCGGCCTATGGCTATCACAGCCTGACGAGCAAGCGGCAGGGGGAGGAAAAGTGGGTGGCGGTCGATCTTGGCCGGGAGGTTGAGCTCTCCCGTGTCACCCTGCATCCCTGCCATGATGAATACAATAACATCGGGGCAGGCTTCGGTTTCCCGGTGCGATTCCTGGTTGAGGCGGCGGCCGACAAGGAATTCTCCAGCCCGGTGACGCTCGCGGATGAAAGCGCCGGTGATTATCCAAATCCCGGGATCGGGGCGTATTCCGTCGAGGCGAAGGGCGCCAGAGCCCGCTTTGTCCGGGTCCGGGCAGTCAAGCTGGCGCCGCGGAGCAACGACTATATTCTCGCCCTCGGGGAGCTCGAGGCCTTTGACAGGACCGGCAGGAACATCGCTCGCGGAGTGAAGGTCATCTCTATGGATTCTATCCAGGCCCCCGTGCGCTGGGCCCGGAAGAACCTGACTGACGGGGTCTGGCCCAAGGCTCAAAATGCAACCGCCGCGGCCGCCCTGGCGGCGGCGAAGGGAAAGCGGGACGAGTTGATGGCGCGCCTCAAGTCGCCTGAATGGATGGCCGAGCAGAGGCGCCTCAAGATGGCGGAAACGGAACTCTCCGGAAAGCTTGCGAAGCTGAAGAAGGCGGGCAGGGTCTACGCCGCCGCGACCCACTTCAAGGCCGAGGGAAATTTCAAGCCGACGATGGGCAAGCCGCGGGCGATTCACGTATTGCACCGGGGAGAAATCCTCGAGCCGCGCGAAAAGGTGAAGCCCGGGATCCTGCCCTTCTCCGCGGATACGCCCATCGAGATGACGCTTCCTGCCGGGCATTCTGAGGGCGAGCGGAGAGCGACCCTGGCGAAATGGATTACCAGCGAGGAGAACCCACTCACCTGGCGGTCGATCGTCAACCGCGCCTGGCTCTGGCATTTCGGCGCGGGCCTGGTTGATTCTCCCAACGACTTTGGCCGCATGGGCGGCACGCCGACCCATCCCCGGCTTCTCGATTGGCTGGCCTGTGAGTTTCGCGATGGCGGCCAGTCCTTCAAGAAGCTCCATCGGCTTGTCGTCAACAGCGGCGCCTACCGGCAGTCTTCGGCCTGGAACGAAAAAGGTCAGCAGGTTGACTCGGGCAACCGCCTGCTCTGGCGGATGAACCGCCGTCGCCTGGAGGCCGAAGAAATCCGCGATGCGATGCTCCAGGCCAGCGGCAAGCTCAAGCACTCGATGTACGGTCCGGGCTTTTATCTCTTCAAGCTCGAGAAGACGGCCCATTCTCCGCATTACGAATACCATAAGTTCAATCCGGAAGATCAGGCCTCCCATCGCCGCTCGATCTATCGTTTTATCGTACGGTCGCAGCCGGATCCCTTCATGAGGACCTTCAATTGCGCGGACTCATCGCAGAGCACACCTAAGCGCGGCGAGGCGCTCACGGCGTTGCAGGCCCTCTCTCTGCTCAACAGCCGGTTCACCCTGGTCATGGCCGGGCATTTCGCCCGAAGGCTGGAGGCCGAGGCGAAATCAGCCGAGGAGCGGGCGCGCCTCGGTGTCCGCCTGGTGACGGGGCGGGAGGCCGGGGAGGCGGAGGCGAAGGCCCTTGCCGCCTACGCCTCCGAGTATGGGCTTGCCAACCTGTGCCGGGTTCTTTTCAACCTCAGCGAATTTACCTACCTGGATTGACAACAGCCACATGACCGTAGAATCCGCCTTTTCACACGAGAACGACACCGCCGGGCCCCTGCTCGATCGCCGCAATTTTCTGTGGGAGTCAGGGGGCGGCCTTGGCGGGATCGCCCTGGCGGCGATGCTGGGGGGAGAGGCCGCCAGGGTCGAGGGCGCTCAGCCCAGGCTGGATGGGGGGCTGCATCATGCTCCGAAGGCCAAGCGGGTGGTTCAGCTGTTCATGTCGGGGGCGGCCAGCCATCTCGACATGTTCGACTACAAGCCTGAGCTGATCAGGCACCACGGCAAGAAGTCTGATTTTGGTGAACACGTCGAGGCCTTCCAGAACGGCCTGGGGCCCTGGATGAAGTCGCCGTTTGAGTTTAAGCGCTACGGTCGCTGCGGCAAGCATCTCAGCGACATTGTCGCTCCGCTTGGGGACGTGGTCGACGAGATGGCCTTCATCCATAACATGGTCGGCAAGACAGGGGTGCATAGCCAGGCCACCTACCTCCAGGCGACCGGCTTCCAGCGCCCGGGCTTCCCGGGAATGGGCTCCTGGGTCAGCTACGCCCTGGGGGCGATCAACGAGGACCTGCCCTCCTTCGTCGTGCTTCCCGACCATCGGGGCTATGGCTCCAACGGTCCGAAGAACTGGGGCTCGGCATTCCTGCCGGCGGATAACCAGGGCACCGAGATCTTTCCCCAGCGCGAGAATCCGATCAATGACATTGCAGCCCGGGCCGACTTTATCTCCGGCGCCGGGAGCCGGGCCGGGCTCGACCTGATCAACAGGCTGAACCGAGGCTATCAGGAGAAGCGCCCGGGAGATTCGCGGCTGGATTCGCGCATTCGTTCTTACGAGCTCGCGGCCCGGATGCAGCTCAGCGCGCCCGAGGCGCTGGATCTTTCGAAGGAGCCGAAAGAAGTTCTCGAGCTGTACGGACTTCATAAGGCGCGTAAGAAATACCCGGCCGAGATCAATATCGATGAGGAGATAGAGTATTTCGGGCGCAAGTGCCTGGTGGCGCGCCGCCTGCTCGAGAGAGGCGTTCGCTTTGTTCAGATCTGGTCCGGCAATGACAACAGCTTTCCCCGGCGCAATTGGGACAGTCACGAGGACATTCCGAGAGACCATCCGCCGCTTTCTCTCGGCATGGCGACCGGCGTCGCGGCCCTCATCAAGGACCTCCGCCGCAGGGGGCTTCTTGAAGACACGATTATCCTCTGGACCACCGAATTCGGCCGTATGCCGAGCACCCAGGGCAGCAAGGGCCGCGACCACAATCCCTATGTCTTCAGCAACTGGCTGTGCGGGGGGGGGGTCAGGGGCGGCGTGACCCACGGACCCAGCGACCAGTGGGGCTACAAGCCGCTTGACCGGGCGAACCCCACGAAGGTCTACGACATCCACGCCACCATCCTGCACCTGCTTGGAATCGATCACGAGAAGCTTACCGTGCGCCACAATGGCATCGACCGCCGTCTGACCGACGTCCACGGCAACGTGATTCGAGAGCTCCTCGCCTGATGGGGAATTCATTTCCCTGAAACGGTAATGTAGATCTGCATCTCTCTCCTGCTGGACTATAATACCGCCAGTGTTTCCGGGCAGTTGCCCCAGGCCGTGCGAGTTCCGTATCCAGAAAAGGTATCGCAGATGACTTCCACCTCAGCCCGTGGCTTCTTCGGCATCGCGCAATCAACCCGGCCCCTCCTTCTTCTCGCCGCCCTCCTGGCGCTTCTTCCGGCCTTCCCGGCGCGGGCCGACCTGGGCTCCCCGACACTGAGAGACAAGATCATCGCCCAGCATGTTGCGGTCTATCTCGAGCGGGTCCACGTCAGGCAGTGGAAGCTTGATGACAAGAGATCGGAGAGCATGTTCGACTCGTATCTCCGCGCGCTGGATCCGCAGCGGATGTATTTTACGGCCGCCGACATCGAGTCCTTTAAAAGCAGTCGCTATAAGATCGATGATTATATCAAATCCGGAGATCTTGACTTCGCCTTCAAGGTTGGAGAGGTTTTTTTAGCCCGGGTCGATGGCTGTTCAAAGCGGGTGAAGAAGCTCGTTGAAGAGGAGCAGGATTTTACGGTCGATGAATATTTCGAGGTCGACCGGGCCGCAGCCGCCTATGCCTCGGGAGAGAAGGAGGTCGCCGACCTGTGGCGCAAGAGGGTGAAGGTGCTTCTCCTGGAGAAGCTTGTCGATGGCAAGGCGATGAAGGAGGCATGCGAAGAGGTCGCCAAGCTGTACGACAACTTCGCGGTCCGGATGGGAAAGACCGATGGAATGGAGCTGCTGCAGATTTTTCTGACCGCGGCGACCATGACCTATGACCCGCATACGACCTATATGTCTCCGGACACGCTCGAGAATTTCCAGATCAGCATGCGGCTCGAGCTCGAGGGAATCGGCGCCTCGCTGCAGTCGATCGATGGCTATACGGTCGTCAACCAGGTCATTCCCGGCGGCGCGGCGGCGCGCGATGGGCGGCTGAAGCCGCAGGACAAGATTCTCGCGGTGGCGCAGGGGGACTCCAAGGACTTTGTCGAGCTGCTGAACATGAAGCTCTCCGATGTCGTGAAGCTCATCCGCGGCAAGAAGGGCACGAGGGTCCAGCTCAAGGTCCGGCATGCCGACAGCGAGGGCGCCGAGCTGGTGGCGATCGTGCGGGCCAAGGTGGTTCTCTCCGACCGCGAGGCCCATGGCGAGGTGCTCGAGGTCAAGAGGGGGAAAGGCCTGCCCGCTCTCAAGGTCGGGGTCGTTGTCCTGCCCAGCTTCTACATGGACATGGCCGCCGCCGGGCGCGGCGTGAAGGATTTCAAGAGCACGACGCGCGATGTCTCAAGGATCATCAGGAAGTTCAGGGCGGATGGAATTGAGGCCGTGGTCATCGATCTGCGGATGAATGGAGGCGGGGCGCTGTCTGAGGCCATCGCGTTGACGGGCCTGTTTGTAGATACAGGCCCCGTGGTGCTCATTAAGCACCTGAACGGCAAGATCGATACGCGTAACGACAGCAAAAAAGGCGCCGACTGGTCGGGGCCGCTGGTGGTCTTGACCAGCAAGTTCAGCGCCAGCGCCAGTGAGATTTTTGCCGGAGCCCTGCAGGATTATAAGCGCGCGGTTATCGTCGGTGACCGAAGCACCCATGGCAAGGGAACCGTTCAGCAGCTCATGGATCTCTCTCGCGCCAGGGGAGGCGGCGAGCCGGGGAAGCTTGGAGCTCTGAAGATCACCCTCTCGCAATTTTACCGACCATCCGGCAACAGCACGCAGAACAAGGGCGTGGTGCCGGACATCGAGCTTCCGGCGGTTTCGAGCTACATGGATGGCGAGGCCGAGCTCGACTTCTCGATCGAGTTCGATACGGTAGAGAAGGCCGAGCATGCGGACCTCGGGCTGGTTGATCAGAAGGTCCTGCGCCGGCTGAAGGAAAAGTCCCGCAAGAGGAGAGGCTCCAACGAGGAGTTCTCCAGGATCGAGAAGGACATCGCCCGGTATCGGAAGATTCGCGACCGAAAAAAGATTCCGCTCAAGCGGTCTCGCTACGAGGCGGAGAAAAAGAAATTTGATCCAGCCGACGCGAAGGAAGAGAAAAAGGATCCCAGGGATACGGCCGCTCCGCCTGATGACAACGAGATCAAGCGCGACTTCTATCTCGAGGAGGTCCTCTCGATCACGGCTGATTACGTCGCGGCGTTGAAGCCCGCCAACGCGGAGTCCTACAGGCGCCTGGCGAGGGCGGCTCTTCTGCTCGGTGACACGAAGCAAGGCCGCGCATTGATAGCGGAGGGACTTCGGAAGCATCCCGGGAGCGGGCCCTTGCAGAAGCTGAAGAAGGGCCCTGTAAAATAAAAAGCGAAGCCTGCCGGCCCTTCGCCGCCGCCAGGCGCGGGCGGCCCTTTTCCAGGGTTTGTAACCGAGTATACCGATGAGAGCATTCGCGCGCGCGCCTGTGAGAGTTGACCCCGCCGGTGGGGGAACCGATGCTCCGCCCTTTTGCGTAGATCATGGCGGCAAGGTGGTCAACTTCGGCGTCAGGCGGCACGTTTTCGCCCGCGCCCAGCGCCTGGGCCCGGGAGAAGAGGTCCTGATCTATTCAGACGACCTCGGCGTCGGCGTCCACGCCTTCGGCGCCGAGGGCCTCCCCGGCGGCGGGCGCCTCGAGCTGCTGCAGGGGTTTGTCAGAAAATTGCTGCCGCCGGGAGAATCGGTGCTGCTGGTGACCGGCTCCGAGGTGCCACCCGGCAGCGGCCTTGGCGGCAGCGGGGCGCTTGGGGTCTCGGTGGTGGCGGCCCTCGACCGGCTCTTTGGCGTTTTCCGCTCGAAAGATGATACCGCGGCGGTCGCCAATGAGGTGGAGAGACAGGATCTCGGCTACCCGGGAGGGAGCCAGGACTCTTACGGCGCCGCCCGTGGGGGCCTGAACCTGCTCGAGTACCACCAGGGAGGCGGCATGACTCCTCGCAGCATAGAGGTCACCGAAGAGATGATCCGCGAGCTCGAGGAGAGCTCTCTCCTGGTTTTTACCGGGGCAGCTCATGTCTCAGGCTCGATCCACGATGATATCAGGCGCTCTTATCACGCGGCGGGCTCGAAGACTCTCGAGGCGATGTTCGAGCTTCGCGACGAGGCCGAGCGGATGACCCGGGCGCTCGAAGCGGGCGACCTGGAAGGTTACGCCCGGGCCCTTGGCGGCTCCTGCCGCGGCCTCTACAACCTGCACGAAGGCTGCGACAGCGCCGAGCATCGCGCCGTTTTTGGGAAGCTGGACCGGCTCATCCTGGGGGGCAAGACCTGCGGGGCCGGCGGCGGCGGCTTTCTTCTCTTGTGTGCGAAGCCCGGTCTCCGGGAGGAATGCGCGGGCCGCGTGGGCGAGCTCGGCGCGGCGTCCTGGCCTTTTGAGTTTGATTTTGACGGGGTGAGCGCATCTGAAGAGCCCGCCTGGAGCGAGGAAGAGCTCGAGGGCTACCGCCGCCTTATCGCAGGCGACTCTTCTCAGGGCTGAGAGGCCGCCTTTTCCTGGAGCTCCAGCCAGGACTTCATCGTCCGCGAGACGGTCTCGGCCGCGTCCTGCTGGACAAAATGGCCTGAGCCGGGAACGGTCACGAGCGTGAGGTCTTTGTCGAGCCATTTCCACGTGTCATTGAGAGCGCCGGGCAGGAGGGCCCAGTCCTTGAGGCCGTGGAACATCAACACCGGGGCCTCGACCCTGGGCGGAGAGCCCTCGGGCGCCTTGTAGGGCTGGCGGGGGTAGTTCGCCTTGTAGTAGTTCAGCATGGCCTCGAAATCCGAGCGCTCGAAGGCCTCCCGGTATTTCTCCTTCGCGGCCTTGTCCTTGACCCAGCCTGACAACCCCCGGGCCGAGAGCTTTTCATGCGCTCCGGGCTTCTGGAAGTTCCGGGCGTACTGGCTGTTTTTCTGTTGGGCGGGATTGTTCGCCAGCTCGCGGCCCAGGCCCCAGGGGTGGGGGAGGTTGAGTATGATGAGCCTGTCACAGACCTTCGGATGGCTCATGGCGAAATTCCAGGCGACCGCGCCTCCCCAGTCGTGGCCGACGATGACAGCCTTGTCCTTTTTAAAATGGGCGATCACGGCGCGCACATCCGCGACCAGGAGCGCCATCTTATAGCTTGCCACACCGGCAGGTTTGTCGCTGCGGTTGTAGCCCCGCATGTCGATTGCGACGACCTGGCGATGGTCGCTGAGCGTCTCCATCTGGTGGCGCCAGGTATACCAGTAATCCGGAAAGCCGTGGAGCATGACCACCAGGGGGCCTTTGCCAAGGGTTGCGTAATGGAGCTTGACCCCGCCGGAATCGGCGTAGCCATGTTTTACGCGGTCCAGAAGCTCTTCGGACCTTGCCGGCGCGCACAGGGTGAAGAGCAGGGCGGCTGATAAGAAGAGAGCGGCTTTGTTCATGAATGATCCTTGGAGAAAGATGGGGCCGGCCGGTCGCGCTCGGGCCGCGCGAGGTTCAGAGGCGAGATTTTTTCTTTGTCATGCCGATGCAGTAGATCTTTTCATCGGAGCGGAGATAGAGAGTTGAGCCCAGGATCGCCGGGCTGCCATTGAAGATGCTGCGGTCGGATTCGAAGATGTTATGGGCGAGCTGCTTGAATTGAGGCTGCGCGGCGAGGACCCAGGTGCCTTTGTCCCGGCTGACGGCGTAGAGCCGCCCCTCGGCCAGGAGGACCGAGGCGTAGACCCGCCCGGTCCCCTTCAGGCGTTCCTGGTAGACGATCTTGCCGCTCTTCGCATCCAGGCAGTGGGCGATTCCCTTGTCGCTGACCCAGTAGAGATGGTCCTTGAAATAGACGGGGGAGGAGACGTTTGAGCCGGCTCTGGTTTTCCAGAGAGGCTCGACCTCTCCTTTTCCGCCGGCACGAACAGCTATGGCGGTCGCGCTGCGTCCTCCGATCGCGTAGATGGTTCCAGCGTGCGAGATGACGCTGGGGCAGATGTAGTCGTTGATCGCGGAGCAGCTCCACAGCTCGGCGCCGGTCTTCGGGTCGTAGGCGCGAAGCTTGCCCTTGGTGTTGACGACCAGCTCGACCCTCCCCCCCTCGGCCTTGACGAGCGAGGGTGTGTTCCAGGAGCTCTTCATCCCGGCGGCCTCCCAGAGCACCTTGCCGGTTTTCTTGTCAAGCCCGACCAGGCTCCCGCTCTCGACGCCGGCGTTGACGATCACCACGTTTTCATAAAGAA
Organism: Planctomycetes bacterium UBA1146; assembly: GCA_963579555.1. GTDB lineage: Bacteria > Planctomycetota > UBA8108 > UBA8108 > UBA8108 > UBA8108. Next base: position 21,200 of record CAUZHA010000025.1, read on the forward strand.
CCGGTGAGTTGGCGGTTCCGAAGACATGGGTTTTTGTGCCGAGCGTCTTCCTCCACAGGAGCTTGCCCTCGAGGTCGTAGGCCAGCAGGCCGTTGGGGCCGAAATAGGCGTAGACCGCCTGGCCGTCGCTTGCTGGCGTCGAGGAGGCGTAGCCATGCAGCGAGACGAAGCGACCGTAGTCCTGAACCTTCGCCTTCGAGCTGACCGACTGATCCCAGAGTTTCGACCCCTTGCCGGCGTCATAGCAGACCACGTGGAGCTTCAGGTCGGCCTGGTTTCCGGGTTCGTTCTTGTCCAGGCCGTAGCCGCTGTAGCAGGCGACGAAGGCGCGGTTCCCGACAAGGATAACGCTCGAGGCTCCGCGCCCCGGCAGCTTCGCCTCCCAGAGCACGTTCTCTCCATCGCCCCAGCTCAAGGCGAGCCCCGTGGCGCCGGTGGCGCCGGAACCATCCGACCCTCTAAAGCGGAGCCAGTCGTCCGCGCCCTCGGCGCTCGAGATGAACAAGCCGGCGAACAGGAAAAGCATCAGGGCCGATCGTGACATGATGGTGCCTCCGTAGCAGGAATGGTTGCAGATTCCAGGGCGTCCGTTCTCTTACTTGCTGTCGGGAAGGGCGTGGATCCTCAGATTGGCGAACCAGACCTTGCCGTGGTCGCCCTGCAGCTTGAAGGGAGCCTTGCTGAAGACCGGCGGCTTTACCCTGTGGTTGTCGGTGCGAGTCGGCACAGACGTGTTGTCGTGGATCAGGATGCCGTTCTGCCAGACGGAAATTTTATTGTCGACGAGCTTGACGCACATCGTGTTCCAGCGGTTTTTCCCATTATTGGAGAGGCGCGCCGGGGGGTAGTAGGAATAGAGAGCGCCATCTCCATGCTTGCCCTCCTTCTTGCCGCCTCCCTGGGGCCCGTGAATTTGGATCTCCCATTGGTCACGCAGGTAGAAGCCGCTATTGCCGCCATGAGTCTTCGGGTCGGCGCGGTATTGGTAGAAGGCGAGGAAGTTGCCGTAGGCGCCCTTGGTCCAGATGTCGTGGCCGCCGCCGCCGGCAGCCGTGTTGGTGAAGGAATGGTCCTCGACGGCCCAACGCAGCCCTTTCTTGGCCCGGCGGTCGTTCTTCGCGGTGAATTCACTCAGGTCCTTGCCGTTCCACATCGAGACCCAGCCCTCGCCGGCACAGAGAGGCCGAATCCGGATGTTCTTGTACCAGACCTTGCCATGGTCGCCCTGCAGCATGAGGGGCCCCTTCTTCGGGGTGAGCTTCCGGTCGGTGCCGGGATAGGTTCCCATCGCGCCGCCGGTGAACTGGTCCTGGTAGACGTTGTCCTGGATCAGCACACCGTTGTGCCATACCGTGATCCTGTGCCCGACATGGATAATCCGGTAGCTGTTCCACTCACCCGGTTTTTTCTGGGCATTTTTCAGGGCGACGTATCCGACGCCGTAGATCGCGCCCGCATCGGCCTTGGAGAGAGCCTTGTCGGCCTTGCCGAAGCTGTCGAAGATCTGCACCTCGCAGGTGCCGCGCAGGTAGACGCCGCTGTTGCCCTTCGGGGGGATCTTGTAGTCGATCTCGAGCTCGTAATCGGTGAACTCTTCCACTGTGCAGATGTCATTGACTCCGCCGCGGATATTGGCGAGGGCGCCATCCTCGGCGGCCCAGAGGTTTTTCCCGTCGCCCTGGCGCTTCGGCTTGGCGTTCTGCCAGCCCTTGGTGCTCTTGCCGTCAAAGAGAACCTTCCACTCGCCGAAGCCGGCATCGATATCTCGGCCCTTGTCATCAGCCGCCCGCAGGGTGTTGGTGATGCAGAAAATACAGACTAGAAGGATCGGGAGCCTTGCCATGGTATGTCTTCCTCGTATTAGACCGATTCTATGAAGCCGGGAGCCGACCGCGGCCCCAATGCCGCAAGGCTCCTTGTGAAAGATAGATTGTCGACACTTTTGGGGCTTGATTCAAGATAAAGGAGCCAGTTTCAGGACAGATCGCGCAGCCGGGATATAAGCTGGGCGCTGGTCTCGGGGCTGTGTCCGGCGAAGTGGTTGTTGGAGAAGGCCCAGGCCGAGGCCGCTCCATGCCGGGTGGTTGCCAGGTGAAGAGTCTCGGCCCACTGTTTTACCCGGGCTCCCTTGTCCTCGACCAGCCTGTCCCAGGCACCGGTTTTTTTCACGATGGAGTGCCGGTCACCCAGGAGCCGGGCGTAGCAGAAATCCGTGGTGACCATCCCCAGCGCGAGCTGCTGTCGCGGCCCGGGCATGTAGGGGTGGTCGATCAGCACGGCAGCGGCACTGTAGCGCCTCAGGAGAGCGAGATAGCGCGCCCCAATCCAACCCTTATTGCGGAGCTCGACCGCGTAGCGGCGATCTGTGGGAAGCCGGCCGAGAGTCGCCTCGAGGCGATCGAGGAAGTCCGCCTCTTCCATTTCCCGGACGCGAAAATAGGGAAACTGGAAAAGGATGGGGCCGAGCTTGTCGCCGAGGAGCTCCGTGGTTTCAAGGAAATCCGCTAGCCGTCCCCCCTTATCCTTGAGCACATCCTCCAGGATCGGGCTAGAGCCCTGGGCCCCGTGGGTTACGATACCCGGCACCTTGAGCGCGAAGCGGAAGTGGCCAGGGGTGCGTGCGGCCCAGGCGCGCACGGTCTCCTTCTTCGGCGTGCCGTAGAAGGTTGAGTCGACCTCTACGCAGCTGAAGCGCGCGGCGTAGTGGCGCAGGCGCCCATCCTGGCCGCAGCCCTGTGGATAGAAGGACCCGTCCCAGTCCTTGTAGGACCAGCCGGAGGTTCCGATGTGGATTTGGTCTTCTGTCGCGGGATTCATCTGGTCGGTCCGTTCCTCGCCCGGCTGGGGACCCGTGCAAAAAACGCTCACGAGCCTTTCTCTTGCCGTATACTGCAGCCTTATGGAGTTCGAATTCAACAGCAGTCCGGCACCGAGTCTTGGTGTTGAGATAGAGCTTCAGCTGGTTGACAGGGAGACACGAGCGCTGACCTCGGCGGCGGCCGAGCTCATTGACTCCTTTGGAGAGGTCAGCTGGCTCAAGGAGGAGCTCCTCCAGTCCACCATCGAGATCAATTCCGATGTGTGTGCCGACATCGGCGAGGTCGAGGCCGACCTGGGGGTCAAGCTGGAGCAGGTTCGCGAGTGCGCACGGCAGCGAGGCCTGGCCCTCATCGGCGCGGGGACCCATCCTTTTTCCCGCTGGGAGGACCAGGAGGTCAGTGAAGATGAGCGCTACCATCGGCTGGTTGACAAGGTCCAGTGGCCGGCCCGTCGGATGCTGATCTTCGGTCTGCATGTTCACGTCGGTGTACCGGACGCGGAGTCGGCGATACAGATCATCAATCACCTGGAGCCCTGGCTGCCCCACCTGCTGGCCCTGAGCGCGAGCTCTCCGTTCTGGGAGGGGAAGGATACCGGGCTGGCTTCCTGCCGCAGCAAGATCTTCGAGACGCTTCCAACCGCCGGGCTGCCCTATCGACATGAGAGCTGGAAAGAGTTCGAGCAGCTGGTGGGAGCGCTGATCCGCGCCGAAGGAATCGAGAGCATTCGAGAGGTCTGGTGGGACGTGCGGCCTCACCCGGGCTTCGGCACGGTGGAGGTGAGAGTTTGTGACTCGATGCCGACGATGGGGGAGACCCTGGCCGTCGCCGCGCTGGTGCAGGCCCTGATTGTTTTCCTGCATGGGCAGATCAACGAGGGCGTGACCTTGCCGGTCCTGCACCCGAGAATCGTGACGGAGAACAAGTGGCGCGCGGCGCGTTACAGCATGGAGGGAGCGACGATTGTCGATGAGGATGGAGCCCAGCGGCCCATCGCCGAGACAATGGAGCAGCTGCTGGAGGATCTCGCCCCGGTGTTTGAGCGGCTCGGGAGCGCGGGCCAGGTGCCGATGCTTCAGCGGATGGTCCGGGGGCCGTCAAGCTATGCCCGGCAGCGGCGAGTTTTTGAGAAGGCCGGCGACACCTCGGCCGTGGTCGATGCCCTCATCCTCGAGGGGGAAAGCGGCCAGCCGGCGGAAGCCTGAAATCTACAGGCCCCCGCCGACGGAGCCGTTTTATTGACAGACGGGCGATGGGCTTGCGCAGCCAAGTGCATCATCGGTCGGGTCGCCCCGGCATTCTTCAGCCGAGTAGCCCGGGCTCAGAGGAGATGGCGCGGCCGGCGGGGCGCCGCCGGTGAACAGCCAGCTGAAGATAATGATCGCATCGGTGATCTCGACGTTGCCGGTGTCGTTGGTGTCCGCGGCATCGGCGCAGGCCGGGGCCGCTCCGCCGGAGAACAGGAAGAGCAGGGGGATGACGCCATCTGTGAGATTGATGCTGCCGTCGGAGTTCGCATCTCCGCGAACGAAGGTCGGGCCGGCGGGAGCCTGGCAGCCGGCCGCCTCGGAGCAGTCCGTGTCATCGCAGTCCGTAGCGCCGTCCTCGTCATCATCGATTCCGTTGCCGCAGCGCTCAGGCGGCGGCGGGGCCACATCGGTGCGGCGTACGGAGATCCCGGAGATCTTTGGACTCGGGTCCGGCGAGGCGGGCTCCCCGGCGGCCACATCGGGCTCGGTGAGAGCGATTGTCAGGGACCCATCGTCTACGGACAGGGTGTAGCGGAGGGCGGCGGCGGCGGCGTTGCCGCATTCGCGAGCGGGAAGGATCCGGTCGAAGTCCGGGTCGTCTTCTCCGAGAGCCCCGTTGTCATCACAGTCGGCGAAATTGCAGGGGTCCGATGAGTAGAGCGCCTCTGCGTGTCCCACCGGGTCGTAGAGGTTGTCGAATCCGAAGACCGGGTTTGCCCGGCCACGGAAGCCGAGGTCGCCCATCAGGTCGCAGTGCTCAAAGCCGTCCTGCTGGACGCCCTCGAGAATCACGTGGAAGAAGCGGGAGCCAGTGCCGGCGGTCCCGCTGTAGGAGTTAGCGAAGTAGAGCGTGACCTCGTATTCTCCGTTGTCGACCGGGACCTGGTATTCCTGGTCCGCCCATCTCTCGGTGTGAAAGATCCGGTCATCGTCGTTGATGCCAGGGGTGGTTCCCCGGGCATCCCAGTATCCCATATTGGTTGTGGCGACCTGGAGCCCGGAATTGCTGCCATCGCTGTTGGGCAGGGGAGTGACGGTGAAAAACTCGTTTTCTGTCGCATCGAGGCCTCCACGGGCCGCCTCGTCGCTGAGCCATACAACGCGTTCGCCGGTTATCTTGGCTCCGACCATCTCCGGGGCAGGGTTCTGGGTGGCTGAGCAGGCGAGCAAGGGTCCGCCGCAGTTGATGTAGAGCTCTCCGCGGCTTCCTCGCCAGAGCTGTCGAGCGCGCTCCAGGGCCTCGCCGATGGCGTTGTCGCCGCCGGAGTCGCCCTCGGCGGCATCGATATAGACATTGTCGATGTCGGTGTGCTGGGTGCGTCCACCGGTGCCTCCCGCGAAGCCAATAACGGCCTCGGCTCCGAAGACCGGAACCAGGTCAGCCTCGCAGACGATCTCCGGCCCGAAGTCAACGCCCTCGGCGGTGAACCCCGCGAGGGAGACCGTGATGTGGCCGGCATCGTATTCGATCTGCACATTGACCCCGGATGGATCGAAGAAGTTCGGCCAGCCGGTGCCGCCAAAGGCGATCGGCTTGAGGTCCGGGTTGTATTGCACGTGGTTGATCTCGGAGACGATGCCCGAGGACTGGATGCCGATATGGGTGAACTGGTCGGGAGTGTTGAACCCCGAGGGTTCATTGCAGCAGGCGCCGTTGCTCCAGGTGTCGAACTCGACGGCGAAGCCTGCTCCTCCCACCGGGAGCCCGAGCCCGCCGCCGCCCGGGCCGAGAGCCGTGGTGTCCGAGCCCTCGCGCAGGAAGAAGGCGGCCCCGTCGGCGGGCTCGGTCCCATCCGGGTTGCCCAGGAAGAGGTCGAATTCAGCGACCATCTTGAAATCGCAGACGTTGACGGTTTCTTCGTAGATGGCCGTGGCGGCCGTGCTCCCGACGGTGTCGTCGGTGATTCTCAGGCGGCCGTCAACAACCCGGGGCGTGAAGTTGTTGCTGTTGCAGACCATTCCCGGGGGACATTCCTGGTCAAGGAGATCGTCGAAGTCGTCTTCGAGGAGAGTGCCTGGCGGCGGCTCTCCCGGCTCCTTCTCAATGCACTCGATGGCGCCGCTGACAGGCTCTCCCGAGGCATCTCCCGCGCGCCGGAAGGCCAGGGCGTTGAGGCCGGCGTTGCTTCCGAGGTCTTCAACATAGACCCGGAGAATTCCATAGTCTTCGCCTTCAATGGCGGCGACATCGAGCTGGAAGGCGCGGGTGGCAGCCTTGTCGAGCGTGGCGGCGCAGGCGATTCTCGGGTCGCCCGTACCGATCCCGGCGGCGGCGGCGGCGCTCCAGTTGCAGAGCACCTTTTCTTCGTTGAGGTAGACGCTGTAGAGTCTTACGCCTTGGCCGAGACTGTTGATGGCGGTCTCGGCGCTTTCACTCCAGAAGAGGTGGACATCGTAGCGGCCCGGTACAACATGGGCCCGGTATTCGATGCCGGCATCGGAGGATGCTTCGTTGATGAAGAGCCGGGAGGTGTTGATCGCGCCGCCGTCGAGGTTGGACAGGTCGATCGGCCGCAGGTTCGTGTTGACGGTGTCATTCCCGGCGGGGACGCGGCCGAAGGAAGAGACGATGACGCTGAGGTCTTCCTCCAGGTCTCCTTCGCGGCTCACCTCCGCTCCGAAGAGCCGGTCTGCTAGGAACGAGAACCCAATCTCATTGGTCGCGTTTACGCGGCGGGATCCGCAGTTGATGCCGCCCTCGGCGAGCGGCGGCTCGGGCTCCTGCCTTACCCGGGTTTCACCTTCGCTTACGACGAGGTTGTCGATCCACTGCCAGGCGTTGGCGCCTCCGGTGGTGGCCGCGAAGCCGATGTTGGCCGGTCGCCGGGGAAAGTCCTGGGTGGTGTAATCAAGAACAACCTCCTCCTCGAAAAATTCGCCGCCCCTGCTGGGCAGGTCGGTCCACCCGCCGCCCATTCGCACCCGCATGACCCCGGCGTCAAAGATGATCGAGATATGGATGAGGTCGTCCGGGTCGAAGGTCTCGTTGCCGGTGTGGGCGGCGACGTTCGGTGAGCCGTAGACGGCCGCGCTCGAGATGAAATCAGGGGGGTCGCCGACGGCCGGGGGCACCGCGAGGTGTGGAGAGGCCTGGTTCTGGATAACCTCGACATCGCAGGTCCCCTGGGCCCCGTGGCGGCCGTCACAGTGGGTCTCCCGGTCGCTTTCGCCGTTGTCCCAGATGTCAAAGCCGAGCGCGATGTATTCATAGCTGCCGCCCGCGCCCCGGAGGTTGCCGACACCAAGGTCCCCGCCGATGTTGCCGAAGGCCTGCAGGTCGTTGTCGAATTGGAAGATGACGGAAGCGCCATCGGCCGGAACCGCGCTGGTTCCGCGTCCGATGAAGAGATCGAACTCGATCTCAACGCGCCGATCTCCAAGCTCAAATTCCTGCGGGAACCATACCCAGGCGCCCTGGTTTCCTTCTGCCTGTGTCAGGGAGAGGACCTGGTTGTCGCCGCTGCCGTCATCAATGACCTCGATGCGGCCGTTGCTCTGGGAGACAACGCCAATGTCTCCGGGGAGCCCCCCCTCAAAGTCTTCCTCGATAACCAGCTCGACATCCCCGCCAAGAGCCGGACGTCCAATGAAAAGAGCCGGCAACGTGCAGGCTAGCAGGGCGAGCATTCGATAACGGTAGAGCATTTTTTTCTCCGTCAGGTTGCGGCCACCGGCGCTCCTTCGGAGGGCGGGCGGGGCCGGGATGAAACAAGCGTAATGGATCTTCGAGAAAAAAAGCGGGAACCGGCCCCTTCCTCCCCAGGGGAAGAAGAAAGCCGATTCCCGCCAACGGGCCGCTAAGCATCAGCCTGCGATGGCCAAATCAGGGACATACAGGAGATGGGCGCTCGCAGCCAAGGCCGTCCTCGGTCGGGTCACTGTCACACTCGGCAGCCGAGTAGCCGGGACTCAGCGGCGAAGGCGCGGCCGGAGCGGCACCGCCGGTAAAGAGCCAGCTGAAGATGATGATCGCGTCGGTGATCTCGACGCTGCCGGTGTCGTTGGTGTCAGCCGCGTCGCCGCAAGCCGGAGCCGCGCCGCCGGAGAACAGGAAGAGCAGCGGCACCACGCCATCCGTCAGGTTGATGGCGCCATCGGAGTTCGCATCGCCGCGTACAAAGGTCGGGCCAGCGGGTCCCTGGCAGTTGCCGGCATCGGCACAGTCGGTGTCGTCGCAATCGGCGTCGCCATCGCCATCGTCATCCGCGCCGTTGTTGCAGATTTCGGGGCAGGCCGGGCAGTCGCTGTCAGCGCAGTCGGTGTCGCCATCGCCGTCATCGTCGATGTCGTTACCGCAGATCTCGCGCGCCGGAGGCACGAAGCCGGAATCGCACTCATCGGGGTCCGGTGAGAAGCAGAGGCTGAAGCCTTCCGTGATCGGTTCGCCGGTGAACGAATCCTGGAGGCGGAGGTGGAAGCCGTGGCCGCCGCCGCCCTCGAAGGTTTTCACCATGATCTGGTGGAGACCGGCCTCAAGCGGATCCAGCTGGAGGACCGTCGCGCTGGAGATCACATCCTGTACGTCCAGGTCGCCGCCCCAGCCGCGAGCCACGCGGTTGAGCCAGATTTCCTCGCCGTTGAGGAGGACCTGGACGGAGTCATCGCTCGACACGCCCATGTCTACGCTCATGTCATCTTCCAGGTTCAGGTAGATGACGGCGTACATCATGTTGTTGTCGAGGTTGCCTCCGTAGTAGTCGTCGAAGTTGACGATGCTGTCGCCATCCACCCATGGGAACCAGGTCGGGGTTCGGTCGGGGTTGATGATGTCAGTCGCGTCGCCCATTGCCACGCCGAGGCCGCGGCTGATGGCGACCGCGTAGTCGGTGTCAACCGTATCGCCGGGTACCGGCTCAACCGTAAGCTCGGTGATGTCCAGGCCGTCAGTCATGAAGTCAGCCTGCATGTTGGTTTCCCGGGGCTGGGCTCCCCAGCCGAAGCCGGTTGGCATGGCGTAGGGGCCGAGCAGGAGCCACTTGCGGAAGAAGCCGCCGGCTGCAAGGTCCGAGGGGTTAGCCAGCCGGGAGTCACCGGTGGTGGCAAACTCGATGATCGAGTCAAATTCGAGAATCTTGCCGGCGAAGTAGGCATCGCCGTTTCCGTCCGCGGCGGTCGCCTGGTAGCTGCGGGTTCCTTCGGCAAGGGTGTCGCCCTCGAGGCGCCAGGTGATTCGGCTTTCGTTGACCGTGCCGCCGTCGGAGACGTTGCTGATGGTCCAGCCAAGCGGAACGCGCTCAGTCAGGGTCACACTCTCCGCCGCGCCGCAATCACCATCCGTACGGACATTGCTGAGCGTCAGGGTGACGTCGTAGGTCGAGCCCGAGGTGTAGGCCGGATAGCTCGCCAGCTCGATGGAGGCCGTATCATCGGTTGCTACGCTGCGCCGCGCCGTGATGGGGGGGATCGCGCAGATGCCGGGGGGATACTTGGTGATCTCGAGGTCCTCGGTGAGCTCCAGTCCGAATTCGTCCTGGAAGCGGAAGGCGCAGTTGAAACCGCCGCCGCCCTCGTAGGTCTTGAGCATCACGGTGTTGAGCCCGGGCTCGAGAATGATCGGATCGAGAAAGGTGATGAAGTCCGGGGCGATGTCCTGCGGAGAGCAGGCTCCTTCCAGGGGCGCGCCACGAGCCACGCTGTTGATCCAGACCTCTTCTCCATTGATGATCACCTGGACGGAGTCATCACTCGAGACGCCGATGGAGGTCTCGATGTCGTCACCCGAGATGTTGTTGACGTAGAACTGGGTGTAGGCCATGACGTTGTTCGGGTCGCCGCCATAGATTTCGTTGAGATCGATGAAGCTGTCACCGTCGTTCCAGCCGAACACCGTCGGGACGCCGTCAACGTTCCGGCCGTTGGCATCATCGAAGAGGCCGCCGGCAGCGGAGCTGTTGTTGTAGTCGGTCGAGATCTGCGCTCCGGGGAAGAAAACGAAGTCGAGCTCCGAAGTGTCTCCATCGGTCAGGAAGTCCTGGCGCATGAGGTCCTGGCCGGGCGCCGCGCCGCCGCTCTGCATGTAGGTTCCAAGAATGTTCCAGCAGGTGATTCCGCCGCAGAGATCAAAGGGCGTATCCAGCCGAACGGTCGATTCGCCGCTGGTGGCCGATGCGATCCGCTCAAAGTCGAGCCCTTCGCCTTCCTGGACCCTGCCGCTGAAGGATTCGGACAGGTTGCCGTTGTCGATGGCTTCGCACATATAGCTGACGACTTTGCCCTCAACCGCATCCGCGCCTTCGAGGACCCAGGTGATGGTTCCGGTGTCGCGGTCAATCGTCCCGCCATCGGAGATGTCAAAGCCGTCCCAGTTCGGAGGGAGGTTTTCTTTGAGAACGATGGTCGAAGCCGCGTTGCAGAGGACCTCGCCGATGTCATTGAGAACCTCGCCGCGGATCTGCTGCAGCGTGATCGAGACAGGGAACTGGTCGCCATCCGCCCAATCGCCGCAGTTGTTTTCCGCGGTACGAGTTGTCTGGACATCACGCAGGGCGACTCCAGGGGGCTGCAGACAGAAGCCCTCGGGAAGGTTGGAGAGCTTGGCGTGGTGCAGGAGGTGGTTCTGGCTCGCGCCTCCGGTCGAGGCCGTAACGCCGAGGTAGCCCTCAAAGCCGCCGTCGGGGAAGTCAGGAATCGTATAGGTGTACATGCGTCCGAGGTTGTCGTTGAGCTCGGGCTGGTCGAGCGCCTCGAGGTCACAGGCGACCGTTGAGCCCTGGATGTATACCGTCATCTTGTAACGATTGGGGCTCGCCGGGGCGGGCTCCCGGTTGTGAAGCCTCGGCTCCGGGAAGGGAGAGAAGGTTTCATCGACGACATTGATCGCATCGCCGGCGTTGAAGCCGGTGGCGGACCAGGCAAAGGCGACGTGGTTGTCGTCGCCAAAGTCCTCGAAGTTACAGGACCAGTCGTCGAACTCGAAGATCATGGTCGGCCCGCTGCCCATGCCGGTCGCGGCCATTCCGCCGCCGCCGCCGCCGGTAGCTGTGGGCGGATTTTCGGCTCCGAGGACGACGACAGTCATACCATCTGCGGGCTGTCCGATCGAGCCGTCACGCAGCTCGACGGTGATTTCCATCTTGACGTTGTCATAGAGTGCCCGCTCGCTGCGGAAGACCGCGCCGGCGCTGCTGTTCTGCGGCGGGGTAACGAGAACATAGCCGCCGAATTCCTCGAGGTCCATTTCGAGCTGGTCCTCGATGATCTCCTCGGAGTAGAGGGTGCAGGGCGTATCGGCCAGGAACGCGGCGGGGTCCGGGTTTCCGGGGCCCGTTTCACAGTAGGCGCTCTCGGGCGGCACCCAGCCGCCGAAGGTGCCGGCATAGAGCAGAATCCAGTCATTCTCCGCCGGATCCTCGGTAAAGTTGTCATCAAAGATGACAAGATCTTCGTCCTGGGCCAGCGCCGGAGTGCTGCCAAACAGGAAACAACAGGCTACAAGCAGCCAGACAGATGGAAAAAGCCTCATGGAAAAACCTCCAACTTTTCGAGGGCCGGCCTTCCTGCATAGAGAAAAACAGACCCAAAACAATTCATTGCTCTCAGGGCGCGCGCGCATTTCAGCGGGCGACTCTCAGAGGCAGCGATGATTCTGACTAATATCGATTAAAAGAGACCCTTGGAGTTCTCACATTACCCAAGTCGACTAACGATTATCTAACAGCACCCATGGAGACTCCAGACTAAAATAAGCTGAAAATACGGAGGCTATCAATATGTTGTGGGTGGGTAAAAAAGCCATCGTCGAGAAAAGTGTACGGTAGGAGGGCCAAATGAAATCACTGGAGGCGAGCTCGCGCTGCCCTCGATCCGGGTGCCGGATTGCGGTGGCCCTGGCGCTCGTTTTTTGCGGCTGCTCTCCGGGCGGGGGCTCCGCCGGCCCGAAAGAGCCGGCCCGTTTTTTCGAGGAGGCGGACCGGCTTGCCCGGGCTGGTCGTCCGCGGGGAGCCGCGGAGCTGCTTGAGAGGAGCCTGGAAGGCGCTCGCTTTTCCCCTTCGCCTGCTGTGCACGGCAGGATTGCCGAATATTATCTCGCCAGCGGCTCGAACCAGGCAGCGCTTCGTTTCTGTGAAAAAGCCCTGTCCGCCGATGGCCGCAACCCCGCGGCTCTGGCGATAAGAGGAGAGGCCCATCGCCGCCTGGTCAACCTGGATGACGCGCGCTCGGCGCTCTACGAAGCGATCGAGCTGGCGCCCGGCCATCCTCGCGCCAGCCTTTCACTTGCCCGGCTGGAGTTTCGTGCCGGCAAGCCCCTGGGAGCCCTGTCTCTGTTCGACACCTATTTTTCGGCAAAGGAAGGGGCTGCGGACGATGAATTGTCCCGGACGGCGAGACTCGAATACGGCAGGGCGCTCCGGGCCGCCGGCAGATATCAGGATTCGGCCGACCAGCTTGCTATCGCCCTGGAACAGGAACCGACCCGCAGCGAATGCTATTCGGAGCTCGCGGCGGCCCTTTACAGGCTGAAGCGCCGCAAGGAAGCCCGTCTGATCGAGGGAATCTATCGGACCTTGTCACAGGGGAGCTTCGAGGAATACGGGGTCGATAAAATGCGGCTGCAGGGGCGCGAAGCTCAGGCCCTTGCGCAGCAGGCCTCGAACCAGCAGCGCCAGCGCAGGTTCCTCGATGCGTTTCGCTCGCACCGCAACGCCCTGGAGGCCAACAAGAAGGATGCAAGGATCCCGGGACTCTACGCCCGCTATTGCCTGGCCTTCAGGCGGACAAGGGAAGGGCTTGATGTGATTTCTGCCGCGCTGGCCGCCGGTTGCCGACCTGTTTCGGGTCTCTTGTGGGAGCGCGGGCGGATCGAGACCGCCCGGAAAGACTGGTCGGCCGCTGCCGAAGCTTTTCGTTCAACTCTCCAGGCGATCGTCGCCGAAAACGGGAGTGATGACCGCCAGGGGCCTGGGCGGGGCCAGGCCAACAGGTTCTCCACCCAGCTTGGGTTGGCCCGCAGTCTTCTCGAGTTGGGACACCGAGGGCCGGCCCTCGAAGCCATCACGGCGGCACAGAAACTGTCACCGTCAGCCTGGGAGCCCAGCTATTGGAGGGGACGTTGGCTGTTGTCGGGCGGCGATCCCGGCCCTGCGGTGGAGGCATTTGAAGCCGCCGAGGGGAGCTGCAGGCGCCAGGGGCTCCAGGCTCCCGATGACCTGGCGGCCTATAAGGCCGTTGCCAGCTGGCGTTCCGCACACGAGCCCGGAGCCCTGGAGGCGCTGGTCGCCCAGCTGGAGAGATCTCCTGGCCGCCTCGCTCTCTATGCCGAGCTGATGGGGCCCGGGGTACAGGACGCAGCCCGGCAGGACTGGGCGCGTGAGCAGTTCGCAGAAATGAAGGCGAACCGGGCGAGAATTGACCAGCTCGAGTCCAGGCTGCAGGACACCCCCTTGGCGTCCTCAGCGGGGATCTACACTGACCTCGCCGAGGCCTACGCGAAGTTCAGGGAGCGCGGCGCCTACGACTGTCTTTTTCTTGCCAGTGACCTCGACCCGGCCAACGCAATAGTGTTGAAAAACCTGCTGAGGATAATGAGCCGGCCCCAGGAGGTGTTCTTCAGGCTTCGCCTGCTTCGCCGCCTGCTGGCTGCGGAGGGCGACAGCGAAGCCGCGCTTTACGGGATGGCGGAAATCTTTCTGAAGCTGCATGTCCGTCTTGACGAAGCGCGGAAGCTGGTTCAGTCAGGCCTTGACCGCCATCCAGAGAATGAGCGGCTGAAGGCCCTGCAGGTGCAGCTGACTGCACAGGGCGCAGGCGCCGTTTCGGAGGGCAAAGAGCGCCCATAAGATGCTTGCAGCGAAACCGCTCCATGCAATGATGTCGTCGTGATGCACGAAAGACCAGGCCGACTCAGAACCATCGGGGCGATCTTCACGGTCACCGCGCTCCTTGCGCTAACCGCAGGGTCCTGCCGCCGGAAGACTCCACCGAAAGCTTCGCCTTCGCAGGTGGAATCTTTGCCGCAGGTCGCCCCTGGACCGAAAGAGCCGCCGGAGCTCGAGAAGCTTCGCTCCCGGGCCGCGGCGCTCGAAGCGCAGCTTGCAAGCCTTGTGGAAAAGAATACGCCACCGGCCGGTGGAGCGCAGGCGGCCCTGATGGGACATCTTGACAGCATCGATGGGCCGGGCATGTACAAGGCGATGAAAAAGCGTCTCCTGGGAGAAGAGCAGGGCCACCAGGAGCTCCTCCAGTTTTTCATCGCGTGTGATCAGGAGCACGAAAAGATGCTTACCCTGACTCATGATCCCCGCCTGGTATTCGCCATGCTCCGACTGGTGGCACTCTATCCGGGAGAAACGGCGGCTCTCTGCGCTTACATGATTCGCAATACACGGGAGCGAACAGGCTCTTTTATTCGCCGGGAGATCTACAATTTTCTGCCCGTCTTTCTCAACTATCACCGGGGCAAGTATCCCGCGCTGCGCCAGCTCCTCAAGGAGGACATTGTCTTTCAGCTGCAAAAGGGCGGCGACTACCTCTACAAGTTGATGCTGGCGATGCGGGATCTGCAGTTCAAGCCGCCGGTCGAGTCGATGCTGCCGATTCTCTACAGCGAGGAGAAGCGCTCTTCTCACGGCGCGGCCCTCTCCCATCTCGCCGGCCGCGGAGATGAGGGCCTCCAGGCGATTATCAAGTTCGTTGAAGAGGGAGGAGAGGGCCTGCAGCAGAGCGTAAGCCAGGCGCTGAAACACATTGTCGATCTCGATGCCGCCGGCCGCAAGGGTCTCGCCATGCGGTTTGTAGAACATAAGAACCCGGCCATCCGCAAGGCCGCGACCTTTTATTATTTCGGCCACCCCCGGGAGCCGGCCGATTTCGAGCGGGCCCTCGGCTACCTGAACTCTGAGGTCACCGTTGCCCAGCAGACCCTGATCCTGGGCAAGCTCAAGCGCAACAGCCCCGCCATCTACCAGCAGCTTATCAAAGAGTCCGGGAAGGTCAGGGCGGAGAAGGCGAAGGCCATCCTCGAGAAGGCGGCGGCGCGCGCGAAGAAGGAGGCCGGCGATGAGGGTTGAGAGGCTGGGTCGGAGCGGGCCCCTTTCCGTCGGAGGCATTCTTGTCCTGGCGCTGGCAGTCGCTTTCCCTGCGGCCCCGACGCCATCGGCCCGCGCCCAGGGAGACGTGACGGAAGAGCTCCAGCGTCTCAAGGAGCGAATCCGTTCGCTCGAAGAGGCCATTGCAGGAGAGCAGGCGAAGCGGGCCGCGGCCGTTAGCCCGTCACCTCCTCCCGCTGTTGAGGAGGAGGACCCCGAAGCTTTCCACACCGGCCTCTGGGCGCAGGCTGAGGGCCCGCCCGGCTCCACCTCGAAGGCGACCATCGACGGTCTTCTCGCCCTGACGGTCAAGGGTGATGGCCCTGGGCTCGTGGGTGCGATTCAGAAGCAGATGGCGACCGGGGATAAGGGCCACGAGGCGCTGCAGGATTTTCTTCACGCCCTGGACAAGAACCCGTCACTGGCAAAGAGGCTGGTGGGTCGCTACGATCTCGCCTTCGCCCTCATGCACCCGGCGATGCTGCAGGAAGAAGGGTGGGCGCGGCTGGCCCACAGCTATTTCAGCGTGACCAGGAAGACGACCAGGACCGTTCTGCGTGGTTATCTCTACAGCTTCCTGCCGGTCTTCCTCGCGTTTCATCGCGGGAGGTTCCCCGACCTTGAGGAGGACCTCACCGCCGAGATTCTGCGGCTGGTTCGGGGCGGCGATAAGCGCTTGAGATTGCTGTTTACGGCGGCCGAGTCCCTGGGCTATTTCCTGCCCATCGACATTGTTGAAAAAAGGCTCGCACAGGCGACCGATTTCCAGGCGCATTCCGCGCTGCTGCTTCATCTCGGAGCGCGCGATGACAAGGATGCTGTGCGGGTGCTGAAACATTTTGTCTCCCAGAACATGCGTCGTTACGGCGGTGCGGTGAGCCAGGCCCTGGTGACACTTGCAAGGATGTCGGCCCCCGGCGTCGAGCAGGTTTTCAGGGAGCTGACCTGGACCAAGGATGCCTTTACCTACTCAAAGGCCATCAGGGCCTATTTCGCGATCCCCAGGCACGAAGGCTTTGCCCCGGAGGCGCGCCGCTACCTGAACTCCAGGGTGAGCTTTCCAGAGAAGAAGCTCTTTATCAACCAGTTGCGCCGGGTCAATCCGGGCATTCTCGACGATCTGAGGCAGCTGGCTGAGCAGATCAGCTCGGACGAGGTCAGGGATTTCCTGCTTAAATAGGGCATTTTGAGCGCGCCGGGATCGAATGACGGGATGCCGGCGGTATTCGTGGTATTCTCGATGGTGGGTCTGAAATTCAACTTCGAGAGCATCCAGGTGCACCGTTTCATCCATCCAGTTTTTCTGTCTATCCTCTTGCTGCTGCCGTTGCGGGCCGCGGCCTGGCAGGATGGAGCCCTGCGTCGTCCTGTGGTGCGCCTGGCGACCTACAATGTCCACGGGGGACTCGAGGCAAGCCCCCGGGTCGTGGGCCGGTTTCTTGCCGGGCTGAATCTCGACCTGCTGTCTTTGCAGGAGGTTCCCGGCGAGGACTATCTCGCGACGATAGCCGCTGAGACGGGGCTGGATCATTGCACCCCGATAGATCGATTCAAGGCGGTCCTGGCGCGACAGCCGCTGGAGGGGGTGGAGAGGATTCCTCTTCCCACCGGTCGCGGAGTTATTCACGCGACCGCGCTGCTCCGCGGCATCCCGGTGTCCATTTATGGCATTCACAACTCATGGGACCAGTCGGGCGATCGGGAAAACCGGCACATTGTTAGCGAGATCCTTCCCGCTGACGCCAATCCAAGGAAGATCCTGCTGGGAGATTTCAATGATGAGCACTACTCGACGCAGAACATTATCCTCGAGAGCGCGCTGAATGACGCCTGGACCGACCTGGGGGTGCGGCCCGGGGAGCGTACAACCTGGCCTGCTACAGGCTTTGCCGGGGCGGAAGGTCATCAGCTGATTGACCTCCTGATGTACGCTCCGGCGGGCGGCATGTTCCCGGTGGACGCCCGTATTCCGAAGCTGGCGCCGGTGCTTTCCGACCACCGCCCAGTGGTCTTCAGCCTGATGTTGACGGAGCCGATCTTTGTCGATCCCCCGCAGGATTTCATCGTAGACGCGGTATTTGGCCCCGAGCTGTTGGAGCTTCGTTTCGATCGAGAGGTTGACCCGGGCAGCGCGGCGCGGCCCGAGCGCTACAGTATCCGCCGCCTTGGCGGCGCGGGTCCGGTCGTCGAGGTCCTGCGGGCCAGGGTGGACCGCCATCGCCGCCGGGTGAGGTTGCGTACGTCTGCCCACGAGCCCGGAGCGGCTTATGAGCTTATCGTTGCCGGTGTCGTTGCGCGCGGCGGCGAGGCGGGAATGAGGGCCACGGGCAGGACGTATGCCTGCCTTACGAACCTCCTGCTCAATCCAGGGGCCGAGGCCGGGCTCACGGGATGGGAGGTTTCAGGCGCGCTGGAGGCGGTCACAGGCCTGAGCCAGCTGCAGGCCTATTCCGGCGATAGTTTTTTTGCCGGCGGCGCCGCGGATGCCGCATCGCGTGCGACCCAGCCGGTTTCCCTGCAGTCTTTCGCGGGCCCGATCGACCAGGGCCGCGCCACCCTTCACCTCGGCGCGTGGCTGGCCGCAGCGTACCTGATCTTTCCAGGCGGCGAGAGCCGAGCCGAACCGTACGACGAGGCCGAGGTTTCCTTTACCCTGCACGATACGGCCGGCAGAGAATTATGGGCTGTCGCCTCGGGTAAACATGACACGCTCTACTGGTGGCCTTGGCGGGAAGCCGTCCCGGTGCCGCCGGGCACCCGCTCTGTGCGGGCGACGATTGCGGCGAATCGCAGGACCCTCATCGGCGGCACCAGGAACGATGGGGCGGTTGATGAGGTTTTTATCGGCATCGAGGTGGGCTCGCGAGGCCACGGCCGCCTTGGCGGCAACCTGCTTCTGAATCCTGGAGCTGAATCCGGGGACCTTGCCGGCTGGAATGTAGAGGGTGGCTTCCGCCATGGCGCCAACCACGCGCGTTTTTTTACGGACTACCTGGTGACGCGCTCAGGGGATGGGATGTTCATGGCGTATCCCGGCGGCGATGCGGATGAGTCGACCCTGTCCCAGGCCGTTGCGCTTCCGGGAGAGGCCCGGTATCTGCGCTGGGGGGGGAGGCTTAAGAGCTTTGCGAGCATTCTTGGAGTTGGCCTTCGGGCGGAGGTGCTCGATTCGGAGGGCCGCGTGATGGCCTCGGCTGATACCGGGGAGCTGCATTGTGCGCAATGGGAGAGTTTTTCAGGCCATCTCCGTCTCCCGCCGGATTCTCGCCAGGCGCGCCTGACGGTCTCGGCCGGGGTCCGGGGACGCGCGGCCTTTGCCGATGACCTCGTCCTGCAGGCCCTTGGCAGCCCCGATGGGGCGCCGTGGTTTGAGCGCGGCGACGTTGATCAAAACGGGCGATTGAACATCACGGATGCTGTCGTGATATTGGGCTTCCTGTTCACTGCGCCGGCTCCCGCCGTTTTCTGCGCCGATTCTGCGGATGTGGATGACGATGGCCGTGTTGCCGTTACCGATGCCATTCGCCTGCTTCAGCATTTATATCAGGGAGGTCCGCCCCCCGAAGAGCCGAGCTTAGGCCATCCGGGCCCTGACCCTAGTCCTGATGAACTGGGATGCGAGTAGGTTCGAGCTCGGCCTCTTCGGTCTTCTCCACGGTTTTTTCACGTCGAATGTGGGCTCCGAGCAGCGCGAGCTTCTTCTCGATGGTCTCGTAGCCCCGGTCGACATGATAGATCCGCTTGACGGTGGTTGTGCCCTTGGCCACAAGCCCGGCAAGGATGAGGCTGGCGCCGGATCTCAGGTCGGCAGCCATGATCTGGGCGCCGCTTAATTCTTTCGGTCCGTCAATGGTGGCATGATCATTGTTCTGGTCAATGCCGGCACCGAGCCTGTTCAGCTCCGGGACATGCTGGAAGCGGTCCTGGTAGATGTTTTCGCTGATCTGGCTTACTCCCTCCGCCTGGGTGAGCAGGGCTGTCATCGGCGCCTGGAGATCGGTAGGGAAGCCGGGGTAGGCCCGGGTCGAGATATCGATTGCTCGAATGGAGCCGTTGGCTGAGATCGCGATGCTGTCTTCTTCGACAGCAAGCACGAAGCCTGCCTGTTCCAGGCAGGCGACCAGCTTCTCGAGCTGTTGCGGGCAGACCCTCTCCACCTTTACATTGCCCTTGGTGATGGCTCCCGCGAGAAGCAAGGTTCCTGCCTCGATCCGGTCCGGCATGACGATGTGGTCAGTGCCGTGGAGCTCTTTCACTCCATGAACTTTGAGAGTCGACGTCCCGACTCCCTCGATCTGTGCCCCCAGGCCCCTGAGGAACATGGCGAGGTCTGTCACCTCCGGCTCCAGGGCCGCGTTCCGGATTTCGGTGTCGCCTTCCGCCAGGGTCGCTGCCATGAGAATGTTGGCCGTTCCAGTAACGGTCGAGCCCCTGGGGCCGCTGAGGTCGAGGGCCGCCCCCTTCAGCTTGCCCTCGGCGATGATGTATCCCTTTTCAACCTTGATTTGCGCACCCAGGGCCTCAAGACCTTTGAGGTGGAGGTCAACAGGTCGTCCGGTCGCCCCAAAGACACAGCCTCCCGGCAGGGAAACCTTCGCTTTTCCGCGTCGGGCCAGCAGGGGTCCGAGGGTGCAGATGGATGCCCGCATCGTGCTGACCAGGTCGTAGTCAGCAAGGGTGCGGCTGGGGTCGGTCGTTTCGACGCAGATGGCTCCGTAGCGGTCCCGCGTGCAATGCATGCCGAGCTCTCTCAGGATGGACTGGGTTGTCCTGACATCCGACAACTCGGGCACATTGTTAATCGTGCACCGGTCCTCCGTGAGGATCGTAGCAAACAGGATGGGCAGGGCGGAATTCTTTGAACCCTGAACGGTTACAGTTCCGGAAAGGGGAACGCCACCGTCGATGATGATTTGGTCCACGAGCTCTTCACTTCTCTGGGGCGGCAACCAGGCAAGCCGCCAAGGGACATCTCCAACGTTCAGGTAGGGGAGATTGTAACGGGGAAAGTCACCCCGTCAAGTTTGCCCCCCTTATCAGAAGTTCTTTTACCGTTGGCCGGAGACGATTCGGGGAACTTTGGCGTAATCACGCGTTATCGAGGTCTTCGTGAAGCCGGCCTCTTCGAACATTTTTACGACCTTCGCGCCCTGTTTCTCGCCAACCTCCACGATGAGCGAACCATTTTCCGCCAGCCGGCCAGCGACCTCATCCAGGATCACCCGATAAAATCCAAGCCCATCGCTCTCGGGGCTGCGTGAATCGATCAGGGCGATGCGTGGCTCAAAGAGACGAACATCATCCATCAGGGTCTCTTCTTCAGCGCCGGCAATGGAGGGGGGATTGGAGACGACCAGGTCAAAGGGGGGCGTGCCGGGCTCCAGCGCCGAGCAGAGATCTCCGGGGAGAAAGTCAATTCGGGCCGCGACATCATTCAGCTCGGCATTTTCCCGGGCCAGCTCCAGCGCCTGGGGGGAGATGTCGACAGCCGTGACGCGGGCGTCTGGCAGGTTTACAGCGAGCGCCACCGCGATGTTGCCGCTCCCGGTTCCCAGGTCGAGAATGCGGGTGGCGTTCGGGACGATGGCCAGCGCCTCATCAACGAGGTGTTCGGTCTCCGGCCGCGGCGTGAGCACGGCCGGCGTTACCTTGAAGGGCAGGGAATAGAATTCTTTTTCTCCCGTGAGATAGGCTACGGGCTCCTTGAGCCCGCGGCGCTTTACGAAATCGCGAAAGACAGCGCGGGCTTCATCGTCGACCACCCGCTCAAATTCCTTCGTGAGCAGTCCAAGGCGGTCTACCCCGAGCGCCCTGGCAAGGAGCAGCTCGGCATCGAGCCGGGAGCTGGGAAGGCCTTTCTGTCGGAAGTAGTCCTCGGTCCAGTCAAGGAGCTCGCGGGCGGTCCAGTCCTTGCTCGGGCTGTCGTCCTGGCTCAAAGCTCTTTCAGCCTCAGCTCCCGTTCCCGGCTTCGCAGGCCGGCGATCAGCTGGTCCAGCTCACCTTCCTTGACGACTTTTTCCAGGTTGAAGTTCTGGCCGATGCGATGGTCTGTGACCCGATTCTGGGGAAAGTTGTAGGTGCGAATTCTCTGGCTGCGGTCCCCCGAGCCAATCTGCCCGCGCCGGAGGCTCTGTTCTTTCTCCTGTCTCTGGGTCTCGATGTGGTCGTAAATTCGCGAGCGCAGGACGCGCATCGCCTTCGCCCGGTTCTTGTGCTGCGAGGTTTCGTCCTGGATAGAGACAACGAGCCCCGTGGGCATATGGGTCAAGCGCACGGCTGAGCTGGTGCGGTTTACCTTCTGGCCTCCGGGCCCGGAGGCGCGAAAGAAATCGACGCGCAAGTCGGCCTCTTTGACCTCGACTTCAACTTCCTCTGGCTCTCCCATTACGGCGACCGTTGCCGCCGAGGTGTGGATGCGGCCGCTGGTTTCGGTTTGTGGGACCCTCTGAACACGGTGTCCGCCCATCTCATACCGCAGGTGGCGATGGACCTCCTCGCCCGCGACCGAGAAAATGATTTCCTTGAAACCTCCGAGATCGGTGCCGCTTCCGTCGATGACCTCGATCTTCCAGCCGTGCTTCTCGGCAAAGCGGCCGTACATGCGGAAGAGGTCTCCCGCGAAGAGGGCGGCCTCATCCCCGCCGGCGCCGGCGCGGATCTCAACGATAACATTTCTTCCTCCATCCTTGTCCTCGACCAGGATGCGGTCCATGAGCTCCTGCTCGGCAAGCTCGAGCTTCGGGGTGAGCTGTTCAATTTCCTCGAGCGCCAACTCCCGCAGCTCCGCTTCTTCCTCGGCGTTTTCGGAGATCTCCCGATTGTCGGCTATGGTTTCAAGCAGTTCCCGGTATCGCTTGTATTGGTCGACCACCTTGGCGAGGGAGCCGCATTCGCGCGACAGCAAGCGGAGCCGCGATGGTTTGGAGAAGAGCTCGGGGTCTGCGAGTTGCTCTTGAACCTCGGCGAGGCGCTTCTCGGTTTCTTGCAGCTTCTCTTCAACAGGGGCAGGAAGCATGACTTTTCGGTCTCCAGGAGGGCCACGGCGTTGATGGCATTATTACGCCGCCCGGCATTTAAGCAAGGAGGCCTCCCGGATACCGATCAGGGAAGGAGCTGATTATTCGCTGTCGCCGTCCGTTTCGGGAGCGGTCTCGGGGGCGGCTTCAGCAGGCGCGGCAGTTTCCGCCGTTT
>CAUZHA010000026.1:0-42948 GCA_963579555.1 Planctomycetes bacterium UBA1146
CCGACCAGGTGATGCCTCCGTTGGTGGAGCGAATCATCCAGACACCGAGGCTCGCCTTGCGGGCCGGCCGCGAGAGACGATTGTGCGTCGCCTGCCACCGCTCGAGCCGTTTCTCATCCCATGAGCCGGGCTTGACCTCAGCCGCCGCCAGCATCGGTTCGTAGGCGTTGGAGGTGAAGGTCGTGATCAGCATGGCACCGCTGGAGGTCTCCAGGACCCCGGCATCGCGATCATCGATCCCGCCATCCATCACCACCCGGGGATAGCTCCAGCTCAGGCCGCTGTCATCCGAGCGCATCAGCTCGACCCGGCCGAAGGGACAGACGTGGCTCTCCCTGCCGCCTGAGCAGACCAACAGCAGCTGGCCGCTGACGCGGGCGGCCAGCGTCGGCCAGCCGTGGTACCTGCCTGGGTTCTGGGAGATCACCCTCCGCTCACTCACCTCGGCCTTCACCGCGGCCCAGGACGTTCGCCCCGACACGAGAATGGCAGTGCCACCGAGCACCGTCGACTTCAGAAACTTCCGGCGTTCGATTTGGTCTCGGCTCATACCTGCCTCGTTAAAATGGCGGAGAGGGGGGGATTCGAACCCCCGGCGGAGTTGCCCCCGCACATGCTTTCCAAGCATGCTCCTTCGGCCGCTCGGACACCTCTCCTGTTATTTCATAGCTGAACTCAAATCTGGCGGAGAGGGGGGGATTTGAACCCCCGGAACCCTTGCAGGTTCACCGGTTTTCGAAACCGGCCCGTTCGGCCACTCCGGCACCTCTCCTGGTCGAGGCGATAATCTGGCAGACAACTCAGGGTGTGTCAAGAGATGAGCGGAAACCCGGTCATTTCGATTGATCACGTCCTCCACGGCTGAAAACGAGAAAATAGACAACCAGGCCGGCAAAAATAACCAGCAGGCCGATACCGGCCTCTTCCTGATTCTCACGCCCGTAGCTCCAGAGAAACCAGCCATAGAGCGCCAGGAAGGCGGCCGGCACCAGTGGAAAGAGCGGTACGCGGAAGGGTCTCTCCACATCCGGCTGGCGGTAGCGAAGCACGATCGATCCCAGCACGCTCAGGAAGTAGAAAATGCTCGTGGCGAAGACCATGTAATTCGACAGGAGGCGGAAAAGATCTTCTCCAGGTCTGAACGCAACAAACAGTCCGGCCGCTGCAAGGTAGAGCACCGAGACCGCGAAGAGGGTAAGGAGCGCTGTAGAGGGAGTCCCGAAGGACGGATGGATCCTGGCCATCTTCCCGATGAGCGGATAGTCCTTTCCCATCGCGAAGAGCACCCTCGGATTGGCAAGCACCACCCCATTCAGACTGCCGATGGTACTGAACAGAATTAGCAGAGCGACCGCGCCTCCCGCAGCTGGGCCAAGCAGCCTGTTGGTAACATCCTGCGCTACGCCACCCTTGCTGGAGGCAACCTCCTCCATGCTCAATACGCCGTGAAAGGCGAGGTTGACTGCTGCGTAGAGAAGAATCACTAGAGCGAGCCCTGCAAAAAGAGCCCGGGGAATATTTCGTTGCGGCTGCCGAATCTCCCCCGCCACGGTAGTGACATTCTGCCATCCTTCATAAGCGAACATCACCGACACCATCACCAGGGCGAAGAGAGCGAAGGGGCTCTTGTCCCCGGCATCAACCGCGGAAGAATAGTTCGCACTGTCGATTCCATTGCCTGAAAAAAGCCCCATCAGAAACGGAAGAACCGCGAGACCGCAGAGTGACACCACCTTCACCAGGGTGGTGGCGGCCTGGAAACCACCACCCCACCGGGCTCCACGCAGATTGATCCCGACAACGACAGCCAGCACCACGGCAGCGGCAGCGCTTTTTCCCACAATGGAAAGACCTACCTTGAGCAGCCCGGCACAGGTCTCGACAAAAGCAACCGAGAGAGAGGCCGCAGCGGCGGGCGCAATGATCAGAACGGCTGCCCAGCCCAGCATAAAAGCAACAGGGCGACCGTAGGCCTCACCGAGGTAAACATACTGCCCACCGGAGCGGGGGTACATCAGCGCCATCTCGGCGAAACAAAGCGCCGCCAGGAAACAGGCCAGCCCCACCACCAGCCAGGTCGAGATGATCAGGGGAAAGCTGGCCCCGGTAGCCGCAATCCGGCCGGGAATGAAAAAAATTCCAACCCCGACAACACAACCCACCACCACGGAAACCGCCATGGCCGGCCCCATCGAGCGATCGAGTTCGCCGGAATCTTCCGGTGGCTTCCCGCCCTGCTCAAGTTTTCCGATCCCGGACTCGCTCAAATACCCTCTCCTTGAAAGGAGCTCCCCTGTGAACCGCAAGCGTACCGCACAAGCCTCACACCGCAATGCAGAAGTGCAGGCCAGTGCCCCTCCAGACTCTTGCCTCGAGCCGCAGAAGGTGCTCTATTCCCTTTTCCCTGGAAACCACAGCCCCCTAAAAGCTGAAGCCTCATGAAACCAGTGCTCTTCACAGCCCTGCTCCTCACCGTCCTCCAAGCTACCGGGCAGGACCTGCCGATGGCCAGGCCGCAAGAGGCAGGACTTTCGGCCGAGGGTCTCGCGAAGATCGATGCGGAAGTTCAGAAGTTCCTCGACGGAAAACAACTGGCCGGCGCGGTCACGATCGTCGCCCGCCATGGCAAGGTCGCCCACTTCAAGGCTCACGGGCTGATGAACATCGCAGCGAAGAAGCCCATGCGCAAGGACACTATCTTCCGCATCTATTCGATGACCAAGGCGATCATCAGCGTCGCGGCAATGATCCTCGAAGAAGAAGGAAAGCTCGAGCTCGACGCGCCGGTTTCGAAGTACCTGCCCGGCACCAGGGGAATGAAATTCAAGGATGCCGTGGCAAAACCGGAAATGACGGTACGCGACCTGCTGCGGCACACCTCCGGCCTGCCAAACAACTCCACCGTCGATCGAACGATGCGCCAGGCAGGCCTGCCGTCCCTGGCCGATTCCAGCCTCAAGGAGATGACCGAGCGACTCACCACCGTGCCGCTGATCTATGCCCCCGGCAAGGGCTGGCATTACAGTTTCGCCGCCGATCTCCTTGCCCGGCTCATCGAGGCCGTTTCAGGGCAACAGCTCGACGGGTTTCTCTCCGAACGAATCTTCAAACCACTTCGAATGAAAGACACCGGCTTCTATGTTCCCGAAGAAAAGCTCGATCGCTTTGCAGTCGTCTACGGCAACGGCCTGCGGGTAACCAGTGCTCCCCAGCCTGGCACCTCGGGTCCCTTCAGCTTCAGGAAAACGCCGAAATTTCTTTCAGGCGGTGGCGGGCTGGTCTCTACCGCGACCGACTACATGCGTTTCTGCCTGATGCTCTCGGGTAAGGGTGAATTCGACGGCGTGCAGCTTCTGAAAACAGAAACGGTCGCAGAGATGACCCGCGATCAGCTGCCACCGGGAGTCGGAGAGATCAGCCGCAGGCCGAGAGGACGCGGCTTCGGCCTCGGCTTCGCCGTCCGAATCAGAAAGATCGATTCAGAGCCCTCATCCATCGGCGAATACGAATGGCTTGGAGGCGCCGGCACCGAGTTCTGGCTCTCGCCTCGCGAGGACCTGGTGGTCATCACCCTGAGCCAGCAGATGCCGATGCGCCAGCTCGGCCAGGTCATCAAGCCGATCGTCTACGGGGCGGTCATCAAGGATCCTGTCGAGAAGAAAAAGGCGGGTGCCGAATGCGTCCGCTACCACCTGCTCGACTCACGTGTCATCGAGAAGACCGACAACGCCAGGCTGACGCTCGGCACGGTGGTGAAGTCCGGGGGCAACCCCCTCTTTGGCGCCGACAGGCCGTGGGAGGCCCGCTACGACAATATGTACCCCAACGTCATCTACGACGAAGAGGACAGGCTCTACAAGTGCTGGTACTGCCCGTTCATCATCGACGAGAGGACCACCCGCACACCGGCCGACAAGCGCAATCCCGGCTCGACGGACTACCTGAGCGCCAGGCCCAATCGCCGCGAAGAGGCTCTTCTCTACACCACGTCCAGAGACGGTATTCACTGGCAGAAGCCCGAGCTCGGTATCATCGAGTTCGGCGGCAACAGGAAGAACAACATTGTCGTACGCGGCCCATCCGGAGCGGGAGTCTTCAAGGATGTACGCGACCCGGACCCGGCGCGATGCTACAAGGCGTTCTACGCCTCGCAGGCCGGCTATATGCAGCTGGTTCGCTTTTCACCGGATGGCCTGCACTGGGGACCCGAGATTCGATGCCCGGAAATCAGGATCGAGAGCGACTGCCACGCGAACATGACCTGGTCGCCGGAGCTGCGGAAATACATCGGCATCGTCAGGCACTACGATAAATTTCCCGTGGTGGGAAACCGGAAGATCGCCCGGACCGAGAGCCCCGACGCGGTGAAATGGACCCGGTCCACGCTGGCCATCGAGGGTTCTCCGCAGCTACAGACACACGACATGGTGATCTTCCGCGCCGGCCGTGTCTTCCTCGGGCTGCTCGGAATGATGCGCTACCCATCGATAGAATCTCGCCATGGCGTGCGCCAGCATATCGAGCTTGCCTGGAGTCCCGACTCCACCACATGGCATCACATCTGCCCGGGAACGCCCCTGGTAGGGCATACCGCCGCGAAAGAAAAAAAATACGGGGCTATGCCCTTCGACTGGGGAGCGATGTTTCCCTCGACCCCGGTCATCCTGGACCGGGAGATCCGGATCTACTACGGCGCCAGTGACTGGTACTTTTTTGACTGGCGCAAAGGCGGGCTCGCCCTTGCGACGCTTCGCCCGGACGGCTGGGCCGGGTTTGAACCCGTCGCCGCCGACAGGCCTGCGGCCATCACCACGACTCCCCTGCCCTGCTCCAGCGGTCCCCTCCGGCTCTCGGCTGATGCTTCCGCCAGCGGAGCGATCAGGGTCACCCTTCTCGACGAAAACAACAAGGCTCTTGCCGTCAGCAAGCCTCTGACCGGGTCCGCTACGGAGGCCAAGCTCAAATGGCGCGGCGGATTCTCACTCGCTGAACTGGCGGGAAACCGGATCCGACTGAAATTTGAGCTGCGAGCCGCAAAGCTCTATTCCTTCATCCTATAGGCCGAAAAAGGGTTCCCATGGCGCAAGATAAGCCTCGAAAAGAAATACTGCACCAGGGACGCTTCCTGGAGATGTTCAAGCTCGGCGGCTGGGAATACGTCGAGCGTGTCGGCTCCTCCGGGGTCGTGGTGATTCTCGCGGTCACCGATGAGAACGAGCTGGTGCTGGTCGAGCAGCACCGGGTCCCGGTCGGAGCGCGGGTGATCGAGCTGCCGGCGGGACTGGCGGGAGACCTGCCGGAGGCGAGAGACGAGAACTTCAGGGAGGCGGCGCGTCGAGAGCTGCTCGAGGAGACGGGCTACGAGGCGGAGAACATCGAGTTCCTCTGTGAGGGCCCCCCATCCGCGGGGCTCACCAGCGAGATCCAGACACTCCTGAGAGCCACAGGCCTGCGTAAAACCGGCCCCGGGGGAGGCGACGAGTCCGAGGACATCACGGTACACGCCATCGGTCTTGACCAGCTGGACGCCTGGCTCGCCGCTGCGGTAGAGCGGGGCTGCCTCATCGATCCGAAAATTTACGCCGGCCTCTATTTCCTTGGCTGAACTTCAGAGCGCCGCGACCAGTCCGTCGCTGGCGGTCTCAACCCCGGCGAGCGGCTCGCTGGCAAGAGCCGCGGCAACGGGAACCCGGAAACTTTCCGTACGCTCAAACTCGATATCCCCGAGACTCCAGAATTCCTTGACGATTTCCGAGGGTCCCTTCATTCGCCGCAGACCTGTTCGCAGCCGGAAATCTGCCGGCAATCGGCGCCCGCGACCGGCGGCGGCCCGCCGCTGAAGAGGTAGACAAGGACGTAGACCGCATCGGAGAGATTGACTCCCCCATCGCCATTGTCATCGAGCAGCGAGAGATTGGCCGGGTCGGTGACGGTGCCGTCCCCACAGGGCAACGCCGTGGGCGTCCCCTGGAAAAGGAACCCAAGCAGGGCCACCGCATCCGTGAGGTCAAGCCGTCCATCCTGGCTGAAATCGCCGGGAATCTGCCAGCCTCCGGACTCATCCTCTTCAGCAATCGAGTTCAGCCGCCCCGGCGTCCCGCCCGCGGCCAGGGATGCGCCCCAATTGGCGGCCTCGTTTCCATAGGCCGAGGTAGAGACCCGCTCGAGCGACGCCCCGCCGCCATCAGCCCCGACGGGCCACGGAGAGCGGTCATTGTAGCGCACGTGATCAACGACCAGTTCAGCATCGGCCCCGGGTCTCGACAGTGTCAGACGCTCCCCATCGTTGGCGAGCCCGCCGGCAAAGGGACCCACCACCACGACCTCGGCCGGCACCTGGTGCCTCGCCCTGAAGGCCGCGGGGTCTCCGCTGACCAGCAGCAGAAAACCCCTCGGGGGTATCAAGGCTCCCGGCGGGAAGATGAAATCATTTTCATCGGCCAGGTCCCTGGGCCCGTTGAGCCTCCATCCTGCGCCCCGCTCGGAATCGTAGAGCCGCTGTTCAGCCTCAGTCCGATTGAAGAACTCGACGAATTCCATAGGCTCCGGGCCATCGGGCTCCGCGGCCGGGTGGTAGTGAATCTCGTTCACGACGACCGCGCCCACACGCGGACTCGAGTTTCCGGCTCCCAGGGTCGGGGACTCGAGCGCTGTAAAATCCCGGCCGGTCGAATGGATCCAGATCCCGCTGCTCCCTCCTCCCTCGGCGGGGCCATAGCCCACGCCGACGATCCATTCGGCAGGCTCAACCGGAGAGCTGAGATAGATGTCACCGCCGGAAGCGGAAAGCGAGACGGCCGTCCGCAGGGCGGCCTCGGAAATCACCAGGTAGCCGCCTGCAGGGATCAGGGAATCTGCCGGCAATTGGAAACCGGGAAGCGCTCCCGCTCCGGACAGCTGATCACTGAGCTGCCAGCCGCTGACGTCGACCTCGATCGCGGAGGGATTGTACAATTCGACCCCTCCACCCGCAGAGTTGACGACCTCGTTGATCCACACGGCGGGAACACCGGCAGCTCCATTCGCACGCCCGGGGCTTCCGTAAATCTCGGCGCTGGGACGCCAGGTGAGCGGCCGGTCAGGGTCACCCTCCAGGTCCGCGAGCACAAGTGACCGGCCATAGCCATCGGCTGAAATCGGCCAGAAGCCATCGTCATCGTAATCGGCGGAGACAATGGTCAACCCCTCGCCATCCTTGAGGGTCAGCTTCTCGCCTCCGTTGGAGAGGCTGTCGCCGAATTCGCCCCTGATGGGAGCATCGGGGAAGGCTTCCTGGAAAACCGCCTCGTCGGCGACGAGGAGATAACGCTCGCCTGGCGGCAGCACCTCACCATCCTGAAAGCTGAACTCGATGCCGTTGGTGAATGCGAGCCCGGAGAGATCGATGGTCAGCTCCCCTGAATTCTCCAGCTCGATGAATTCAAATTCCTGTCCCCCCGGGGGGTGGTACATGAGCTCGCTGATGTGCAGGGACTCGTAAGCCGGCGGCAAGGTAAAGACCGCCTCGTTGAGAGCGCTCCACTGGGCTCCAGCGCGCAGGCGGGCCTTGACGATCGTATAGTCCGAAATGGAAATCGCCGCGCTGTAGAGAATCGCGGCGCCGGAGACCGCGCCGCTTACCGGCACCCTCGGATCACTCCCATCGAGGGTGTAGTAGATCTCGCCCTCTTGACCTGCCGAGCGCGCCATCTCGAGCCCGAAGCCAGCCTGAACAAGCCCGCCTGCCTGGCTGAAGACCGGCGCCGAGATGCGGGGGTAGAGTCCCGCCGAGGTCAGGGTACGCAGGACCTGCTCCGAACGCCTGGGAAAATAGGTCGCCAGGAGCCTGTTCTTCTCGACTAGCCAATGCGAATCCGGACGATAGAACTCATAGGGCCCGTTGCGCCACTGGTGAACATCCCGGCGGTAGTCCCCCCACCTGGCGGACTCGCAGGCAACGGCGACCTCAACCTCATCCGCCCGGCGCAGGAAGCGGGCAGCTGTCGCCTCGGGAGTCAGAGCTCCGCCATTGAAGAAATGCCGGTGAATACGGTCAGCGAAGATCAGGCGATATTCGGAATTGTTCCGCAGGCGGTTGTGGATTCCCGTTGGGGCATTGCCCTCGTTGACGTTCAAACGGTTGTCTCCGATCCCCTCGAGAATTCTCTCGGCATCCCAGCTGAAGAACCTCCACTGCCCGCCCTCCACCCGGTGCCGGGCGGCGTACCAGTTGTGGTTGTCCCAGTCGTGGTTGCCCCCGTAGTAATTCAGCAGGAGGTAGTCGATGAGGTTCTCTATGTCGAGCTGTTCACGCAGGGCGAGAAGGCGGGCGGCATCTCCTCCAACTCCCGCCGCGGCTGAGTGGACCTGGCTCCAGGCCGTGCCGTTTCCATCGATGGCGTTGCCGGAGTTGAGAGCATCCCACTCCTCCTTCTCGCCTCCCATGTGATCGGCGGCAAACGGAGCGCTCGGACGCTCGACCAGGTTGAAGACACCCCAGTACAGGCCGCCAACGTAGAGGTTGACGAAACGCCCATGGGCTCCGGGCTGGCCCATGTCCAGGGTGGTGTCCTTGGCGAACTGGTCGCGGATGAGCATCGCGCGGCGGCGCTGCCCGCCATCCCAATGCACCCAGGAGTTATTATAATTGGCCCTGAGCACCAGCGTATCGAAGCTGCTGACCGGGTTACCCTCAAAGAGCTCGTACTTCAGCTTGGGACGCCCGTAATCACTCTTGAAGAGCAGGCGAAAGGAGTGCTTGGGAATGCTGGTATTGCGGCTGGCGCCGCCGAGGATCCTGATACCGCAATCGATCTGGAAACCCTCGCTTCCATCGGGAAGGATGTACTCGACAGAGCAGGGGCGCTCCCAGTTCGCTCCCGTACCACCGGGATTCGAATAGATCCCCTGGGAACCGAAGACATCAGCGACACGGGCGACAATCGACATGCTCGGCAGGGAGCGCAACCCCTCCCGTACACTGGCGCTATAGGCCGGGTTCTCGGCAATCTGCGGATCCATCTCATAGTCAGCCCTCGGCGCCCCGGTCCAGCCCGCGGGAAAGCCCGCCGGACGGACGGGCTGCGAGAGAACCCTGTCGGAAAAAATATAGCTGTGAGTGATGATGTTCGAAGGCAGGTATCCATCCCTATAGGCCGCGGTCCGAATCGTCACCACCGCCCTGCCCCCGGAGCCGTCGATCAGAGAGGGACCGGTATAGAGCTCCCCCCGCCCGGACGTTGGAACCTCGCCATCGAGGGTGTAATAGACCCTGGCCCCCTCGGTAACCGTCGATATATCGAGGCTGAACCCCTCGTCGTAGAGGCCTCGCTCAAAATTGAAGACCGGGTCCTCGACGAAAGAAACCCTCATCTGCGCATCGGAGTTCTCTTCGCCGGGACTCGGCTCGAAAAAATAGCCGACCTGCCCTCCGGCTCCGACCCCATAAGAGTAGTCCGGCCTCTGCGGCGGCACGGACTCGTAGCGGTAAATAACGGTGCGCGGCGACTCCGCGCTGCTGAGGTAGAGCCCCTCGCCAGCGGAGCTGAGACTGAAATTGGTGTGCAGCTCTTCGCGCGGATCCCTCCGATCCTTGCCCGATGCGAATACCACCAGGTAGCCGCCCGCCTCGATCGTCACATCGGGCAGGACCCACCTAGCCAGGTCCCGGCCATCATCGCTCAACGCCCAGCCGCCGAGGCCCACCGCGCGCGCGCCTTCGTTGTGAAGCTCGATCCAGTCGGAGCTATCTCCATCCTCATCGCGCAGTCCGGAACGGTTGGAGGCAAGCAGCTCACTGATCACGATGGGATCGAGAGGAGCGGCAGGGTCCAGCCGGCAGCTCCAGATGCCTCCCTGGAAGAAATTCGGCGTTTCTGCCCGGTCGGCGATAGCAGAGTCGGCGCGCCAGGAAAAGATCACCTCTCCAACCTCCGGTTGCTCAAAGGAAAAAACGTAGGGGCCGGCATCGGAACCTCTAACGCTCGCGGCGGAGGCGCCGTTCACCAATAGATCAGCGGCATCAACCCCGCCCACCGGCTCATCGAAGAAGATCTCTACCTGGCTGAGCCTGCGTACGACAGAGCCGGGAGAGGGAATCGTCGAGGCGAGAGTCGGAGGCGTGATGTCCGGTCCGAAAGGGTCGACCAGGCTCATTTCGAATACGAAATCGCTGCTGGTAGCGGAAACATTGAAGGCCTGGATCGCCAGCAGGTTGGTCCCCTCGACAACTCTTTCCCGGATAGACGGCAGGATAAAGTCCTCGAATTCCCGGGCCTCGTGGCTGCGCAGGGCATCATCCCCGACAGAGATGGGGTCCCCCTCAGCTCCCGGCATGTTCACCCTCAGCGCCTCGACTCCATTGATCCAGACGATGAACCCATCATCGTAGAGCGCCGACAGGGTATAGCTGTCCAGGGTCGCCAGGGACGCGACCTCGAAGGTCTTCCTGAGAAAGATGCAGGTATAGTTTCTCCTCATCTCCGGCTCCAGCTCGGACAGGTCGGTTCTGAGGCCGGGCTCGCCGAAACCGAAAGCCGCCGGGGCGGTCGTCCAGGCCGAATCATCAAAATCCGGCCGGCGCCAGGAGGCTGGGTCAGGACTCGAGGCCTCATCGAGACCCCTCAGGTACCTCCACTGCGCCTCGACGGGGACCAGGATGGTCTCCGCGGCCCGAAGCGGCAACCCGCAGAGACTCATCGACAGACAGGAAGCTCCCATCACGAGGTATACGCAAAAACGGCTTTTCATTGAGAAATAACTCCCGATCTGAAACGAACAGCGACGATCGCCTATTGTACTACCCACCTGTCAAAGCGGTCCATCCGCAATGCGAAAGCCGAAAGCGGCGACTCTATAATCTGGCTGGTCTCACCGGCCGCTTGCTGGCAGAATGCCGGCATGAAGACGATTGTGCTTGAAGAGCCGGGCAGGCTGCTGGTCACCGAGACCGATCCACCAGCCGGAATCGACGGAGAAAATGTGCTGGTAAGGGTCAGGAGCGTAGGAATCTGCGGAACAGATCTCCACGCCTACCGCGGACGCCAGCCGTTCTTTGAATACCCTCGCATCCTCGGACACGAGCTCGGGGTCGAGGTGATCGACCCCGGGAAGAGCTCCACCGGGCTGCAGGCCGGCGACCTGTGCTCGGTCGAGCCCTATCTGAACTGCGGCGACTGCATCGCCTGTCGCGCCGACCGTCCCAACTGCTGCACCAGCCTGCAGGTGCTGGGAGTGCATATCGATGGCGGCATGCGCGAGGTCATCTCTGTTCCGGCAGGCAAGCTCCACCGCTCCGGGCTGCTTTCAACCGATCAGCTGGCCCTGGTCGAGACGCTCGGAATCGGCGCCCATGCAGTAGAACGCGCCGGGATCGTTCCCGGAGAATCCGTCCTCGTGGTCGGCTGCGGGCCGATCGGGCTGAGCGTCATCCAGTTCGCCCAGCTGGCCGGCGCAAGCCTGAGCGTTCTCGACCTCGACGCTGAACGCCTTCGATTCTGCGGCGAACATTTCAATGTTGAGAATACCGTCCTGGCCGGCGAAGACGCGGCGGGCCGGCTGGCGAAGACGCTCGATGGCAGGCCGCCGACCGTGGTCTTCGATGTAACCGGCAATGCGAGCTCGATGATGGACAGCTTCCAATTCGTCGCCCAGGGCGGCCGGATTGTCTTCGTGGGCATCGTCATGGACGACATCACCTTTCATGATCCTGATTTCCATCGCATGGAGCTAACCCTCCTGGCCAGCCGCAACTCACGGCCCCAGGACTTCAAGAGGATCATCGAAGCCATGGAATCCGGCGCGATCGACACCGGCCCGTGGATCACCCATCGCAGCAGCTGTGACGCTTTTGTCGAATCCTTCAGGCGCTGGGCCGAGCCCGGGTCAGGAGTGGTCAAGGCCGTCCTCGACATGTAAACAGCGGCATTTTCATTGCTTGCCCGGTGGATCTCCGGAGGTTAGCCTTGGAGATCGAGAGCGGCGCTTTCGAAGCCGGGTCTGAATAAACATCGGGAGCTGAAAGCGCGAGCGGGATATTCCGCCTCCGCCTCCAGCGACTCCATACAAGGACATTCAATTTTATGATTAGCATGAACAGAAACGGCTGCCTGATCGCGCTCGCGGCTATCCTGTCCTTTCTGCAAATCGCCGCGGTCAACCACCTCGCTGCCCAGGAGATCCCCGAGCCGATCCTCCTGATTGACGAGGGAGAGGAATATACCTACCTCAAGGGAACCGAGCCTCCCCCTGATGACTGGAACACTCTTGAATTCGACGATTTCGAATGGGAGATCGGCGCCTCGGGCTTCGGCTACGGTGACGTCGACGACAACACGATTCTCGATGACATGCAGCAGATTCTTCCCGATCAGCCCGGCTACCTGAGCGTCTACATCCGCAAATTCATCAACATCGAGGATCTGAACGCGATCAATTTCATCCAGCTCGGCGTACGCTACG
This sequence comes from Planctomycetes bacterium UBA1146, assembly GCA_963579555.1. Taxonomy (GTDB): domain Bacteria; phylum Planctomycetota; class UBA8108; order UBA8108; family UBA8108; genus UBA8108. Next base: position 12,439 of record CAUZHA010000026.1, read on the forward strand.
ACGATGGATTCATCGCCTATCTCAATGGAGTGGAGCTCGCCCGGTCGGCCAGCATGGGCGCGGCCGGGATTCCCGCCAATTTCGACACGACCGCCGGAGACCATGAATCGACGGCCACTCCGGACTGGTTCACCTTCTCCGCAGATGCCCTCGACACACTCCAGGAAGGCGAGAACATCCTGGCGATCGAGGGACACAACACCAACCTGACGAGCTCCGATTTCACCCTCATCCCCTACGCCCGCTACTACGACAACGTCTGTCCCTACAGGGTGACCTGCACCGAGCGAAACAGCGGCGGAGTGCGCCTGGTCTGGTACAACACGATCACCCCGCCCCCCTACGAATCCATCGAGGTCTACAGGAACGGCGAGTTCCTGGGAAATCCCAGCAGCCCAGGCTCTAGAATATATACCGACCGCGACGCCCCTGTCGGGGTGGAGCTTGTCTACGAGGTCATCGCGAGAACTCTCAGCGGAACCAACTGCTCCGAAGAGAATCCCCTGAGCTGCACCATCTTCCTGGAAGGAGAAAAAGTAGCGCCCATCACCACCTTTCGCCGTGGTGACGCGGATGATTCAGGCGGAGTCAACCTGACCGATGGAATCTTCATCCTGAGCTGGCTCTTCCGGGCCCAAGGCTCCCCGGCCTGCCAGGACTCCGCGGATGCGGATGGAGATGGCTCGATTAACCTCACAGACGCGATCTTTCTGCTCGTTTTCCTCTTCCAGGCCGGACCGCCTCCCCCGCCCCCGGGAATACAGAACTGCGGCGTGGATGGAGACCCCACAGACGGCCTCGCCGATTGCACCTACGAGTCCTGTTAGGAGAGCGAGGCACCGACCTCAGACGACCTGCTCGCCGCTGTTGACCGTCTGCTTCAGGTAGAGCTTTGACAGTTCGGCGGTAACCGGACCGGGTACCTCGGAAGGGCCGACCGGACGCCCATCGACCCGGGTAACCGATGCGAGCTCTCCCATGGTCCCCGTACAGAACATCTCGGCCGCCCGGTACACCTCGGTGAGAGAGATGTCCTTCACCCTGAAGGGAATATCATTCCGCAGGCAGAGCTCGAGGACCGTGGCCCGGGTGATCCCCTCTGGACAGGCCTTCAGGTGGCTGGTGAGCACCATCCCCGTATCGTCGACGATGAAGACGTGGGTCGCATTGGTCTCAGCGACAAACCCGTCGACGTCAAGCATGAGAGCATCATCCGCGCCGGCGACATTCGCCTCGATCTTCGCGAGGATCGACTGCACGAGGTTGTTGTGATGAATCTTTGGATCGAGACAGTCCGGCGGAAACCTGCGAATGGAGGAGGTGACCAGGCTGAGACCCGACTTGTCGTAGACCGGAGCCTTGTGCTCAGCCAGGATGATCAGGGTCGGGCCGGCCTGGTTCAGCCGCGGGTCCATCCCCGAGGTCAACTTGACTCCCCGTGTCAGGGTCAGCCTGATGTGCACCCCATCGAGCATCTTGTTGGCCTCGAGCGTGCGCCGGATCTCACCGATGATCGCTTCGTAAGAAGGAATGTCGGTAAAGGCGAGCGCCAGGGCCGAGCTTCGCAGCCTGTCGAGATGCTCGGTGAGCTTGAAGATCTTTCCATCGTAGAGCCGCAGTCCCTCCCAGACTCCATCTCCGCCCTGCACCACCGAGTCGAAGGGACTGACGCCCGCCTCGTCACGGTGAACGAGCTTACCGTTGATATTGACGATCAGGTCGCGATTCTTTTCGTTGAACTGCTGCAACATAGGCTTTTATTTTCCTAGGCGATACTCATAGAGCACCTGGTAGATCTCCATACATTCCCGCAGCACATCCCTGAACTTCCCGGGGACCTCCTCATCCTTGGCCTTATAGGGCCTGAAGGAGGTGGATTTTTCAACCTCTCCATACCAGTGAGGGGCCCAGATTCCATCGGTATCCCTTTTTCCAGGAGGCCAGGAGAGCATGGAGGGGCTGAACTCGACCCCGAGCTCCTCACAAAGAAGCCCGAGGAGCCTCTCAGGTGCCTCCAGGACATCCCGGGAGACAAGCACCGGGGGCGTCTTCTCGAGTTGGGCCTCGACCAGGCGAAAAATCTCCAATTGCTGGGGAAGCCCCGTATCGGCCACCCCGGGCTCCGGCAGGATCTTGATGAGCGAGGTCAGCATCTCGCGCGGTTCGCGCAGGAGAAAACAATTATCGAGCTGGAGAACCCACTCCCTGCCCATTCCAGGCAGGAGATGATGAGCCATGTGCTTCTGGTAATAGATCGACTTGCCGCCGGGAATCTCTCCGGTCAGCCCGGCTACCACCTTGCTCCAGTCGGTTTCGTAATGGGAGATGATCTCCGCGGCAACCGGATGATCGTATCCCGTCTCGCTCAGAAAGGCTCCGTAGAGAGGTTCATCATTGACCAGGGTGTCAGGCCGATTGCCCCAGGAACGGAGCAACGCGGTGGAAATGTTCCGAGGGCCGGACCACATCGCTATCCTCACACCTTCTGGTTTCATTCCCTTACCAGCCGCCTCTATTCAATCGTTAACCGAAAGTCGTGCCAGAGTACGCCCCACGACAAGCCAAAGCAAGGCCGGGACTACAGCGCTGAGAACGATGGTCTGAAGAGGTCTGTCCGCGCCCATATGTCCCATCGCGGCGAAAGCGAAGCCCATCGGAATCGAGCCGCAGGCCAGGGCGGAAAAATATTTCCCGGGCGACATTCTCACCAGCCCGGCGAAGCAGGCCATCACCTCCGGCAGGAGCGGCAGCCACCGTGACAGGGCCACGGCCCAGCCCCCGACCCTCCCGAAGAGCCGCTCTCCCTTCTCGAGCTCTTCCACCCCGATGAGCCACCGCGCGGCTCCTTTTCCCATCTGGCGGCAGAGGACATACGGAATGACGCCTGAGAGAAAGGACCCGGCCGCTGCTATCATCCCACCGAGAACCGGGCCGTAGGTCAGGCCCAGCACGGACATGACAACGGTCGCCGGCATTGGCAGGAGAATATCCGCCGTCAGCAGTACCATCCCGCATAGCCAGGCCCACCCTCCATAGGACTCCAGCAGGTCCCTGGTTCCCTCAGGCGAAAAGAAATCTTCGAACGAGGCACCCCAGAAGATAAATGGAATGACAAGAGTGACGATCAGTAAAAGACCGATCAGCAGAGACCTCATCCCTGGCGATCCTCCCCGGGGCAGGTGACGGGATCTACCTGCCCTGCATTTTCTTGGCGATCAACATGGCCATCTCGAGCGCCTGGCCAGCATTCAGCCGGGGGTCGACCTGGGTCGTATAGGCCGTCGAAAGGTCCGACTCCGTCAACCCGCAGGCCCCGCCGATACACTCGGTCACATCATCTCCGGTAAGCTCGAAGTGTACGCCGCCAAGACGAGAGCCGCAATCCCGATGGATGTCCATAGCCTGCTGCAGCTCGCCCAGGATGTTGTCAAAATCACGCGTCTTCACGCCTTCGGAGGTCGACTCGGTGTTGCCGTGCATGGGATCACAGATCCACATAACCTCGACGCCGCTCTCCTTCACCGCCTCGACCAGGCCCGGCAGCCCATCGGAGATGCTTGAATTTCCCATCCGATGGATCAGGCTCAGGCGCCCGGGTTCATTGTCAGGATTCAGAATCCCGGCGAGCGCGACCAGCTCACCCGAATCGATCGCCTGGGAGATCTTCACCCCGATCGGATTCACGATGCCGCGGAAATACTCGACATGCGCGCCATCGAGAATTCGCGTGCGCTCACCAATCCAGGGCATGTGGGTCGCCAGGTTGTACCATCCATCCCGGCGCGGGACCTGGCGGGTCTGCGCCGCCTCGTATTCGAGGTGGAGTCCCTCGTGACTGCAGTAAAAATCAACCCTGCTGATCTCGCTGTCACCAGAGCCCATGATGCTCTCGACAAATCCTATCGAGTCACGCAGGGCATTGACCATCCCCTGGTATTCCTTGAGCAGGCTCTCATCGCGAACAAAATCGAGCCGCCAGTACTCGGGATGGTTGAGGTCGGCAAAGCCGCCGGCGGCAAGTGAACGTATGAAATTCATCGTCATTGCAGAACGCTCGTAGGCCCTGAGCAATCTCTGCGGATCGGGAATCCTGTCGCCCTCGGTAAAGTTCAGGTTGTTGACCATGTCCCCACGATAGGACGGCAGGGTCTCATCCCCCTTGGTCTCCAGGTCGCTCGAACGCGGCTTGGCGTACTGGCCGGCGAAGCGTCCCACACGGATGACTTTTTTCTTGCCGCCAAAGAGCAGCACGAGGCTCATCTGGAGAAGGATCTTGAGCTTATTGGCGATATTGTTCGACTCGCACTCATCAAAATTTTCAGCGCAGTCGCCTCCCTGCAGCACGAAGGCCTGCCCGCGGCTCGCCTGGGCCGCGTAGTCCTTCAGCCTCTCTACCTCCCAGCTGGTAACCAGCGGGGGCAGCCTTCCCAACTGCCCCACGACCTCTCGCAGGGCGTCCAAATCCGGATAGTCCGGCATCTGGATGACCGTTTTTTCCCGCCAGGAATTCGGGGACCAGGCTTTATCCATGATTTCTATACTTTCAGAGGAGCGGGCAGGTACCTGCCCGCTTTCGGGCATTACAGACAATCGATCTACGATAGCAACAAGCGAAGAGACATCAACAGCAACCCCGCACCTTCCGGCTTTTTGAAGCCATCCGGACCTGTAAAATTATGCCATCTATACACCCTGAACGCCTACGGAGCAGTCAAGGGACCCCGATTAGACCGATGATCGCTCTCTGCCGCGTTCTCAGTCTGAACCGATAAATCTCTACCCTGATGTCTATAAGTTCTTCTTTCTTTTGGAATTACAGACGATCAATCCAGGCGGGTGGGCGCCGGCTTCCAGCCCATCGTCACAGTCGGTCGGTCCAACCAGGCGCGGTTGCGGCGCCCAGGGTCAACCGGTTCCAGAAAGCTGTCCCCGGGGAGATATGGCCGCGGCTTGATACCGTCTTCTCATGGCTCTAAACTCCTTATCCTTCCACCCCATTCTCTGAAATGAAACGAAAACGCCATGAAGCCCGGTAAGAGACCAGAAAACCCCAGCTTTTCTTCCGGTCCCTGCGCCAAGCGCCCCGGCTGGAACCTGGCCGCCCTGCAAAACGCCTGCCTGGGGAGATCGCATCGATCCACAGAAGGAAAGGCCCGGCTCGCTGACGTCATCGAGATGTCAAGAAACCTGCTTGGGCTGCCGGCGGACTACCTGGTTGGAATCATCGGAGGCTCCGACACGGCGGCCGTCGAGATGGCCTTATGGAATCTGCTCGGCGCAAGGGGAGTGGATGTCTTCGCCTGGGAGAGCTTCTCGAAGGGATGGGCCGACGAGATCATCAACCAGCTCGGTCTCGAGGATACGCGGGTATTCGAGGCCGAATACGGCAGCCTGCCCGATCTGACCCAGGCCGACCCCTCCAGGGATATCGTCTTCACCTGGAATGGAACGACCTCCGGCGTCAGGGTTCCCGATGGAAACTGGATCGCCGAAGACAGGGAAGGCCTCAGCATCTGCGATGCCACCTCGGCCGTCTTCGCGATGGAGCTTCCCTGGGACAGGCTCGACGTGACCACCTACTCCTGGCAGAAGGTCCTGGGGGGCGAGGCCCAGCATGGAATCATCATTCTCAGCCCGAGAGCCATCGAGCGTCTAGAGAGCTACCAGCCCGAGAGGCCCCTGCCGAAGCTCTTCCGTCTGAAGAAAAACGGAAAACTCATCAACGGCATCTTCGAAGGAAGCACCATCAACACTCCCTCCCTGCTCTGCGTGGAGGACGCCCTCGACGGCCTGCGCTGGGTAGATTCCATCGGCGGCGCCGGGGGGCTCACGGCGCGGAGCGAGAAAAACCTGGAGGCGGTCTCGGCCTGGGTCGACAGGAGCGAATGGGTCGACTTCCTCGCGGCCGATCCCGCGACAAGATCCTGCACCTCGATCTGCCTGAAGATTGTCGACCCCTGGTTCGCCGCCCAGGGCCTGGAAGAGCAGACCTCCATCGAAAAACGTCTTGTCGCCATGCTCGCCGAAGAGGGAGCCGCCTGGGATATTGGTTCCTACACCGCAGCTCCGCCCGGACTCCGGATCTGGGGCGGCGGAACAGTAGAAACCTCCGACCTCGAGGCTCTCTTCCCCTGGCTTGACTGGGCCTTCGAAGAAACCAGGAATCATCCGTCTGCGTAAGATCCCCGATTGAAAGGCAGCCGAGCTCATGTACAAAGCCGCAGCAACCCTCTGGATCGTCTGCCTGAGTTGCCATTGCTTTGCAGCGGATGGAAACCGGCTTGCCTACCTGGATGAGAGCGACCCCTACTACGTCTCCCTCGATTTCCCCAGGCTGACGACGCCCCAGTGGATCGGCGAGGACGGCGTTGAATTCGCCGTGGTCCTCTCCATCGATGACATGAGGGATGTCGGGCACTACGAGAACTTCCTGCGGCCGATCCTCGATCGACTGAAGAAGATCGATGGGCGCGCCCCCATCAGCATCATGACCAACTCCATCCCTCCCGCGGAACCGCATCTGCAGACCTGGCTGGCCGAGGGACTCAGCCTGGAAACCCACACGATCGATCACCCCTGCCCCCTGCTGAGCGGAAATGATTTCCCCAGGGCGAAATCCACCTTCGATCGCTGCGTTGATCTCCTGACGAAGGTCGAGGGCAACCTGCCGGTAGCCTTCCGGATGCCCTGCATGGACTCGCTGAACACCCCCAGCCCGCGGTTCTTCGCCGAGATCTTCAACCGCGTGACTCCGGCGGGAAATTTCCTCACCATCGATTCTTCCATCTGCAACATACCCACAGCTGCCGATGCCGAGCTGCCGCGCCGCCTCCTGGTGGATGATGACGAACGCGAAAAATTCCGTAAATACGTCCCCTTCGAATCCTATGTCAATACGATCGAGAACTACCCCTACCCCTATGTCATCGGAAAGCTCTGCTGGCAATTTCCCTGCGCGATCCCAAGCGACTGGCAAGCCCAGAAGCTCCATGGGGTCAACAACCCCGTGACGGTGAACGACCTGAAGGCTGCGGTCGACATCTACGCGTTGAAGAAAGGCACCTTCAGCCTGATCTTTCATCCTCACGGCTGGATCAGGAACACCCAGCTCGTCGACCTGGTCGATCACGCAGTAAAGAATTACGGCAGGAAGGTCAAGTTCCTGAACTTTGATGAAGCGGCGGAGAGGATCCGGACAAACCTGCTGGGAGGCGAGGCCCTCAGGGGAAAGACCGGCAGAGGAAATGGAGTCAGGTTGCTTGATCTCGACGGAGATGGATTCCTGGATGTCATCATCGGCAACGCCCGGTTGAGCAGGAGCAGGCTCTGGTCCGCGGCCCGCTCACGCTGGAGCGAGGGCGCCCTGCCGCTCAAGCTCATCGAGACCGCTGAGGCGGACGCCGGCATCGACGCGGGCGCGCGCTTCGGCATCCTGCGCGAAGACGGCGCAGCCAGCGTGATCTGCAGGAGCCGGAGCCAGGCCGGCGGCTGGCATTTCGAAAACGGAGCCTGGATCGAGGATCCTACCCTGCTGCGGGGACTCGAGCTGGATGGCAAGCCTGTCTACACCTCCCTTGAAGGCAGGGACCAGGGTGTTCGTCTTCGAGACCTCGACAACGATGGGATCTGTGAATTGATCATCGCCAACCCGCGACGGCAGGCTGTCTTTCGCCGCGATGCGGAGACCCGGAGCTGGCGCAAGCTTCCCTTCTCTCTCCCACGGGGGGCTATTGTCGCCGATGACCAGGGACGCGATGCCGGCCTTCGATTCATCGATGTCGACGAAGATCTCCGGGACGACCTGGTCTACTCCAACGATGAGACCTACTCACTCGACCTCTTCAGCTCCATGGACAAGGGCTGGTCAAGACGGATCCTCACCGGCCGGCGCGATCCCGAAAAAGATGACCCCGAGGCGATCCCTCCCTTCGTCAGCAAGGGCATGAATCTCGGAGCCTTCGTACATTCGCGTCATCTCTGGATCCAGAACGAAAAGACCTCCGGCAAACCCAACCTCGTCGACCGACGATCCTTCACCGGCCTGTTGAGAGAGCTCACACCTGAGGCCAAGAGCCCGCAAGCCTCCCTCAGGAGCATCCGCACGCGTCCCGGGCTGCGGGTCGAGCTCATGGCCGCCGAGCCCCTGGTGAGAGATCCTGTCGCCTTTGACTGGGGAGCGGATGGCAAGCTCTGGGTCGCAGAGATGATCGACTACCCGCTGGGAAAAACCGGAGATGGGAAAGAGGGCGGCAAGGTGGTCTACCTCGAGGACACCGATGCCGACGGAAGCTACGACAAGTCGACCATCTTCCTCGAGGGGCTGAACTTCCCCAGCGGAGTGCGGCCCTGGGACAAGGGAGTGCTGATCACCGCTGCTCCTGACATCATCTACGCCGAAGATACAGATGGAGATGGCAAGGCCGACAAGACCAGGAAGCTCTACTCAGGCTTCGGCCTGGGCAACCAGCAGCACAGGGTAAACACCCTGGCCTGGGGGCTGGACGGATGGCTCCACTGCGCCAACGGAGACAGCGGCGGAAAGATCCGCTCCCTGCTTACGGGAGAGACCACCAGCATCAACGGCCGCGACTTCCGCATTCGTCCGGACGAGGGGCTCCTCGACACCACCACCGGCCAGACGCAATTCTCAACGACCCGTGATGACTGGGGGAACTGGTTCGGCTGCCAAAACCCCCGTCCCATGTTTCACTTCGTCCTCACGGACTCCTACATCAGGAGAAATCCGCACTCGGCCGCACCCGGGGCCATCTCGACCGTCGCTCCAAACGCGGGCAGGGTCTATCCCCGCAGCCGGCTGATGCCTCGCTTCAATGACCAGCATGGAGCCAACCACTTCACCTCCGCCAACGGCCTCACGATCTACCGGGACAACCTGCTCGGACCGGGTTTCAACGGCAACGCCTTTGTCAGCGAGCCCGTCCACAATCTCGTCCACCGAATCATCCTCGAGCCGAGAGGGGTCACCTTCGGCTCGCGCCGGGCCCGCGACGAAGAGCGCTCGGAGTTCCTGGCCTCAAGCGACAACTGGTTCCGCCCGACGATGATCCGGACGGGGCCGGACGGCGGGCTCTGGATAGCAGACATGTACCGAGGTGTCATCGAGCACCCGCAGTATTTCTACGAGGGCAACTTCAAGAAGCTGAAGGTCCGCTCGGGCGACCGGATGGGGCGGCTCTACCGGGTGGTACCCGCGGCCGGAAACACGCGGCCGCTTGCGCCGCTGACCTCCCTCGCGCGAGAAGATGCCGCCGGCCTGGCGGCCGCCACAGCAAGCCCCAATGGCTGGGTCCGTGACTTCGCCCACCAGGTGCTTGCCCGCTCGCGACCTGCCGGGGCCGTCCCCCGGCTCGCGCACCTCGCTCTCAAAGCCTCCGAAGCCCCGGGAAGAGTCCAGGCCCTCTGCGCCCTTGGCTCCCTGCGTAAAGAGGCCGGCCGGGAGCTCATGGTGACGACCCTGGCCGCAGCGCTCAAAGACCCGCACCCGGGAGTAAGACGCCACGCCCTGCGCCTCTCGGAGGCCTACCTCCAGGATTCTCCCCGGCTTCAGCAAGGCGCACTCGCGCTGGAAGAGGACCCCGATGCCCATGTCCGGCTGCAGCTGGCCTACAGCCTCGGAGAATGGGACTCCCCCGCGGCCGGAAGATCGCTCGGAAAGCTCGCCCTCGCCAATGCCGGCAACCGGTACATTACGGCTGCCGTCCTGAGCTCAGCGAAGAACAATCTCGAGGAGTTGATCGCCGTGGTCTTCGCCGGTGCGCAGGGCACCTCCCAACAGAAAAAGACCGCGAGGACTCTCAGCGCCAGGCTGCTGCCGCTGGCCGCAGCCTTCGGTAAGCCGCGCGCCATTGCCGCGGTGCTCGCTGAGATCACCCGGAAGCCCGCTGAGGCAAGGGGCTACGAGGCCTGGCAATTCGACGCGCTCTCAGGCCTGGCTGAGAGCACCGCGCGGGAGGACAGCCCCTTCAGGAAGGAGCTCGAGAAGGTCGGCGAAGCCGTTGGGGAAATGGTCCGATCCGCCGCCGCTCTCATCCGCGACCCGGGAGCAGATGAAGCCCTGCGCAACGCGGCCGTTCGACTGGTCGGACGCGGCCCTGCGCTCGGAAGCGCGCCGGCAGGAGCGCTGGAAATGCTCGCAGGCCTGCTGAACATCCGGAATGGACTTGCCCTGCAGGAGCTGGCCGTCGACAGCCTGGCCCGCATCCAGAGTCCCGAGGTGCCGACCCTCCTGCTGAGCGGGTGGAAAGGGCAGGTTCCCTCGATTCGATCACGAATCCTCACCCTGATCCTCAGGCGGGAGGAGTGGCTGCCGACCCTCCTTGACGCCATGGAATCAGGTCTCGTCGCCACCGGGGAGCTTGACGCCCTCGAGCGGGCGGGGCTCACCAGCCATCCCAACGCCGCCTTGAGAGAAAGGTCCAGGGCCCTGCTCGGCGCGGCCAACGCCGACCGCGCCGCGGTTATCCGGAAATACCAGGTCGTCAAGGCCCTCACTGCCGACCCGCAAAAGGGCTTCGCCCTCTTTGAAAAATACTGCACTCCCTGCCACCGCCTGGGCGACGCCGGGCACCAGCTGGGACCGGACCTTGCCGCCCTGGTCGACAAGTCGACCGATGCCCTGCTCTCCGCCCTGCTCGATCCCAACCTGGGGGTGGAACGAAAATACACCCAGTACACGGCGGTAACAGCAGATGGGCGAATCACCACCGGGATCATCAGCGAGGAGACCGGCACCAGCGTCACCATCCTCGCCAAGGAAGGCAAGAAAACCGTCTTCCTGCGTAATCGACTCGCTCGTCTTGAGTCGAACGGCAAGTCGATGATGCCGGAAGGACTGGAGAAAGATCTCGACCCCCAATCGGTCGCTGACCTGATCGCCGCCCTCCAGGAACAGTACCCGGCGCCGAAGAAATTCCCCGGCAACGCGCCGCGCAAGGTCGAGGTCAACGCGGCGGGCGAGCTGACGCTCTCGACCGACACCTGCTCTATCTACGGTAGATCGATCCAGCTTGAAAAACGTTACGGAAATCTCGGCATGTGGAGTGGAGTGGATGACATGGCCGTATGGAAGATCGAGATTCCCGCAGCGGGAAAATACGAGGCCACCATCGAATGGGCCTGCGAACCATCGACCGCTGGCAACCGAGCTCAACTCGTCACCGCTGACGGCCGACTGCTCTTCAAGGTGGAAAGCACCGGCTCCTGGGATCAGTACAGGACCGCCAGTATCGGAAAAATCCGCCTGCGAAGCGGAATCCAGCGGATCCGGGTGCACTCTGCCGGGCCGATCTCTCAATTCCTGATGGACCTCAGGAAAGTCACCCTGACCCCCGGCCCGGCCAAATAGCCCTGATTTCATCCATTCAGATGGAAAACTAGAGGATTTCTCCGGGGTGCGGGGTTTACCATTAGACATAGGCGGCGCGGAACGCGTTTTAGCGTGAACCGATCGTGGCATTCATCGGCTTTGCTGCCGTGTTTTTCCTCCTGGAAAGATGGGTGGAAACATGGGCAGCAGTTAAATGGGGCGGAGTGTCCATTCCAGGGACGTCATCCTCTCCAGGGATCTGGTCTGATAGATAAGGTAATTTCGTTATGAAGCTCCCCGTAAAGGCGCTTGTAGTTCTGCTTCTGAGCTCTCTTTCAAATAATCTCTCCGCCTTCGACTGCGACGGCATCGCGACGGCTCCCGGGGAAGAAATTACAGCTGAGCTGGTCCTGTCCGGGCTGTCTTCTCCCGTCGACATCCAGGCCGCCCCAGGGGACACCAGCCGTCTCTACATCGTAGAGCAGCGCGGCCGGATCCGGATCATCAACCTCGCCAACGACACCCTGGTCTCCAGGTCTTTTCTCGACATCACCTCCCGTGTTCGCTCGGGCGGGGAAAGAGGCCTTCTCGGACTGGCCTTCCACCCGGACTTTCAAAAGAACGGATATTTCTTCGTCAACTACACCAACTCCGGCGGCACCTCTGTCATTGCCCGCTACCGCGCCACCTCGGCAACTACCGCGAGCTCGAACACTGAACAGATTGTCCTGACGGTGAGCCAGCCTTACTCGAATCACAATGCCGGGCAGCTTGCCTTCTCTCCCAGGGACGGCTACCTCTACATCGGTTTTGGCGATGGGGGCAGCGGAGGCGATCCCGGAAACCGCTCCCAGAACGGACGCCAGTTGCTGGGCAAGATGCTGCGAATTGACGTCGATGGCGGTGATCCCTACGGCATCCCGCCCGACAACCCGTTTACCAACAACGGCTCGGTTCGAGACGAGATCTGGGCCATCGGCGTGCGCAATCCCTGGCGCTTTTCCTTCGATCCAGAGACCCACGATCTCTACATCGGCGATGTCGGTCAGAACGCCTGGGAGGAGATTGATTTCCAGCCAGCCGCCTCCAATGGCGGTGAAAACTACGAGTGGAAAGTACGCGAAGGAAACCACAGCTACAGCTCAGGGACATCCTACGGAGCTGGTGAGCGCACCGGGGCGATCTACGAATACCGCCACAGCGGAGCGGGCTCGGGTTGCTCTCTCACCGGGGGTGTCGTCTATCGCGGCTGCAAGATGCCTGATCTGCAAGGAGTCTATTTCTTCGCCGATTATTGCACCAACTGGGTCCGGACCCTGAGAGTTCAGAATGGCGTGGCACGGGAGATCGTCAATCAGACCGCCAGCCTCAATCGCGGCATCGCCGGCAACCTCAGCCAGATCTCGTCCTTCGGACTCGACGGTTTTGGAGAGGTCTATATCGCCGCCTACACCGGCTCGATCTACAGGGTGGTCCCGGTCAACCCGCCTGACAATCCTCCGAACGCACGAATCACGACCAACCCGAATCCGCCCAACCTCCCGTTGGAGAATGGCTTCGCGATCGCCTACCTCGATGCCACGAGCTCAGACGACGGGGACGCCGGCGAACAGGAGCTGAGTTTCTCCTGGGAAAAAATCTCGGGCCCCGGAGGTGACACGATCGGACGTCAGAACAAAGAATCCACCGCGGTCACCTTCTTCAGCGCCGGCGTATACACCTACGAGGTCACCGTCAGTGATGGGGCTGGGCAGGACACCGCCCGCGTGGTGGTGACCATCGAAGAAGGCGGCGGCGGGCCCGGCTTCCGACGCGGAGACTCAAATACCGATGCGACCGTGGATCTCAGCGATGGCGTTCACATCCTCAGTGTCCTTTTTCTCGGGGTCGCCGGCCCTGATTGCTCGGATGCCAGCGACAGCACCAATGACGGAAATCTCGACCTGACCGATGCGATCCTCATCTTCAACTACCTGTTCCTTGGCGGAACGGCTCCCGCCGCTCCCGGACCGGTCGATTGCGGCCCCGACACGGGTGAAGACGGGCTGGACTGCGCGAGCTACGAATCCTGCGGATAGGCGGACCTCGCATCTCGAAAACGAAGCCGCCTGCCCTTCAGCTCGGATCCATCCTATGAGTCAAAAACGCGGCCGCATGCAGTTTCTTATCGGCATCCGGGTTGAGTTCATCCTGATCATCCCCGGAGCAGGCCTTGCAGCGCCTGGGAGCTGACGGCTGGGACTGTGTTTTGCTGTTCCCGGCGTAGCCTGGTTGTTTGCGTCCTATTGCGCGAACAGCTTGATTGGCTGACCCCGGTCCCACGACCAGCCAATCATCGCAGCTCCGACCCTGGGCGTCTCACTCGCAGGCTGCGGCCTGTCTCTCGCAGCCGATTTCATCAGCTGAGGGGTCAGCTCCGCAATCCGCGGTCGAATAGCCCGGGCTCTCAGGTGACGGCGCGGCTGGAGCCGCTCCTCCGGTGAAGAGCCAGCTGAAGATAATGATCGCGTCGGTGATCTCGATATTCCCGGTATCGTTGGTGTCCGCCGCGTCGGCGCAGGCCGGAGCTGTGCCTCCTGAGAACAGGAAGAGCAGCGGGATCACTCCATCGGTCAGGTTGATGCTGCCGTCGGAGTTCGCATCTCCCCGCACGAAGCGCTCACCGACAACCACCCGGCAGGCGGCATCCTCGGAGCAGTCACCGTCATCGCAATCGATCGCTCCATCTCGGTCGTCATCCATCCCATTGCCGCAGAGCTCGGCGGGGGGAGGCGGGGGCGCGTCACCGCTCTGGCGAATGGCGATGCCGTTGATCGCCGCCCGGTTGGGACGGAAGGTCGTTCCGCCGGGAAGATCGCCTACGCGAACCGTGATCTGGTCCACGCCCTCGAGCGTATAGGGCCCCCTGGCAACGGCCACCCCGTATTCCGCGTTGGGGAGCTCATTGCCGAGCGCGCGCTGGGCCTCAACGTGCATCGAAAATTGATCGGCCACCAGCTCATCGTTGAGGTAGAGATCCGAGACCCGGCAATATCTCGCCGACAGGGCCGGGTCCTCGAGATCCTCGCAGCCCTGGCTGTTGGCTCCCTCGGCAAAGAGCAGGGTCACCTCGTAGTCGCCCTGCGGCAGCGCGACGCTGTAGACAATGTCCGCGTTGTTTTCACGAATGGTAGCGAAGAGCGCGCTGCGTTCCGCGTTATCCACGTAGGCCGGCGCGACGAACTGGGTGTCAACCACCTGGAAGGGCGGTCTCCTGAGGGTCGTATAGTCAACAGCGGCCGCCCCCGCCGTCAGCAGGAAGGGACTCGGGTTGTCTTCGTTGTCGCCCAGCCAGGTCCGGCCATCACCCAGGGAATTACCTCCCGCCTCGGAGAGGGTCTCGCCGCCGCAGTTGATATACAGCTCGGTACCGGAAAACACGCCACAGCAGGCGCTCAGGCCGCTGGGGTTGGTCACACACACCTGGCTGCCCAGGGCGGAAATGCCATCGACCGATATCAGCGCGCTGGTCGAAGAGCCCGGGACCATGCCGGCCTCGACTCCATCAACCGAGATAACGATCGAGCCCTCAAGCTCGGCCTGGTCGGGATTGACCCAGCGTAGAGAGAGCCCATCGTCGCCGAGGCTGCAGCCCAGCGAGGCCACAGGACCCTCACAGGGAGAAACTCCCGCATCGAAGAGCCCCAGTATGCTGCGCTGGCCGATCCAGCCGCCGAAATCAAAGGATCCGTCATCCGTAGCGATCTCGTAGACGACCCCCGTATCGAGAGCGGCGAGGGTAGTTTCCCAGACGATATCGACGCCAATGGGATCCCATTCGCAGGGCGCCTGCTCTGGCGAGAAGCAGACCTCGATCCCCTCGGTGATGGGCTCGCCGGTGAAGGAATCCTGGAAACGCAGTCGAAAGCAGTTCCCGCCGCCGCCATCGAAAATCTTCAGCATGAGAGTGTGCACACCCGCCTCGACAGGCCCGAAGTCGGTGCTCAGCAACGCAATATCCTGGATCTGGTTCGCGCCGCCGCAGCCCCGGGAAATATCGTTGATGTAGATTTCCTCGGAATCAAAGAGCACCTGGACCGAATCATCGCTGCCGAGACCGATGTCCACCTCCATGTCATCCTCGAAGGTGACGTAGGCGAAGGCGTACATCACCTGGTTGTCCTGGTTGCCTCCGTAGAAATCATCGAAGTTGATGGTGTCATCGGGATCCAGCCAGGGATTCCAGGTCGGAAGGCCGCCGGGGTTGATATCAGGAGCTCCAGGGGTGGGCAGCAGACCGTTGCTGGCGGCGCTGGCGCCGAAATCCGTCTCGATCTGATCGCCGGGCGCCGGCTCTACGGTCAGCTCGGTAGCATCCCCATCGGTCAGGTAGTCGAGACGGATGGCGTCGACGCCGGGAGCCGGTCCGCCAGCCTGGCCCAGGGGGCCCAGCAGCAGCCAGTTCTGGATAAACCCCTGCTCGCCCAGGCCGGAGGCGATCCGGTTCTCGACGGTCGCTCCCTCGGCTGTGATCATATCGACGGATATCGGGCCGGTGATAAACTCGTTGACGACCACCGTCTCATCCGGATCGCCATCGCCGAGATCCTGGCTGATGGTAACCTCAATCGGTCCGCCGCCGGCCGGCGGACAGGGACTTACCCTGCCCGGGCTCGAGACGCTGCGCTCCGGAGCGAAGGTGTCGGTAATCACGGGCTCGGCGAAAACGCCGTGCGCGCAGCCGATACCCCCATCCGCGGCGCCTGTGGCCAGGGTGAGATAGAGGGCATCCTCGGGAATCTCGAAGATGATGAGCTCTCCTTGGTTAGGGCCGATGGGGCCGATGCTGACGGCATCGAGCACCTCGATGTCATCGCTGGCAATCACGTGCAGGCTGATTCGCATACCGCCGCACTGGTCGCTCCCGGCGAAGCTCTGGAAATAGCGAACCGTCTCCGGGCCGTACTCGCTGCGGATCTCCTCGAGGTCGAAGGTGACTCCCGCGGAGGCGTGGATCCCGACCGCTCCGCGCCAGAAGTTCATTCCACCAGCCCAGACGTCCTCGATCCCCTTGTCAATGTCGTGGGTCACATCGGAGATGATATGGTTCCAGGTATTTCCCGAAGCATCCTGTCCGCCGAAAGTAAACGAAGCCCCCTCCTGGTTGATCTGCTGCGTAACCGCCTCGATGATGAAGACGCTGTCGAGAAAGGTCGACTCTTCTACATACTGTGGATTATCACCGGTGTTGGTGATATTGCCGTTGTTGTGTCCCAGCTCAAAGATCCCCGTGTCGGCGTTGATTCCTATGTTTTCCTCAGGGGCGCTTCCCCGGCCATCTCCGCCTGCGACAATGTCGCCCAGGTAGACCTCATCCGCCCAAACGGCCTGGCCTGAAACTACACTCCCAATAACGACTGTCGGCACCAACAAGAGCGCCACCATGAGCTTGTATGACCTCATGACATATCCTCCGCTCGGTGAATCTATAGATACTGGTTCTTCAGTTGACCTGATCGTCCGCTACCCAAAACGCGAACGATGTATATTCCAGCACCAGAACCGGGCCGGCGCAAGCCTGAAGGTCTACGACCCGGCCCGGGTCCGCCGCAACCGCATACGGAAAGGCCGAACACTCCCGAGAGGGACATCTAGCCAAGCTTCCAGGGCTTCCGGTAGGCGCGGCTGAGCATCTCGGTGGCGCTCTTGTCGCCGGCAATCTGCTCCTTGGCCGGATCCCATTTCAGATCCCTGCCAAGACGCATGGATATATTTCCGAGATGCGCCAGAGAGATCGACCTGTGCGCGACCTCGATCGGAGCGACCGTCTCCTTGCGGGAGAACATGCAGTCGATGAAGTTTTTGACGTGGTTGTCACTCTGGTAGAGATGCGTCTCGTCCGGCCCGATCTCCTCCTTGAGAATCTCCTTGGAGCTCGCATCGTGGCGTCCCCTGTCCGCCCAGACCCAGCCATCTTCGCCGATGAAGGTCACTCCGCCGCGCCAGCGAACCTCCCGCTCATCGGCGGGACGATGGTCTCGGTTGGCTATGATCATCTTGACGCCGCTGGCGTAATGACACTCGAAGTAATACTCGGTCGCCGTATTGTAGACTGGGTGCTTTGCCCAGGTCGCCTTCTGGTTCTTGATGGCGACCGGTCCGGAGCGCTCGGTTCCGAGGCCCCATTGGGCACAATCGGGATGATGTCCTCCCCAGTCTGTCAACTGCCCTCCTGAATAATCGAGGATCCAGCGGAAGTTCACCCCTACCCTTGCCGGACAGAACTCGGCCTCCGGGGCGGGTCCCAGCCACATATTAAAATTGAAACCATCGGGAACGGGAACGGTCTTGGTCTGGTTGGCTGTCCTGCCGTAATCAGGTATCCCACCCGGCAGGCCACAAAGCACTGTATGGACCTTGCCGATCCTGCCGTTTCGAACCAGCTCGCAGGCGCGGCGGAAATTCCTGTCCGAACGCTGCTGGCTGCCCGTCTGCCACACAACCTTGTTTGCCTCGACAGCCTTGACCATGGCCCGGCCCTCGGCAATCGTCAGCGAGAGAGGCTTCTGCCCGTAGATGTTCTTCTTCGCCCGCGCAGCATACACGGCGACCAGGGCATGCCAGTGGTCAGGGGTACCGATGTAGATCGAATCGATGTCCTTGCGGCCGATGACATCGCGGAAATCTTCGTAGCCCTTGCAGCCCTTGTCCTTGTAGTGCCCGTTGACCTTGCGAACAGCCGGCTCACGCCCGCGGACAGAGCCGCCCCAATAGCCCGGCCCCTCCTTGTTTACATCGCAGACGGCGACGACACGCATCCTCTTGTCGCCCAGGAAGCGGCCCATCCAGTTGGTGCCGTTGTTGCCGGTGCCGACAAAGCCGATCGTCGCCTTGTTGCTCGGAGCATCCTCCCCCAGGAGAGGAATGGTGGCGATCGTCGGAACCGCGACTGCGGATCCGGCAGCCTTCTTCAAAAAGCTACGGCGGGTATTCGTACGCTGGCTCATGATGTTCTCCTGTCGTTTATCGTTAATGGATCAAGGCGCGGTCTATCGTAAATCGACGAGCCTGCTCAGGAAAGAGTCCTGTCGGTGTTTTACAAAAACAGGTTCCGCCGCTTGTTAAGAACCTTTTGAGTGAATATGCTCGTGAGACGACTCGAGCTCTGAAAAGAACCGCTGTGAAACGGAGCGAAACAATATGCTGAAACCCATCATCCCCTGCCTGGTCCTCCTCTCCCTGGTCCTGCTCCAGGCCCCCACCCAATGCATCGCGCAGAAAGACGAAGGCAAGATCCGCGTGCTGGTCTGGGACTCGCAACAGCCCGCCCAGAAATCCTCCTATAAGAACTTCCTGGGGAACCACATCGCCGAACACCTGAAGGGCTTCAAGGACTTCGAGGTCAAGTCGGTGAAACTGGATGACCCCGAGCAGGGACTCTCCAACGCCCTGCTCGATAAGACCGATGTCCTGGTCATGTGGGTGCATGGCCGAAAGGGCGAGGTCTCCCCCGCCAGGGGCAAGGCGGTCCTTGAAAAAATCAAGGCCGGCAAGCTCCAGTTCATAGCTCTCCACTCGGCCCACTGGGCGACCCCCTTCGTCGAGGCGATGAACTACAGGACCATCCAGAACGCGAAGAAGGCCTTCCCTGCCCTCAAGGGCGAAACGGTTGAGTTCAAGATCGTCCCGCCGCCGCGGCGCTACACGACACCAGAAAAGAACTCCCTGCCGACGCCGAGGTTCTATCCGAGCAAATATCCCGGCGGAAAAACGGTGGTGACCGTCCACCTGCCCAATTGCTGCTTCCCGGGCTACCGACCCGATGGAAAGCCAAGCCACTTCAATGTCCTGAAGCCAGACCATCCCGTCGCCCGGGGCCTCCCCCGGAACTTCACCATCCCCAATACAGAGATGTACAACGAGCCCTTTAACGTACCTGACCCCGACGAGGTCATCATCGAGGAGCGCTGGCCGACCGGAGAGTGGTTCCGTACCGCGGCGGTCTGGAACATCGACAAGGGCAAGGTCTTCTATTTTCGGCCCGGGCACGAGACCTACAGGGTCTTCCACGAGAAGAGTATGCTGAAGGTCATCGAAAACACCGCCCGCTGGCTTGGCGGAATGAAAAAGTAACGAACCCCCGGCAGGCGCTCCAGGTTGCTTCAACGCCTTCCGCATCGAAACACCAGGACAGCAAGCTCGCGATGAACGAATCAGCTGACATCATCATCATCGGCGGAGGCGCGGCAGGCTGCAGCGCGGCAATGCAGCTGTCGGCTCGCAGAAAGAAGGTCCTGGTATTGGAGAGGTCCCTGCTCGGCTCAGGCTCGACCGGCCGGGCTGCAGGACTCGGGGCCCAGCTCCGTGAGAGCCCCGAGGAGACCAGCCTCCTGATGAAAGGCATCGAGGTCGTCAAGGAAATTGAGCGGAAGGTGAAGAAGGAGATCTTCACCATGACTGGCTCGCTGCATGTCGCGGCCGACCCTGAGCGAGCCAGGGAGCTCCGTGACTTCGTAAAGATGGGAAAGGAGATCAGCTTCGAGATCGATCTCGTCGATGCCGACTTCGCCCGGCGGCGCCTGCCCTGCATGCGCGCCGACGATCTTATCGAATACTGCTACTGCCCCACCGATGGCCACTTCGACCCCAGTGAGCTCCTGAGCTCCTATATCGAGCTCGCCCGAGCCGGGGGCGCGACCTTCATTACCGACACTCCCGTCACGAAGCTCCTGGTCGAGGGAGGCTCCATCAAGGGAGTCGGCACCCCCCGGGGCGAACACCATGCTCCCATCGTGATTAATGCCGCAGGGCCCTGGTCCTACCTCCTGGCCGGGCTGACGAGCACCTCCATGGCCACGGCGGCGATGGGACATGCCTACCTTGTCACGCGCCCCCTTCCGGAGGTCCCGATCGGGACCTCCGAAGCGGCCCTCCGTGACAGGAAGAACCGCATCTACTCGCGCCCGGAAGCCGGCGGGATGCTGGTAGGCACCTACGAAGAGCTGCCCACGGAATACGACATGGAAGACCTTCCGGAGGACTTCCAGATGTCGCAGATGAGCGCGCCCAGGGACAGCCTGCAGATCGCTACGCTCATCGACTCCGCCTCAAGACGGTTTCCCTTTATAGATGAGCGCACCCCGATGACCGTAACGAGCGGCATCATGACGTTCACCCCCGACGGACATGCTCTCTGCGGCCCGGTCCGGGAGGTGGAGGGACTCTATCACTGCACCGGGTTCAACGGCCGAGGAGTGTTCCAAAGCACCTCGGTCGGAATCCTGCTCGCGGACCTGGTCTGCGATGGAATCTTCGGACCCGGAGTAGAGCACCTCCGGACTGATCGATTCGACGACGACCCGGGACTCAAATGCCGTGAAGACATCAAGGCGCGATGCCGGGAGCGCTACTCAGGACACTATTCGATCAGCAGGGAGAAAGACTGAAGACCGCCGGCCCTCAGACCAGCTCCCCGATGGGCTGGACGCCTGAATCGACAAGATAGTGCGGGCGACCGCTGTTATCCGTAACGGTAGCCGTCTGAACATTGATGCCGAGATTGTGATAGAGGGTGGCGAACATCTCCTGGAAGGTCACGGGACGGTCCTTGGCATGTTCGCCGAACCTGTTCGTGGATCCGATCACCTGGCCATTGCGCATTCCGCCTCCGGCTACGAGAGCGCAGGAGACCTGCGGCCAGTGGTCACGGCTGTTGTTCTTGTTGATCTTCGGAGTCCTGCCAAACTCCCCCCAGACCACGACCGAGACATCCCTATCGAGACCGCGCTCGTGCAGGTCCGTGATCAGGGCGGAGAGACCCTGGTCAAGCAGGGGGAATTCCTGGCGTGAACGGGGAAAATTCATCCCGTCTCCGCCATGCCAGTCCCAGCGGCTGTAGTTCAGAGAAACCACCCGCGCCCCGGCCTCCACCAGCCGGCGGGCGACGAGGAAGTTGCGAATCATCTTGGGGGCTCCATCTCGCTGATATTTCGTATCGTTCTCCCCGTAGCGCTTCACCACCTCGGGGTCTTCTTTCGAGAGATCAAGAGCCTCGGCAAGTCCCGAGGATGTGAGGATGCTGAAGGCCTGGAGGTTGTAGCTGTCGATCCCCGCCATCACCCCCTTCTGGTCGGTCGAACGCCTGAAGCCGTCGAGGCTTCGCCGCAGCCGCTCCCTGTCCCGCAGGCGCTCCAGGGGCATGTCCTTGAGAACCATGTCGACGCTGGGGCCGGAGGTCTGTCCCTTGCGGGCGACCAGCCCAATGGGCGCGTGGGCCGCGCCGATGAAGCCGCCCGTTCCGGGCTCGCCCCAGGTCCTGTTGCCCGTCGAGTACATCAGTGAAAGATGCGGGGGAATACCGGGAGCGGAGGAACCCTGCACCTTGGACACCCAGGCACCAAGGGCTGGCCAGCCGCCCAGGGGCGGCGGCTCATTATGGGTCCGCCCGGTCATGCACTGGAAGCCATCGTGAGCGCCATGCGCCCCGACAATCGAACGGACAATCGAAAACTTGTCTGCCATCTTCGCCAGCCGCGGAAAGAGTTCGCAGATCTCCATGCCGGGAACATTCGTCTTGATAGGACGAAATTCCCCGCGTATTTCTCTGGGCGCATCCGGCTTGAGATCCCAGAGGTCGATGTGTGATGGACCGCCGGGAAGGTAGATGTTGATGACCGCCTTGTGAGAGCTCCCGGTACCGGCCGCCGCCTCCAGCTCGAGCAATTGCCCAAGCGAGAGACCTCCAAGGGCCATCCCTCCAACCTTCAGGAAGGCCCGCCTGGAAACACCATCGCACTGCCGATCTTTATTCGATCCGGGGCCGCCAAGAATGTCTAGCATGATTACACGCTCCCCTATCTGTCAGTTCGTTTCGTCTAGTCAGCAACTCTTATCCATCAAGAACGAGCTTCTCTTCTTCCAACCAATATATCCTGCTTCATCGGAAAATTCAAAATAACCGTCCCCGGCAAATTGCCTCCAGGAGAAAGAACGACTGCCGCATCCTGGACAAAATGCGGAGAAAACGCAGAATACGGGTACAATAGCGCCATAATCATCAAGGCTGCTTTTGTCGTTCCCCGCCAAGATATGAATCCCATTTCCTTGAAAAATCGCCTTTGCCTGCTCTGCCTCGGTATCCTGCCGTTGGTTCTCAGTGCCTGTACAGACCGGGTAGATTCCGGCGTGGTTAAAATGGCATATTTTGACGCTGAAAAAGAAGAGATGATGACACAACCCGAAAAAGAAGTTCCCGGTAAAGCTGAACCCGAAAAGAATCCCGAACCTCCTCCTGCCGAAACCGCGAAGCCCGATTCGGCCTCCGCTCCGGCTGGCGGCGAGGTCGCTACATTGGGGGCCGGCTGCTTCTGGTGCATCGAGGCTGTCCTCGAACAGATCAAGGGCGTCAGCGACGTGACCTCCGGCTACATGGGCGGGGCCGTGCCGGACCCGACCTACGAACAGATCTGCACAGGCCTCACCGGACATGCCGAGGTCGTACAGATCACCTTCAACCCCGCGGTCATCGACTTCGCCGGAGTCCTCGAGCATTTCTGGAAGCTGCACGATCCAACCACCCTCAATCAACAAGGTAACGATGTTGGAACCCAGTACCGGTCAGCCATCTTCTACCACTCGGAAAAACAGAAAGAGATCGCCGAGGCGTCGATCAAAAAGAAGGACGAGGCCGGGGTTTTCCACTCACCCATCGTCACCGAGGTGAGCGCGCTTGAGAAGTTCTACGAGGCAGAGAAATACCACCAGGACTACTACCGCAACAACAAAGCGGTTCCCTACTGCCAGTTCGTCATCACCCCGAAGCTCGACAAGCTGGGACTCGAGAAATAGACTCGGCCTCAATCCCCGGGCGTCTGCCTGCCTCGGCGGAGAACCGAGGGGTCCTCGGCATCGAGGCTTGAGCAATTGCCTGGAGCCGTGATGGGATTGCAGCGCGACGGCGTCCCCCCCGGCATCTCGAACCAATAGCTCCGTCCCTTTACAGGCGCTGGGAAATCTCCGGTCAGAAGATGGCTGCCGCTTCGAAGGCCGGCCCGCAGCTTCCTCAGGTTGCCCTCGTCGGAGCGTGAGGCTGAGCCGATATTGCTTCCGACGATGATTCCCTTCGCCAGGGCGATAGGTATGTGCCGACTGGATGGGTCATCGATCTTCGCAACCGCCGCGAAGGGTGCATCGAAATCAGCGGGGTTGGCGTGAACAAAGAGCACTCGCCCGTCCAGCGCGCCAGGCCCCCTCTCTCCTCGCAGGTAGGCATCGCGTTGACGGCCGCGGTCAAGGAGCATGAACATCGCCCGGCCTCGAACCTGGCCAAGCGTCGGCCAGCCCTCCTCTACAATGGCCTCGCGCACCGAGCCATGGCCGCCCTTGACCAGCGAGGGCGTCACGAGGCGCTCCTCGGGCCAGACCGAGAGGATCTCGGCATCGAGTGCGTCCATATCGAAGATTCCTCCGCCAAGCTCATCCTTAGGCTCAATCCAGATAAAGAGAGGATGATGCCCCGGGTTCGAATCAGACCACCTCTTGAGAACCTTCAGGCAATCGACCAGCAGGGCGCAGGTGCTGCGCGAATCAATCAAGGGAAGGTGGTAGACCTCGTAGCCCCTGGAGGACGGATGGATATCCAATTCGACCGCCCGGACCCCATACTCGCCGAGCTGCACATCCAGGGGAGCCTGTTCATAATTATGTTCGCCAACGAGAGAAAAGGCGGGACGGCGATGGTAGCTGTTGTGGGTCCCCTTGACCTGGAGATGATTCAGCCTCAGCTTGTCATCACGTGAGTAGCCATAGTCCACGGGCCCGGCTGGGCGCGCGACCTCCTCCGCGGCGGGAGGCTCTCTTTGCACGGAAACCCGGCGCTCCATCCCGCAGCCGTACAGCAGGTTCGACAGAATCACCAGCAGCAGGACCCGCGCATCACGACCCACTGCGTTTCTTCTTTGCTCCGGATTTGCGATAAGTTCCATCAGGAAGCACCTCGGGAAATTTGTATTTTGGATTCTTGAGAAGGGAATAGATTCCCGGGTCGCCCGCCTTGAGCGCCCTGGGCGTACACAGCCTCCATTCCCTGGAGATCTCTTCGCACCGATCGGGGTCCTGCTGGGCGCCCAGCAGCGATGTCAATGCCCAGTAGATGTACTCCTGGGTCTGGCAGCGGTACTCGCAGCTTCGATCATCATAGGTAAACCAGGCCCCGCGAGGATAGCGCTTTGGAACACGGGTAAAATGCCCGCCCCTCGCCTTGTCAAGACACCTCGCCAGCTCCGTACCCTTGCGGTCGCCGAAGACCCTCGGATAGACATTGCCGTAGCCATGCTGGGTGATGAGATGGAGAACCTCCTCCAGGCTGGCATCGAAGCGCCCCCGGCCCGGGTTCGTCTCCTCCGCGTGCTGGAACTGGCCGGCATGAAAGCCCTCCTTGCGCCATCCCTCAGGGTCGATGCGATCGAGCCCCCTGTCCGTAGCTGTCATCATCAGGAAGGCATCCCTCGCCGCGAGGGCCTCTACCACAAGGGGATTGTCCGGCTTGCCATCCTCGTCATTGTCGAGATACTCCGCCATGATGGTAGCTGCGTGGAGCACCTTCGAATCCGGAGTCTTCTCTGTAGCGAAGACATGGACGCCGAAAACATTGACGTATTTCCTGAAGCTCTTGCGAAAAGGATCCAGTCTTCCGGCCGGCACGCCGCGCACGATGAGCTCCACCCCCGAGCTCTTCCCATCCTGGGTAAAGACCAGTGAAGGCAGCAGGCCGATCACCATGAACACGGCGGATGGCAAACGGAAAGAAAAAACCTTTTGGGGCATGAGTGGAACCTCCCACTGCGGCTTGACGGAAAGTTGGAAAAGAATCTCTTTCCGGACGATTATAGGCGAGCGCACGAAAACCCTCCAACGCTCAGTTGCCGCGCGGGTTTTTATCTTATCTCCCTCTCCCCGGGACAATTTCATTTGACCGGCTCCTCATCTTCTTTTCACATCAGGGAACACCAGCAAAGCCTCCGCGAGCAACGATTTACCAGGCACCTCTCATGATGAACAAATCCCCAGGCAACCACCCCACAACCCTCCCCGGAAGATATTTTACCGACCAGGAGATCTACGATCGCGAGAGCGAAAGGATCTTCTCGAGGGAGTGGATCTACGTTGGAAGAGAATCGACCATCCGGGAGCCCGGAGAATTCTTCATCCACACCCAGGGAGACGAGAGAATCATCATCGTCCGGGATACGGCTGGACAGCTCCGCGCCTTTTTCGACCTCTGCAGGCATCGCGGAACCGGGCTCTGCTCGAGCGACGAGGGCAAATTCAGCAAGTACATCACCTGCCCCTACCACGCCTGGTCCTACGCGCTCGACGGGGAGCTTGTCAGCGCTCCCAATATGGATGAAACCGAGGGCTTTCAAAAAGATGACTATCCGCTCAAGGCCGCTGCCTGCGGAACGTTGATGGGGGCGATCTTCATCAATCTCTCCGATGATCCATCCCATTTCGAAACCCACTTCGCCCCGCTGGAGAAGAGATTCCGGCCCTGGGAGATCGGCGGCCTGCAGACCGCCCACCAGGTCGAATACGACGTTGCCGCCAATTGGAAGCTGATCGTTCAGAATTATTCCGAGTGCTACCACTGCCCCACAGTCCACCCCGCCCTGAACGAGCTCAGCCACTTCCGGGCGACCGCGAACGACCTCGAGGAGGGACCGTTTCTCGGCGGCCCCATGGAGATCAGCCGGCCCGGCGGCGGAATGACGACCACCGGCGAGCGCTGCGCGGCCCACCTTCCCGGCCTCGAGGGGCCGGATCTGCAGCGGGCCTACTACTACGTCATCTTCCCGAACATGCTGGTCAGCCTGCAGCCGGACTTCGTCCTTGTCCATCGTCTCACCAGGAGCGGCCCGCACAGGAGCCTCATCACCTGCGAATGGCTCTACCATCCGGACGCGGTCTCGGAAGCCGGCTTTGACCCGGGGCCGTCGGTTGAGTTCTGGGATGAGACCAACAGGCAGGATTGGACGATCTGCGAACGCTCACAGCGGGGAGTTTCCTCGCGGGCCTACACCCCGGGCCCCTACTCGAGCTTAGAAACGATGCTGGCCGTCATCGACAGGCAGTATCTCCAGGCCATGTCCTGAGCCAACCTTCCAGGAACGTTCCGGCCATCAGAATCCTGGGCAGGTGCTCGTCTCACAGCCAAGATCCTTGTCCGTCTCCAGGAAAGAAACATCGCAGACCAGCGGGGCCGGGGGCTCCTGCCCGCCGTAGAAGTGCCAGTTGAGGGTATAGGTGGCGTCCACAATATTGACGCGTCCATCGGCATTGGAATCAGCGCTCGCAAGACACCCCGGCACCCGGCCACCTCGGAACAACCAGCTGAGAGTAAAACTTACATCCGAGATATTCAGGCGCCCATCGCCGTTCGCATCCGAACGCTCGAAGGGGCCGACCTGGTCACAGGCATCACCGAGACCATCCCCATCACGATCCTCCTGGGACAGATTCGCGAGGGCCGGGCAATTGTCGCAGCCATCCGCGATCCCGTCCCCATCTTGATCGACGGAGTCATCATGGCCCGCGCAGGTGTCATCCGCATCGCTGACGCCATCATTGTCATCGTCGGGATCGCAGGAATCTCCCAGGCCGTCGGAGTCGAGGTCTGCCTGCCCGGAGTTGGAAAGGAGCGGGCAATTGTCCTCCCCATCTACAATGCCATCGGCGTCATCGTCCGCATCACAGGCGTTTCCGAGTGAATCATCATCGGTGTCCTCCTGGGCTGCGTTGGCCGTGAGCGGGCAGTTGTCCTCCTCATCAGGGCTGCCATCTCCATCATCATCCTGGTCGCAGGCATCCCCAAGCTCATCTCCATCGGTATCCAGCTGGCGCGGGTTGGCCAGGAGTCGACAATTGTCCGCGACATCGTCAACTCCATCACCATCATCATCAAGGTCACAGGCATCGCCGGCGTCATCACCGTCAGAATCAAGCTGGGTCGCATTCGTCAAACGAGGGCAATTATCCAGGGCAACTTCTACACCATCGTTAACGTCATCGCTGTCACAGAGATCACCGAGATCATCCAGGTCAAGATCACCCTGGCCGCTATTTGAGACCAGCGGACAATTGTCCCCGGCGTCGGAGATACCGTCGTTGTCGTCATCATCGTCACAGGCATCTCCCACCTCGTCTTCGTCGTTGTCCGACTGCGCGTCATTCTCCACCAGCGGGCAATTATCGAACTGATCAACCACCCCATCTCCATCATCGTCGTTATCGCAGGCATCCCCACTCAGATCTCCGTCCGTATCCACCTGGTTCCGATTTGCCAGCAAGGGACAATTGTCTGATATGTCGGCCTGGCCATCTCCATCGTCGTCGGAATCACAGGGGTCGCCGGCTCCGTCACCATCGGTATCCAGCTGGCCCGGATTGGCCAACAGGGCGCAGTTGTCTGAGGCGTCATCGATGCCGTCTCCATCGTCATCCTCATCGCAGGAATTACCCAGCCCATCGCTGTCGGTATCTTCCTGGTCTGAATTCGAGATCAACGGACAATTATCCACCAGGTCCCCGGCCCCATCATCGTCATCATCGAGATCGCAGGAGTCCCCCTGCCCGTCCCCATCCGTGTCGATCTGCATCGGGTTGGAGCGCACCGGGCAGTTGTCCCCTCCATCAGGAATTCCATCGTCATCATCGTCGCTGTCACAGGCATCTCCCAGGTTGTCTTGATCGGTATCAACCTGGACGGGATTGGGCTGCCAAGGACAATTGTCGAGATCATTCTCGACCCCATCATCATCGACGTCCGGGTCCAGACTCAGGTTCAGCACAAAGGCACCGGAATCTTTGGCCCCGTAACCATAAACAACGATGAAATACTCAACCCCGGGCTCTGATCGGAAGCTGAGATGACTCTGGTAATCAGGGCACCCACCGCCATCATCGTTCCCCGCCACGCAGACGAGCTCCTCGCAGACGCCGGAAAAGACGCTCAGCTTTGTATCGAAAACCGTCTCCGGTCCGCAGGTATCGACAACCAGCTCGTCGCCGGTACCAACCAGCCTGTACCAGAGCCCTGAGGAGATCGCGCTGGCCCCGCAGTCTATCTCGACACGCGGCAGCAGTCCGCTTGTATCACCTAGGGTTGTGCTGACCGGATCGATAGAGATCGCATCTTCGCAGGGGCTCAGCGGCGTTGGATCGCCATCGCAGACATCTCCAAGGCCATCGTCATCGGTGTCGGTCTGGTCGGGATTGAACACCGGGGGACAGTTGTCTTCCTCATCGTAGATCCCGTCACCATCGATATCATTTCGAGGGAAGGCCTCCTCGACATTGAGAACGAAGGGGCCAAAGTCGTCCGGGCCGGCTCCGTGCACCAGCACCCGGTACTCGACTCCCCTATCCGACCGGAAGGCCGTATAGGACTGCCCATCGGGACAGCCGGCCCCGTCATCATTACTTGAGAGACAGACAAGCTCATCACAGCTGCCCTCGAAAACGCTGAGCCGGGTATCAAAAGAGGTCCCCCTGCTGCAGGTATTTACACTCATCCAGTTCCCTGTTCCAACAAGCCTGAACCAGGAACCTGGAGAACTCCCCCCCGATCCGCAATCGACATTAAACAGCGCACCACCGGTCGAATCGGCGATCACGCTATCGGTGGGAGAGAGATCCAAAGCCGCTTCGCAGGCGGCGGCCACCTCCGGAGGAAGCTGGCAGGCATCGCCTATACCATCTTTATTTTCATCGAGCTGCTCCGGGTTGACCACAGAAGGGCAGTTGTCCTGTTCATCGGAGATGCCATCGCCATCGAGGTCCGGTGGAAGGGGAGGCTCAACCGGAGCGAACTCCCAATAGCCGCTGAGGTTACCGTAATTGCCCGTGCCGACCAGGTTGGTCTCCACCAGGAATACATTGAAATCCCCGCCGACGAATTGCACGGTTCCACTGACGCCGTCGAATGGAGTTCCGGTCGCGTGAACCATGATCACGCCTCCCTCTTCGAGCTCACCGGGTATCCCGTCCGAATAGATCCAGATGGCCGTTCCCCCCGCCGCGGCGATCTCGAGAATCCCCCAGCTGCTGGCTCTACCGGGAACCACGGGGGGTGAATCGATCCTCAATCTGATCGCCGGCCGCGAGTAGTGAAAGCCGCTCACGCTGAGGAGCACGCCATCCAGCCTGGAGCTGACCTCGATTTCCGGATCGAGACGAAGGGGTTCCTCGTCTGCTGAAACGCTGTATACCGTGACCATCCCAGGCTCGACATCGTCCACGGAATCAAAGGCAAACATCTGCGGATCGGTAAGAACACGGCCGGGGATGAAGGCCTGGAAGCTTCCCAGGTTGCGGGTCGTTCCATCACTGAGAAAAGAGGGCGCCTCGACAGGGAAGTCGTAGAAACGGTCGAGCCTGTTGTAGAACGGCTCCCCCCAACGCGAGGCGTTGGTGGCGGTCCAGATGCCATGAACATAGCGTCCCGAGGCGCTCCAGCTCGAGCCGGGCGGAAGCCTCGACAGGGTGCCCCAGAAGCTCGCCTCGATGTCTCGCGCCGAGAGATCGGGATCATTCTCCTGGAGATAGGTGGTCGAGACGGGTCTTCCTTCGATGACGACCCTCCCTCCCGCCTCATTCCAGCTGAGGCCCTGGATGGAGGCGCACATCGTCACCAGGGAGACAGGCCAGCCGGGAACGACAAATTCCATCCTGACCAGGCTGTCCGTGGTAATTCCATAGGGCGCGAGCTCCTCGTCTCCCCCGGGACCTTCGAGGCCAACCCTGATAGAGTGGCTGCCCTGGGGGCCGGGGTCGAGCGCGACCCGCAGGACGTTCCCTTCCGGATCGGTAAAGTTCGAGTAGTCCTCTCCATCGATGGTCACTCCGATGAGCAGGGGCTCTCCGGACTCCGGCGCCAAGCCTGGGGCGAACTGCCAGTACCCCGCCAGGTTGCCGTAATTTCGAGCCTCGACAGCGGAAGTTTCAATCAGGAAAGAGCTCCTGCGGCGGTCGAGGTCGGTCACCAGGGCCCTGACACCGTCATAGGCCGTGTCGGTATTGCCAAGCTCCACGTAACGGCCTATCTCCAATTGCCTCGGCAGATTCGCGGACTGGACCCAGATGGAGAGTGGGCTGGACGCGGTAAGCCGGGTTACCGGCCAGCGCCCGACCGGGCCCGGCGGCTGGGGCGT
>CAUZHA010000027.1:0-42482 GCA_963579555.1 Planctomycetes bacterium UBA1146
AAGACCCAGCGATAGGAGGGGGGCGCCGCGAAGGCCTCGCAGGCGACGCATGGAGAAAGAAAGGCTACACTCAGGAGGAGCAGGGCCGGGTGGTTTCGCATGGCTACCTGGCCTCCTTGCCGCCGCTGCCGGGAGCTGTGAAACAATAGATGCTTCCGTCATCGGTCGAAACATAGAGACGGCCTGATGCCGCCGCGAGACCGTAGGCGTTTCCCCTGACCTCCGCTTTCCAGGCGATTCTTCCCTTGCGGGTCTCAAAACCCGCGACCCGGCCCTTGCCGCCGGCGAAGACCTTGTCCCGGGTGAGGATCATGGAGTGGGGGTACTCGGAGGGCACCTGCCAGTTGAAGCATTTCTTCATGGATCCCGTCAGCTTGTCGATCTCCAGGTTCAGGCTTCCCAGCTCCGCCCTGAGTTTTTTTCCGGCGCTCGAGGAGGAGCTCTTGCCGATTTTTTTGAGCTGCCCGGTGACCTTGCCCTTGCGTGTGTTGAGGCTCGACCGTTTCTCATGCAGGGCGAGGTAGCGCGAGCGGTCAAGGGCCGATAGGCGAGTGTCGGTCATCAGGTAGGACACTTTCGGTGTGACGATCATCTGGTTGCCCTTGAAGCTTGCGAGCTGGTCCTTGCGGTTTGACTTGTAGACACTCATTTCCCCTGTCTTGCCGGGGCCGTAGACGAGCATGTCGCCGGTGACCAACGCGTAGGTGCCTCCGCCTCCGCCGGTTACCTGGTAGAGCTTGCGGCCGGTTTTTGAATCGAAGACCACGGGCCGCTCTCTGCCCGTGGTCACGTAGAGACGGGTTGAGGAGGCGAGGAGGTAGCCCTGGGCGGGCAGGTTCTTCATACCGGTCTTCCAGAGCTCTTTTCCGCTGCCGGTGTCGAGGGCGCAGAGATAGACGCCCTCCCAGGGGAAGACCCCGGCCCCGCAGAAGGCCACCCCGTCCCGGACCAGCACGCTGGTTCGCACGGGCCACATGGATATCATGCGTTCGTTGCCGGGGAGACGGCGGTTGCCCGGGCCCGGCCGGTATTTCCATTCAAGGACCCCATCGGCTGCGTTGAGGCAGTAGACAAGGCCATCATCGCTGCCGGCGTAGAGCTTGCCGTCGGCGACGGTCGGCGCAAGTCGAACAGGTCCCTCGGTATAGAATTTCCAGCGGGTCTTGCCGGTGGCCGTGTCGAGGCAGATGATCTTGTCTTCAGAGGACGAGCCGAAATAGACCGAATCGCCGACAACCGCTACATGAAAGACCCTGTCGAAGATCATCCGGTCCTTCAGGCCGTAGATCTTGGCCCATCCATCCCATTTCGCGGCGCCCGGCCAGGCTATGTGCGGAGGCCTCTTTGGCCGGTAGACCCAGGCTTCCGTCAGTCTGGAGCCGAGTTTCTCCCCGGTGATGGCCGACCTGGCACTGTCGTGCTGGTAGGTTGGCCAGTCCTCCGCCCCGCAGGGCAGGCATGCCGTGGCTGTCAGCAGAAATAGGATTCGTGAATTCATAGCGGTTACTGCCAGCCTGGAGCCGACCCGTGAGGGTCTCAGGTTACCACGAAGAGTCCTTCAGCTGAAGAACAGCTTGCGTCCACGCGCGCGGGGTGGCCTCGGTGTCTTTTTGCTGTACGATCAGGTCATGGAACCGATTTCTCTTCCCCCAGAGATCCTGGCAGTCGCCGAGGCGATCACCGCCGCCGGCGGCAGGGCGCTGCTGGTCGGGGGCACCGTACGCGACCGGCTTTTCGCCGAGCTTGATCCGGGAGGGATGGCCGCCACTCTCGCGGCGGATGATTATGACGTTGAGGTCTACGGCCTCGAGCTCTCCCGGCTCGAGGAGGTCCTCACCTCCTTGGGCGAGGTGATCAGTGTCGGCCGCTCCTTCGGTGTCTTCATGATCAAGGGGTTGTTTCCCGGCGATGGTCCGGCCTGCTCTTTTTCTCTCCCCCGGCGTGACAATAAGGTTGGCCAGGGGCACCGCGGCTTCCAGGTAGAGCTCGATCCCGGGCTCGACTTCGAAGAGGCGGCTCGGCGCAGAGACCTGACGATGAACAGCATGGGGGTTGAGATTCCCGGCGGCCGGCTGGAGGACCCGCACGGCGGCCAGGCCGATATCGAGGCGGGCATCATGCGGGCGACCGATTCCGTTCATTTTTCTGAGGACCCGCTTCGTGGACTCCGGGTTGCCCAATTCGCCGCGCGTTTTCCCGGGCTGAAACCCGACAGGGAGCTTGTCGAGCTCTGCGCCGCGCTGGAGCTCTCCGAGCTGCCGGGCGAGCGTCTGCTCGAGGAGTTCAAGAAGCTCCTGCTGAAAGGAGAGAGGCCTTCCCTTGGACTGGACTTTCTCCGCAGCAGCGGCCTGCTGCGCTTCTTTCCCGAGCTCGAGAGCATGGTCGGGGTTCCCCAGGATGCCCAATGGCATCCCGAGGGGACGGTCTGGGAGCACACCCTCATGGTTGTAGATGAGGCCGCCGCCGCGAGGCTGGGCAGCGGCTCGGAAGAAGAGGATCTCATCGTGATGTTCGCGGCTCTCTGCCACGACCTGGGCAAGCCGGCGACGACGGTAGAGGTCGAGGGGCGTGTTCGCTCTCCAAACCACGAGCGCGAGGGCATCGAGCCGACCAGGAGCTTTCTTGGCCGGCTCATGGCTCCTTCAGCCCTGGTGACTGCGGTTGAGGTTCTCGTGCAGGACCACCTGGCCCCGGCAAATTTCACCAGCCAGAACGCTTCGCCCAGGGCCTATCGCCGCCTGGCCCGGAGACTCGATGCCGGCGCGATGAACGCGAAGATTTTATTTCGCCTCGCAGAGGCGGACCATTTTGGCCGCGGGACTCCGGATGCGCTGGCGAAGGAGTTTCCCGCCGGGGCAGAGTTTCTTCGCCAGGTGGAGCTTCTCGATCTCGAGGATGCGGGGGAGCCTGACGTGGTGCTGGGACGCCATCTCATCGAGCGCGGGCTGGACCCCGGCCCCGGCTTTGGCGAGGTTCTCGAGCGTTGCCGGGAGCTCCAGGATGAGACCGGCTGGAAGGATCCCGGGCAAATTCTTGAGCGATATTTTTCCGAAAACCCGGGCTAGGCTTCTCTTGATTGTTCGGGGTACTGCGAGAGCCGGGCTTTGTGGTTACAATGGGGCGGTTTCCAGAGAGGATTTACGCAATGCTTTACAGCCGCGTGGCTGATTTCGCTGCTTCAATATTGAGCCGGGAGGACGACGGATGAGTCTCTTACGAACCCTTTTCCGGCTGGCGTTGGGCCGGAGGCTGCCTCAGACCGAGGGTCGGCTTTGCCTGGATGGCCTGGGCGAAGAGGTCGAGATCATCCGTGATCGCTGGGGAATTCCGCATATCCGGGCCGCCAACGACATCGATGCATGGTTCGCAGCGGGCTTCTGTCAGGGCCAGGACAGGTCCTTCCAGCTTGAGACACTGCAGCGCCTCGGGCGCGGTACCCTGGCCGCTCTGGTCGGCGCCGAGGCCTTGCCCGTGGACCGGCTCTGTCGTCGGATCGGCTTCTACGAAGCGGCCCGCAGACGCCTCGAGTGCCAGGAGGAGTCCTTCCTGGCGCCGGTCGAGGCCTTTGCCCGGGGAGTCAACAGCGGGCGCGTAGCGGGCCGGGCCAGGAAGGCCCACGAGTTCACCCTGCTGCGCGCGGAGCCTACCGAGTTTACGGCTCTCGATACCAGCGCGATCCTGTCGCTGCTTTCGTTTCTCCTTGCGGCAAACTGGGACCAGGAGCTTGCAAGGCTTCGCATCGCGGATCTTGATGGAATGGAGGCTCTGCTGGCCCTCGATCCTCTTGTCGCCTCAGGGGCGCAGAGATCGACGGTTCCGCCGGGCGAGTGCATCGGTCCGGCCCTGGAGAGACTGGAGGAGGATCTCGATATTTTCTCGAATTACGCCTCTCCCGGCGGGGCCTCGAATAACTGGGTCCTGTCCGGCTCGAGGACGGCAAGCGGCCGGCCGATCCTGGCCAACGATCCGCACCTTCCTCCCGCCCTCCCATCTCCCTGGTACCTGCTTCACATCAGGACTCCGGACTGGTCCGTGGCAGGCGCCTCCCTGGTCGGTACGCCCGGAGTCAGCGCCGGACACAATGGCCACGGGGCCTGGGGGGTTACGGCCGGGCTGATTGATAACACCGATCTTTTTATCGAGGAGCTCGGGCCGGACGGCGCCAGTGTCCGTTCCGCCAGCGGATTTGAGCCCTGCGAGATTCGTGAGGAAATCATCGAGGTCAAGGGCGGCAAGGCCATCGAGGAGAGGGTCCTATTGACCCCAAGGGGGCCGCTTATTTCTCCAGCTATCGAGGGGGAGAGCCGTGCGATCTCCCTGCGCGCGGTCTGGCTTGATCCGGCGCCGATCGGGGGGACTCTCCTGGTTCACAAGGCGAAGACCTTCTCAGAATTCCGCGACAGCTTTCGTAACTGGCCGGCACTCTCTCTCAACGTTGTCTGGGGAGACTCCAGCGGTTCGATCGGCTGGCAGCTGGCGGGAGATGCCCCCCGGCGCGGAGCCGGCAACGGCTCCTTCCCCCTGCCGGCCTGGTCGGAGGGGGTCGGCTGGAAGGAAGGCCGGGTTCCATACGAGGACATGCCCTTCCTTGATGACCCCAGCGAGGGTTTCATAGCCACCGCCAACAATCCTCCCAGGCCTGTCTCCGGCGGCGCCTTCCTGGGTGTCGATTTCATTGATTCTTACCGCTTCCGCCGGATTCGCGAGGTTCTTACCTCGCGCAGCGACTGGGACCTGGCTTCGACCGGAGTGCTCCAGGGTGATGTCGAGTCTCTTCCCTGGCGCGAGCTGAAGGAGCAGCTTCTCGCGGGCCTGGAAGGTGATCCCCGTCTGGAGATCGCGGCCCGATTGCTTGGAGGATGGGATGGACGGATCACGGCTGATTCAGCCGCGGCCGCGGTTTACGAGTTCTTGCTCGCGGCGCTCTGCCGCCGTGTGGCACGGGCCCGGGCGCCCCGCTCGGCGGACTTCGTCCTGGGGAGAGGCTTTACGGGGATTACTCCCAACGGGGTGATGGTGGTTCGCAGGGTGTCGCACCTCATCGAGCTGCTGCGCCGGCGACCGCCAGGATGGTTCAAAGGCTCCTGGGATGAGGAGATCGCCGCCGCCGCCCTCGAGGCCCTGGAGGAGATTGAGGAACGCTGTGGAGACGATCCCTCCGGCTGGTCCTGGGGGCGACTGCACGCGCTGGTCCTGCCTCATCCGGTGGGCGAGAAGAAGATCCTCGCACCGATATTCAACCGCGGTCCCTATCCCCTTGGCGGCGACACCAACACTGTGCTGCAGGCGGCGGTTGATCCCCTTCATCCGGATGCGTCTCCACGCTTCATTCCCTCGCTTCGACTTATCGTCGATGTAGGTGAGTGGGATCATTCGCGTTTTGTGTTGCCCGGCGGCCAGTCCGGGAATCCGCTGTCACCGCATTACGATGACCAGCTTCCCTGCTGGCTGCGCGGCGAGGGTTTCCCGATTGCCTGGTCCGACGAGGCGGTCGATGCGGCCGCGGTAGACACGCTGCGCCTGACCCCTGGGGTCGAGGAGGGCTGAGCAGTCTTCAGTAGCGGATGCCGAGCTTCTGGTAGATCGCCCCCAGCAGCCAGGCCGGTCCGATGAGCAGAAACTGGAGATCTTCGAAGAAAGAAGGTTTCTCTCCTTCGATCTTGTGCCCGATGAATTGGCCAATCCAGGCCAGCACGAAGATGGCCACTGAAATATAGAACAGCGGTGGACTGCCGCCCTCCTCGGCGAGCTTGAGCGCCACGTTGCCCCCTAGCAGAGCGCTGCCGACCGGGATGAAACCCATCGCCAGCGGCAGCGACAGCCTGAGGTAGAAGAGCAGGGAGGCCAGGATGAAGAGGGTCGCCCAATTGGCCCACGGAGCCAGGGAGCCAGGCAGCGGAGCTGAGAGAAAACCCGAGGGAATGCAAACCAGCAGGCCCACGAGACTGAACATGATCGCCGGTACGCAGAGCCAGTGAATGAGCTTGTTCAGTCCGTCCTGGTGGCTTTCACCATAGGCATCCAGCCATTCCTGGGCGCTTCTTCTGCTCATGCCGAGCTCTCTTTCTTTGAACCGCCCGTGAATCGACTGACCAGGGCGAAGACACTTACGTTGGCTACCAGGGCGAAGGCCCCGGTGTCGATGCTGCGGTTGATGTCGTTGATAAAAGCGATGGTTGCATCGCCGATGCCGGATCCACGGACCGCCATTGAAAAAAACGGGGTGAAAAAGAACACGATTCCCAGTCCTGCGAGGAGTCCGCTGACAGCTCCGGCGAGGCTGCCTCTTCGCAGGAAGAGCATGTCGATGGTGATGGGCAGCAGCTGGGTTGAGAAGGCGATCGCCAGCAGGCCCATCTCCGCGATCAGCTTGATCGGCTCAAAGTCGGGATTGTCCTCCTTGAACCGGATGAGGATGACGGCAACCCCGGTTGCCGCCAGGATGACGAAACGTCCCACCCAGGTTCTCTCCGTGTCCGAGGAGGAGGGCCTTACCAGCTTGCCGTAGATGTCGCGGGTGAAGACCGCGCTCATGGCGTGGAGGTTCGAGTCGGCGGTACTCATCGAGGCGGCCATGATGGCCACGCAGACCAGGGCGGCGAGGAGGATGCCGCTTCCGTCTCCGAGCACATCCGGAACATGGTTCTTGAGCACGACCACGAGGATCTGGTCGAAAGAGTTTCCGACCGCCGGGTTCGGAGCGAGGACGCCGTCCCCGGTGACAGCCGGGTAGAGCACCTCGCCCCCCATCCCGATCAGCATGACGCCGAAGAGAGAGCAGCCCGCGAGCACGATTCCGAGCAGGAGGGCGCTTCGTCTGAGGTCCTGTCTCGAGCGGGCGGCATAGTAGCGCATCCACTGGGCCGGCTGGATCATCGATCCGACCGCGGCGAAGAAGCAGACGGTCATCATCTTGGTCGCCGGCCAGCCGCCGCTTCGGCCCGGCAGCGAGAGCATCTCTGCGGGCAGCTTGTTGACCTTCTCGAGGAATTCAGTGATTCCCCCCAGGGCCGCGATGGCCGCGATGCCTGCCAGCAACATGCCGCCGATGAGGAGGAGGCCCTGGATGACATCGGTCCAGGCGACGCTGCGCATGCCGCCGATCATGATGTAGATCACCGTGACCCCGGCGAGGGCGTAGGTGCCGTAGAGAAAGGCGTTCTCGGAGTCCGGAAAGATTGTCCTGGACACGAGTCCCCCGGCATCGAGCTGGATGACCACATAGGGGACCGCGTAGAGAAAACCAACCAGGGCGACCAGGATCCGCAGAAACGCTGAATTTCCGTAGTGACCGCAGATCATGTCGGCGGGGGTGACGTAGCCCTGGAGCCGCCCGGCGGCGGACACCTTGCGCCCGACGAGATAGACGACCAGGGCGGCAACGGGAACGTTGAGAGCGAAGAGGGCGAAGGCGGCGCCCTCCTTGTAGACCAGGCCGGGCTGGCCGAGGAAGGCGAAGCTGCTGAAGAAGGTGGCCATGATGGTCAGGGCGGAGACGATCCAGCCCTGGTTCCGGCCTGCGAGATAATAGTCTTCCTCCGTATTGCGGCTTTTTATAAAGCCCAGTACGCCCAGGGCCAGGAGCAGGCAGAGATAGATGCAGAGCATGATGAGCGCTGCGTCCTGGAAGGCGCCGGGGTCGATTGCCGCGAGCTGGACTGGAGGCGTCATGCCGTGAAAGCTCATGATTCCTGTTCGTCCCGCGACCAGATAGTCAGGTAGGCGGTCATCAGGACAGCCGCCTGCACGCCGAACCACAGGAGCGCCCAGGCGTAGACGATCGGCAGTCCGAGAAGGGTCGGTGCCGGGCCATCGTGATCAGGGTCCGGATTGACCAGGTAGACCCCGGGGCCGGGTCCCATGATCATGGCGAAGACAAAGACCAGGGCGAGGATGGCGGAGAGTCTCTTAGTGCCGGTTTCGCTGTTGTCGAACATCTCGGCTCAGGATACCTGAAAGGTTCGTTTCCCGCCGAGAAAACAGGCCGGTCTTCGCAGACTCGAGTGGACAGGCCCTTTTCCCGGGCTCGAAGACTGGCTATATTATTGCCCATGAATGCAGGTGAGGCGCGAGTGTTGATGATGGAGTGGACCGAGAGTCCCGGCCTGCGCGGTCACATGGAGGCCGTGGCGGCCTGCATGTGGGCCTACGGGGAACGCTTGCAGATGGCCGAGGCTGAGAGTTGGTTTATCGCCGGGCTTCTGCATGATTTTGATTATGAAAAACACCCGACCGAGGCGGAACACCCCTTTGTCGGGGTCGAACATCTGCGTGGTCTTGGAGTCGACGAAGAGATTCTTTCCGCTATACTTGGTCACGTTGAATACAGCGGTACTTCCCGTGAGACAGCGATGGCGAAAGCCTTGTTCGCTGTAGACGAATTGGCGGGGTTTATCGTGGCCTGTGCCAAGGTTCGTCCGAATGGAATCTCGGATCTCAAGCCGAAGTCGGTAAAGAAAAAATTGAAAGATAAGCGCTTCGCGGCGGCGGTCAGCCGCGAGGATATTTCGCAAGGCATCGAGGAGCTCGGGGTCGATACCACCGAGCACATCCAGTTTTGTATCGATGCCATCAGGACCGAAGGTGAGCGGGTAGGCTTTTAATCAGGTATAGACCGGGCCGGCTCGGACAATTCAAGGATCATGGTAATGTCGAATTTGAACGATGCCCTCGGCGCCTTTGCCGAACTGGACACGGCCGCGGGTAAGGTTGGCTGGTTCAACCTGGCCAGGCTGGAGGAGCAGGGCGCCGGGGCGGTCTCCCGCCTCCCCTACTCAATCAAGGTTCTCCTCGAGGCCGCCCTGCGTCAATGCGATGGCTTTCAGGTGCGCCAGGAGGATGTGTTGAGCCTGGCGGCCTGGAGCGGGAGCGACCCGGGCGGCGGGGAGGTTCCCTTCAAGCCCGCCCGTGTTGTCATGCAGGATTTTACCGGCGTGCCGGCAGTCGTGGACCTGGCCGCTTTGCGAAGCGCCACAGCCAGGATGGGCGGTGATCCGAAGAAGATCAATCCGCTGATCCCGGTCGATCTGGTTATCGATCACTCGGTGCAGGTAGATGAATACGGATCCGTGGCATCCCTCTTGATCAACGCCGAACGTGAATTCGAGCGCAATGGAGAACGCTACGAGTTCCTGCGCTGGGGCGCGGACGCCTTCGATAATTTCCGGGTGGTTCCGCCCTCGACCGGCATTGTTCACCAGGTGAACCTGGAGTATCTGGCCAGCGTCGTGGCCTTGCGCCAGATCGATGGTTCCACCATCGCGCTGCCGGATAGCGTAGTCGGGACCGATTCGCATACGACGATGATCAATGGCCTCGGAGTACTTGGATGGGGTGTGGGTGGGATCGAGGCCGAGGCCGCCATGCTCGGCCAGCCGATCTACATGCTTCCTCCTGAGGTGGTGGGCTTCAAGCTCACCGGCGAGCTGCCCCAGGGGGCGACCGCCACGGACCTGGTTCTCACCGTTACCGAGATACTGCGCAACCACGGCGTGGTGGCGAAATTCGTCGAGTTCTGCGGGCCGGGGCTCTCGAAGCTCAGCCTTGCCGACCGGGCGACCCTTGCGAACATGGCCCCGGAGTACGGCGCCACCATGGGTTTCTTCCCTGTTGATGACGAGACACTCAATTACCTGCGCGGCACCGGCCGCCCAGCCCACCTGGTCGATCTCGTTGAGCGCTATTCCAAGGAGCAGGGCCTGTTCAGGGATGATGATTCCGCCGATCCCGAATACAGCGACCTGCTGGAGCTCGACATGTCGGTGGTGGAGCCCTGCATCGCCGGCCCGAAACGCCCGCAGGACCGTATCCTTCTCTCACAGAGCAAGGAGAGCTTCCGCTCGGTTCTCTCTGAAAGCTATGGGGTTGAGAGCAATGGTAACGCGCTGAATGTCGAGGTGGACGTAAATGGCGCCGGGTCCAGTATGGGGCATGGCTCGGTGGTGATTGCCGCTATCACCAGCTGCACCAACACCTCCAACCCCTCGGTCATGCTCGGCGCCGGTCTCCTGGCCCGCAACGCGCTGGCGAAGGGTCTGAAGGTGCCTCCCTACGTCAAGACGAGCATGGCGCCCGGTTCGCGGGTGGTCAGCCGCTACCTGGACGCCGCCGGCCTGACCGGCTCTCTCGGCGCGCTCGGCTTCGACATCGTCGGCTACGGCTGCACCACCTGCATCGGTAACAGCGGTCCCCTTCCGGAGGCCGTGACTGCGGCGATCGAGGAGAACGATCTCGTCGTCGCGGCGGTGCTGTCGGGCAACCGGAATTTCGAGGGCCGGGTGAATCCGCTGACGCGCACCAACTACCTCGCCTCGCCGCCGCTGGTGGTTGCCTACGCGATCGCCGGTACTATGGATATCGATCTCGTCGAGGATCCTCTTGGCGAGGACACCGATGAGCAGCCCGTCTACCTGCGCGACATCTGGCCGAACCAGGAAGAGATCCGGGATGTCCTGAAGACGGCGCTCACCCCCGATCTTTTCGAGCAGGAGTACGGCAATGTCTTCGATGGTAACGAGGAGTGGAACGCGATCCCCGTCTCCGGCGGGGAGATCTACGAATGGAATTCCGAATCGAGCTACATTCGAGAGCCCAGCTTCTTTACCGAGCTCGACCCCGAGGTTCCGACCATCAGCGCGATCACAGATGCCAGGGCGCTCGCCTTGCTGGGTGATTCCGTAACCACCGACCACATCTCTCCCGCCGGCGCGATCCCCTCCGAGAGTCCCGCGGCGCGCTATCTGCAGGGACTTGGCATCGAGCGCAAGGATTTCAACTCCTTCGGCTCGCGCCGCGGCAACCACGAGGTGATGATTCGCGGAACGTTCGGGAACATCCGGCTGCGCAACCTGCTGGTCCCCGGGGTAGAAGGTGGCGTTACGGTGCATCATCCAAGCGGCGAACAGCTCTCGATTTTTGATGCGGCGGCCCGCTATCGCGAGGAGGGAACGCCGCTGGTCGTCCTGGCCGCCAAGGAATACGGCACCGGCAGCTCACGTGACTGGGCGGCCAAGGGCACCTATCTGCTGGGAGTGCGAGCCGTTATAGCCGAGAGCTACGAGCGGATCCATCGCAGCAACCTCATCGGGATGGGGGTGCTGCCGCTGGAGTTCAAGCCCGGGGAGGGCGCCGCTTCGCTGGGTCTTGATGGGACCGAGGTCTTCAGTATCGAAGGTCTGGATGATTCCCTGGAGCCGCGCCAGGATCTGACCGTGCGGGCCGTCGCAGAGGCAGGCGAGAAGACCTTCGAGGCGCTTGTACGGATCGATTCCCCGGTGGAGGTTGATTACTACCGAAATGGGGGAATCCTCCACACCGTGCTGAGGGCTCTGCTCAAGGAATAAGGCGGTGCCGACTCTCATGGACCATCACCAGATCGCGAGAGATTTGATCGAGCTGGAGTCGATCACCGGGAACGAGGAGCCGGTTGTCGCCTATCTCGAGAAACGCCTGGGCGAGCTGGGGCTGGAGGTTCGCAGCGAGGAGGTCGCGCCGGGACGCCGCAACCTTATCGCCGGACCCGAGAACCCGGCCCTGCTCTTCTGCACCCATACCGACACCGTGCCTCCTTACGTGCCGCTGTCGGAGGACGAGGAGTATATCTACGGCCGGGGAGCCTGCGACACCAAGGGCATCACGGCCTGCTTTCTTGCTGCCGGGGAGCGGCTCCTTTCAGAGGGGCTCGACAATTTCGGCTATCTCTTCGTGGTGGGAGAGGAGATTGACAACATCGGCGCGGTGGCCGCCAACAGGTCGGTGCGCTGTGGTCACGTGGTGGTGGGAGAGCCGACGGAGAACAAGCTCGCCCTGGGGCATAAGGGAGTCCTGGGCGCGCGCGTGAAGGTCGAGGGCAGAGCCTGCCACTCGGCGTACCCCGCAGAGGGAGACAGCGCGATCCATCGCCTGCTCGGTTACCTGGAGAAGGTGCTGCGGGCGGATTTCGGCTCCAGCGAGCTTCTCGGCCCGGCCACCGTTAACATCGGCGGTATCGAGGGGGGGGTGGCGCACAACGTGCTGGCTCCAGCTGCCGCCGCCGATGTGATGATTCGCGTGGTGAGCGATATTGGCGAGGTGGAGAGGCGCCTCGTGGAGTGTTTTGTCGACCCGGCTACCGGCGAACAGGATGAGAAGGTGACCATCGAGGTGACTCTGCGCATGGAGAGCCCGGCCTTCGAGCGTCTTGAGGGCTTTGAGGAGACCGTTGTCTTCTACGGGACGGATGCGCCATTTCTTCGCGATGTCGGCAAGCTGGTTCTCTTCGGGCCAGGCTCGATAGTCGATGCCCATACCGAGGGCGAGAAGATCTCCAAGGCCGCGATGGATGAAGGCGTCGAAGGCTACGTTCGTATGGGGCGCCTGCTTATCGACTGAGCCGGGGTTCAGATCCCCTCGATGTGCCTTTTCAGTCTCAGCGTGTACTGGATCAGCTCACGCCGGATCTCCCTGGCGAAGTCTTCCCAGCCCTCAGCTCCGGCTCCCGCGTCGAGGCCATCCTGCCGGATGTTGATCCACACGCCGTTGTCTCGGGGTATCAGCTCGAAGCTCAGGCGCATCGGCCCCCTCGTCTCGTTTTCTTTTTCCCGGAAGTAGTTTTCGATCACCAGCTGCCGGGGGGGACTGAACTCGCGGATGGTTCCTCGTATGCTGGAGCCGTTTTCCAGCTGGGCGGAATATTCGCCGTTCTCGGCCGGCGCGATACGGGCCTCCGCCGCGTCGAGCCAGGCGAGCGCATCTTGCGGGTCGGTCAGGGCCGTGAAGACGCGCTCCAGCGACGCATCGATGTAGATTCCGTCAGCGGTGAAGTTCTCCATTGGCGTATTGTAACGCGTCCGCGTTTTAATTCTACGCCCGCCGGGGCGGACAGACTGCTATCGATTCTGGACAGCACAGGGCTGCTGTGTTTTCATCGGCTCCCGGGTGGAGGATTTCCTTTCGCCGGCTGAGGGTGTGAAGGCGGCCCCTTGAGACTTTTCCTTCTTAACCACATGAATCGCAAGACAGCTCACAGCGGGATTGGATTTAGTGCATTGGCGGCGTATTGCCTGCTCTGCGTTTTCGCCGTCGTCGTCTGCTGCGAAGAAGGAGAGAAGCCTGATCTGACGAAGCTGGCCCCCGCCGTGACCGGGAAGGTCGATTTCAAGAGCCAGGTCGAGCCGCTTCTGCTGCGCTGCGTAAGGTGCCATGGCGAGGAGAAGGCCAAGGCCGGGCTGCGGCTTCATCGGCGAGAAGAGCTACTGGCCGGCGGCGACAATGGCGCGGTCGTCATCTCCGGTGACAGTGCGGGAAGCAGGTTGGTCCACGCGGTCGCCGCCCTGGGCAAGCTGGTCATGCCGCCCGGGAAGAAGGACAGGAGATTGACCGCTGCCGAGATCGGCGTGTTGAGAGGTTGGATTGACCAGGGCTTGTCCTGGCCCGGCGACCAGCAGCTTGGCGGCAAGGGCGCCTCCTCTGCGGGGCTCTGGGCCTTCCGGCCGGTAAAGAAAACCGAGCCGCCGGTGATGGAGGGGGATTCCTGGTCCCGCAATCCGATCGATCGGTTCATCTTGTCCCGGATGAAGATGGAGGGCCTCGCTCCTTCTCCGGAGGCTGACCGGTACACTCTTATCCGCCGCCTGAGCCTGGACCTGACGGGCCTGCTGCCGAAGCCGGAGCAGGTGCGCCGGTTTGTCGAGGACAAGAGCGCGAAGGCCTGGGAGGACCTGGTCAGGCGGATGTTGAGATCTCCCCATTTCGGCGAGCGCTGGGGCCGGTACTGGCTGGACCTGGCACGCTACGCCGACAGCGATGGCTACGAGAAAGACGGGGTTCGTCCCTTTGCCTGGCGGTATCGTGACTGGGTGATCGATGCCTTCAATCGTGACCTTGCTTTCGACCGGTTTACCCGTGAACAGCTGGCGGGTGACCTGCTGGATCATTCCGGCATCGAGCAGAAGGTCGCGACCGGTTTTCATCGCAACACCCTCTCGAGTACCGAGGGCGGGACGGACCAGGAGGAGTTTCGGATCAAGGCCGTTGTCGATCGGCTGAACACCACCGGCAGCGTCTGGCTGGGACTGACGGTAGGCTGCGCTCAATGCCACACCCATAAGTACGATCCGATCACCCAGCGCGAGTACTACAGCCTCTTCGCCTTTTTTAACAGCTGTGATGAGAAGAAGATCACCGCTCCCCTGCCGGTTGACCTGGCATCCTATAAGGAGAAAGAGACCGCTCACGGGAAGATCCTCGCCGAGCTGGAGAAGCCCCTGCGGGAATATGAAACAACAAGGATGGGCGAGCTTCTTGCCGACGGGCCGGGGAGGCTGGCGACCTCGGGCTGGAAGGTTCTCAAGCCGTCGGCTGCCGCCGCGTCCTCCGGAGCCTCGATGGAGACGCTCGGAGATGGGTCGGTTCTGCTGGGAGGGAAGGTGTCCGAGAAGGATACCTACACCCTGGGA
Organism: Planctomycetes bacterium UBA1146; assembly: GCA_963579555.1. Lineage (GTDB taxonomy): Bacteria > Planctomycetota > UBA8108 > UBA8108 > UBA8108 > UBA8108. Next base: position 14,436 of record CAUZHA010000027.1, read on the forward strand.
TTTGAGCCGGGCATCGAGAAGGTGATGGCCCTCCGGCTGGAGGTCCTGACCCATAAGAGCCTTCCGAAGAAGGGCCCGGGCCGTGCCGACAACGGCAACTTCGTTCTCTCCGAGCTCGAGCTCTCGGTCCTGGGCAGCGATGGGAAGGAGCTCAGCAAGGCGGCCTTTCGACGCGCCACCGCCGATCATTCCCAGAACGATTTCGATATCCAGAAGGCGATCGATGGATCCAGGGAGGGTAAGGCGGCAAAAGGCTGGGCCATCGCCGGGCCGAACCCGCTCAACCAGGATCGCACGGCGGTATTCATTCTTGCCGCTCCTCTCGAGCTTCCTCGCGGGTCGAGACTCTCGTTGAGACTTTCACAGGACTACGGAGGCAGCCATGTCCTCGGCCGCTTCCGACTGTCGGTGAGCCCGATCGCCGGGCCGTCCCTGCTGCTTCCCCCGCGCTACCTGGCGGTCCTCTCGAAACCGCTGGAGGAGTGGACCCCGGACGAGCTGCGGAAAATCAGCAGCGAGCTGCTTGCCGACGACCCGGCCTGGAAGGGGCTCGAGAAGGCCGTGCGTGAGCACCAGGGCAAGGCGCCAAAGCTTCCCTCTTCAAATACCCAGGCCCGGACCCTGGCGGAGAGAGGCAGCCCCCGGAAGACCCATGTGCTTATCAGGGGCGATTTTCTCCGCAGGGGAGCGGAGGTCCAGGCCTCCACCCCTTCGGCCCTGCATCCTTTTGAGCCGAAGGGTAAAAGGCCTGACCGCCTCGATCTGTCCAACTGGCTTCTTGACGCCCGGAATCCTCTCACGACAAGGGTGACGGTCAATCGCTGGTGGCAATACCTCTTCGGCCGCGGGCTGGTTACGACCGTGGATGATTTTGGAGTGCGAGGCTCCGCCCCGAGCCATCCCCTGCTGCTGGACTGGCTGGCCTCTGAGCTCATCAGGCAAGGCTGGAGCCGCAAGCAGCTGATCGGGCTGATCGTCAGTTCCTCCACCTACCGCCAGGCCTCCATTGTGCGTCCCGGCCTCGCGGCTCGTGATCCTCAGAATGAGCTGCTGTCCCGTCAGAATCGTTTCAGGGTTGAGGCCGAGATCATCAGGGACCTCAGCCTCGATGCCAGCGGCTTGCTGAGCCGCAAGCTTGGCGGCCCGAGTATTCGTCCAAGGCTGCCCTCGGGTGTCGCTGAGCTGGGCTATGCCGGCTCCGTCAAATGGCCCCAGAGCAAGGGGGAGGATAACTACAGGCGCGGGCTCTACATCTTCTTTCAGCGAACCGTTCCCTATCCGATGCTCATGACCTTCGACAGCGCCGACAGTACGGTTGCCTGCCTGCGCCGGGAGCGCTCGAACACACCCCTGCAGGCCCTGACGCTTCTCAACGATCCGGTCTTTTTCGAATGTGCCCAGGCCTTCGGAGCGCGAATCGTTCGGGAGGGGGGTCCTGATGTCGAGGACAGGCTGCGCTATGCCTTCAGGCTCTGTCTCTGCAGGGAGCCTGTTGATGGGGAGCTGGAAAGTCTTCGGGCGCTCCATGCAAGGTTGCGTAAGTTCTGCGACGCCAACCCGGAGGGAGCGAAGAAAATGACGGGCAAGCTCTCGGTGGAGGGGGTCTCGACCGGAGCCCTGGCCAGCTGGATCGGCTTTTCACGGGTTCTTCTGAATCTTGACGAGTTCATTTCCCGCTCCTGAGCATTTTTCTGTCCCGGCGGGGTATCGATTGGCAGGTTGGGCTCAGCATCCCCTATACTGGATGCGAGGGAGAGTCGACCTCCGCAGAGTCAAAACGATGGATGGGTATTCCGGTCTTGTTGAGACAGCTCGTATTTTCAGCCGTATTCCTGTTGCCGGCGCTGCCTCCAGCGGGGTTGGCTTGCGCCGATGAAGCCGGAGAGAACGCCTGGAAGCGGATCGTGGTGGTCGGGGCCAGCGCCTCGGCGGGCTTCAATACCCGGCGCGAGGCCGGCCGGACAGTGAACCTTGCGAAAATCATCGAGCACATGGTGGAGGTGGAGCACGACAAGGTGCTCAACACCTCGTCTCCCCTGTTCTTCATGAATCCTCGCTGGATGGGTTCCCAGGCGATTCGCAGCGCGAAGGAGGCCAGGGCGACCCTGGTTGTCGCGGTCGATTTCCTTTTCTGGTTCGGCTACGGGCCCAAGAGCGCGGACCGGCGTATGGAGGATCTCGAGGCCGGGTTGAAATACCTCTCCGAGCTGAAGTGTCCGGTTCTCCTCAGCAGGATTCCCGATATGAAGGCCTCGGTGGGCAAGATGCTGTCGCCCCGGCAGGTTCCCCGTCCGGCAACGCTCAAGGGCCTGAATGAGCGGATCGATGCCTGGGCCGCTGAGCACAAGAACGTCATCCTGGTGCCCATGGCGGAGTTTCTCAATGACCTGCGTGCCGGAAAGGCGGTCAAGGTCGCCAAGATCAGCTATCCTGAAGGATCGATTCGAACTCTGCTTCAGCGCGATGAATTGCATCCGACCCTCGAGGGGATGGTGGCGCTGACGGCCCTGAGCTTCTTCAAGCTCTGCGAGCGTTACAAGGAGTTGTCGAAGGATGATTTCGAAATGGATCCGCAGATCGTCAAGAAGCGCGTAATCGCCGCGGTTCGCCGCGGCAGGAAGCCGGAGGATCAGCCCCCGGAGAAGAAGAAAAAGGACAGTTAATTCGATGTCGAGATGGTTGTGCGTCATGTTGTTCCTGCTGTTGCCGATACCGGCAGGCTCGTTCGAAGAGGCGGCGCGCAGCGATGAGCTCCAGGCGTTAGTCAAGAAATACGAAGCCGAGCTGTTCAAGGTCAAGCTCAGGCCTGCGCTTCCCCCGCTGCCGGATGACGCTGAGGCGCGGCCGGGAAGACGTCCCGGCCGGCGGCCTGCGGGCCGGCAGCCGGGCGGCCGGGTGCCGCCGAACAGGAAGGGTAAACAGGCGGGTGGAAAACGCCTGGCCCTGGTCATCTCGGTCGTGAAGCCGGTCCTCCGCGGCATGGCTCGACTGGAAGAGAAGGCGGCTTTTGATTATCTCGCGCTGCAGTGGAAGGATGGCCCCCCGGCCCTCAAGCCGGCGGTGACGGCCGCCATCGTGAGCTCTGAGGATCCGAGAGCTCCCGCCCAGATCTTTATCGGGTTCTCGAGGCTTGCCGTTACTGTTCGGCTGGCTGCTCTCGAGGCTCTGCATCAGCGGAAGTTCACTCAATTCTGGAGGGAGCACCTGGTCCGGGTGGCGCCGGCGCTGAAATCAAGAGACTGCCTGGTCGCCGCCGTGCCGCTGCTTGCCCAGGTGAAGACCCTCGCTTCGGCCCGGCAGATCTTCGCTTACCTGTCGCACGATGCCGCCGAGACGAATCCGGATACCGAGCTGGGAAACCTGGCGGTTACCGCGCTCTTCGGTATGGTTGCGGATGAAGAAATCACCGCCTGGTTGAAGGCGGAAGCTTTCGCGATGGAGGAGCTCACGCCGACCCGGCTCTACGTCTATGTGTCCATGGCCGGAGGGCTTCAGCTCGTCAAGGATCGCAAGCGGTTGGTGCGCCACCTGAAACACGGCTTCGAACCCATAGTGATCGCCGCGACCGCCTCTCTCGTTCAGCTGGGGACGAAGGATGGAGCTCGCGAGGTCCTCCGGTTGCTGGCCCGCCGCCGGGGCTACGAGCTCATCTCCTACAGGATCAAGCTGCTGGACGCGATTGCCCGCGCAGCCACCAGCTCGAGCGTTGAGATCCTGGTCAAGCTGCTCAAGAGCAAGGACGAGGATCTCCGGGCCGTCGCCATCGGGAGCCTTGGCGTCGCGGCGGGCAATCAGGATGCGCTCAAGGGTCTTGTTGGTGGCTTGATGGACAAGAACGCGAGGGTGAGGGCCTCCGCGCTGCGGTCGCTCGAGGGTGTGGTCAAGCGCATCGGCGGCTCGAACATCATGATCGCCCCGCTGATCGAGTACCTCGATCTCGAAAAGCAATATCGCCTGCGAATCGATGCGCTCAATCTCCTGGTCCGGGTGTCCGGCCACAATATGGGCCTGGTGCCGGAGGACTGGAGAAAATGGTGGGAGAACGAGAAGGGACAATTCGTGGCGCAGTCCGCGCTGGAGGCCGCGCAGACGGAGGTCAAGGCGTATGACCTGTCCTATTTCGGCATCGAGATCACCTCGAAACGTATCGCCTTCCTGCTCGATGTTTCCAACAGCATGCTCGCCAAGGCCAGGGGCCCGGAGGCGCGCAAGCTGGGCCTGTCGAAGCTCGATGTGATGAAGGCTGAGCTTGCCAAGGTCGTCGCAAAGCTTCCGCTTGGCGCCGGAATCAACATTATGATCTTCGACAAGACGATTCGTGTCTGGGAGAAGAGCCTGAAGATCCTCACCCGGGCGGTTCGGAAGAAGGCCCTGGCCTATGCCAAGGGACTCACGACCGGCGGCGGCACGAACATCTTCGATACCGTCGAGCGGGCCCTGAAGGATCCCCTCGTCGATACGATCTACCTGCTTACCGATGGGGCCGCCACCACCGGCCGCTTTAAGGATGCCGATGGGATGCTGGCGGGTATTCGCGAATTCAACCGTACCCGGGGCATCACCATCCATTGCATCGCCTTCGGCCGGGAGGTCGAGTGGATGCGCAAATGCGCTGAGCAGAACGGCGGCAAATACCGCTACGTTGCCGAATAGGTCCGCTTCAAGGGTCTCCGGTTGCGCTGCGGTCCCCGGGGTTCGTTCCGCCGGTCAGTCGAGGACTCCGTGCTTTTTCGCTACCCGGGTAAAGGCCGCGACCGCCTGGTCGATCTGGTCGGGGTCGTGGCCGGCGGAGAGCTGCACGCGAATTCGCGCCTCGCCCTTCGGCACCACTGGGAACGAGAAGCCGATGACGTAGATCCCCTCCTCGAAGAGTCCCGCGGCGATGGCCTGGGCCAGGCGCGCATCGTAGAGCATGATGGGGACGATGGGGTGATCGCCCTCCTTGATCTGGAAGCCCGCCCCGGTCATCGCCGCTCTGAATCGCATGGTGTTCTCCTCGAGCTTGTCACGCAGGCTGGTCGATTCTTCCAGGAGCTCGAGAACCTTGAGGGTGGCGCTGGTGATGGGAGGCGCCAGGGTATTGCTGAAGAGGTAAGGCCTCGACCTCTGTCGCAGCAGCTCGACGATCTCCCGGCGTCCGGAGACGAAGCCCCCGGAGGCGCCCCCGAGAGCCTTGCCGAAGGTTCCCGTGATGATGTCAACTCGTCCCATGACGCCGCGGTATTCGTGCGAGCCCCGGCCCCTGGGGCCGAGGAAGCCGGTGGCGTGGCAGTCATCGACCATGACCAGGGCATCGTAGCGGTCGGCGAGGTCGCAGATCTCGTCGAGCCGGGCGATAGCGCCATCCATGCTGAAGGCGCCGTCGGTGGCGATCAGCCGGTAGCGGGCGTCCGCGGCGCCCTTCAATTTTTCCTCGAGGTCGGTCATGTCGGCGTGTTTGTAGATCGCTCGGCGGGCCTTGCAGAGCCGGATCCCGTCGATGATGCTGGCATGGTTGAGCTGGTCGGTAAGGATGACGTCTCTCTCCGAGAGCAGGGGCTCGAACACTCCGCCGTTGGCATCGAAGCAGGCCGCGTAGAGGATCGAGTCCTCGGTCCCGAGGAATTCAGCCAGCCTGGTCTCGAGCAGCTTGTGGCGGTCCTGGGTGCCGCAGATGAAGCGAACGCTGCTCATTCCGAAGCCCTGCTCGTTGAGGCTTTCACGCGCGGCCTCGATGACGGCCGGGTGACTCGAGAGGCCAAGGTAGTTGTTGGCGCAGAAGTTGATCACCTTCCGCGGGGCGGAGCCTGGTGGGTGTTCTACCTCGATCAGGGCAGCCTGCTTTGACCGGATGATCCTCTCTTCCTTGTAGAGCCCGGCATCGCGGAGCTCCTGGAGGTCTCTCTTCAGGGCTTCTCCCATATTCCCGTACATCTTCCGGTCCTCCCTATCTGTGGGTTACGGTTCCCCGGGTAGAGGAGTCATCGATTTCCGAGAGGCCCTCGGTCTTCTCCACGCCTGCGGGCGAGCGATGGTTCGGCAGCAGGACCAGCTTGCAGGCGTTGCCCTCGGCCAGCATCGGCATGCACTCGTTGACCTCCTCGAAGCCGATGGTCCTGGTGATCAGGGGGGAGAGGTCGACCACCTTATTAGCCAGCAGCCAGCGCGTCTTGTACCAGGTGTCGAAGATCCTTCGCCCGTTCAGCGCCGTAACCTGGAGATTTTTGAAAATCATGTTCTCGGCGATGTCGATTTCTACCGGGTCGGACGGGATTCCGAAGAGGACCACGGTGCCGCCATTGCGGGCGGCCCGGAAGGCGGTGTTGATAGCGATTGGCGAGCCGCTCATCTCAAGGACAACATCGAGCCCGCGCCCCTCGTTGGCCTCGACGAGGTCGTCGGCTATATCGCCGCCGCCGGTGGGGTTGAAGGTCGCATCCGCGCCCATCTCCATGGCGAGAGCGAGCCGGGTCTCGTTGAGGTCGCTGGCGAAGACATGCGAGGCGCCGCTGGCCCTGGCGATGCCGACGCTGAAGAGCCCGATCGGTCCGCAGCCGAGGACCCCTACGCTCTTGCCTGTGATGTCCTGGTTCAGGGTGGCGAAGACGGCGTTGCCAAAAGGCTCCTGCAGGGCGGCTATCTCTGGGGAGATCTTGCCGGGGTCATTTTGCCAGATGACTTTTTCAGGCACGCAGACGTATTCAGCGAAGGCGCCCTCGCGATCCACTCCCAGTATCTGGGTGCGCGGGCAGAGATGGGCCTGCCCGGTTCTGCACTGGTAGCACATACCGCAGGTTACGTGAGACTCCGCGGAGACGAAGTCGCCGACCCGGGCATGTTCCACCTTCGAGCCCACCTCCACGACCGTTCCGGAGAACTCGTGGCCGAGGGTCAGGGGGGTCTTGATACGCTGTCGGCTCCAGCTGTCCCACTTCCAGATGTGAAGGTCGGTTCCGCAGATTCCAGCGGCCTGCACCTCCACGAGGACCTCCTCGTCGCCAGGGACCGGCACGGGAATCTCTTCAACGACCAGCCCGGGCTCTCTTGCCACCTTCCGCACCGCGAGCATCTTTTTCGTCATTTCAGCTCTCCCCGTTCATTGAATCAAACAGCTCCGTTGAGAAATAGCGCTCCATCCGGTCAGGCATCACGGTGACGATCCTGGCCCCGGGTCCGAGCTTCTCCTGGGCTTTGAGCGAGGCGGCGTAGTTCAGCCCGGAGCTTGGACCGACAGGGAAGCCCTGGCGGATGAGCTTCCGGGCGATATCAAAGACCACCTCATCGCTGATGTCGAGCTCAATCAGGCCATCGAGCTTCGCCTCTCTGTAGAGCTTCGAGACGCTCTCCTCCACTACGCCGGGTACGCAGGGGCTGAAGCTGCAGCACTCGAGCTCCCGTACCGCTGAACCGCGCACCGGGCGCGCAGCGAAAGGCGTGACCTCGCAGCCGGCCTCATTGAAGGCCGAATAGAGGCCAACAATCGTGCCGCCCGTTCCTACTCCACTGACGATTCCATCGACGGTTCCTCCCGGTATCTGCTTGAGTATCTCCTGCCCGGTCCAGACCCGGTGCGCCTCGGCATTGTCCGGGTTTTCAAATTGCCGGGTGTAGAGCGCGCCGGAATCATCGGCGATCTCGTCCGCCTTGCGCAGGGCGCCGTGGATGCCCTCTTCCGCCGGAACCAGGATGACCTCGCCGCCGTAGGCCCTGATGGTCAGCTGCCGCTCCCTGCTCACGCCCTCGGGCATGACGGCGATGAACTCGAGCCCCATCTGGGCGCAGGTCATTGCCAGGGCGATGCTGGTCGAGCCGCTGGAGGCCTCGACGACGGTGCCGCCCTCCTGGACTTTTCCTTCGCGCCAGGCCTTCTCGACCATATAGCGGGCGATGCGGTCCTTGGTCGAGCCGCTGGGGTTGAGGAATTCGAGCTTGCACCAGATGCCGGCCCCTCCCGGCTCGAGGCGCACCTCGACCAGCGGAGTGGCCTCGACTTTCTGGACGAATCGTCCTTCGCTCTTGAATGGATTGCTCATTTAATCCGTGGTGGTAGGAAAGCCGCGCCTCGCCCAGCCCTCAACGATGACATTGCCGAAGGCGTCCAGCTCAGCATCGTAGCCGCCCTGCATATCGACAACCTCCGTATATCCGCCGCCGATCAGCATCATTGCCGCCTTCAGCGATCGTCCGCCGCGCAGGCAGGCGGTGATGATCCGGCTGTCTTTTTTAAAGTGCTCTCCCACCTGGCTGGTGAACTCCGGATTCGGCACCAGGCCCGGTCCCATCGGGTTCCTGGTCGCCACGGGAATATTGACTGAGCCGGGAACATGCCCCTGGGAGAATTCTTCTTCCGATCTGACATCGAGGTAGGTATAGCCCTCCCCGGAGTCGAGCAGCTCCCTTGCCTCTGCAGGATCGATTCTCTTGATATCCATCGATAATGTACCTCTTGAATAAACCTTGCAAGATAATGCGACGAAGAGGGTGCGGGTGCAAGTAAAGTACTGTCTGCTGAGTCGGCAGATGGAAGCGTATTGCTACGCAAAGGAAGGGCAGCTTGAAACCCGTGTTGACCGAAAGCTCCGCCGGCGTCTACTGCCCGGCCGGGGGATTTTATATCGATCCTCGCAGGAGGGTTCCAAGAGCCGTTGTGACCCATGCCCATATGGACCACTTTCGTTCCGGCTGCGGGGAATATTATTGCTCGAGCTCCAGCCTGGACTTGATGAAGCTTCGGTTGCGGGGGAGTCCGCAGGTGACCGGGTTCGAGTTCGGCGAGCAGGTTGAACTTGGAGATGTGAAGGTGTCATTTCATCCCGCCGGACATATTCTTGGCTCTTCCCAGGTCAGGGTCGAGGCAGACGGAGAGGTCTTCGTGGTGTCGGGTGATTACAAGCGGGGCGCCGACCCCAGCTGTGAGCCGTTCGAGGTGGTCCCCTGTGATACCTTCATCACCGAGGCGACCTTCGCTCGCAGCGGCGCGGCCTGGAGGCCGGGCGAAGAGGTCATCGCGGAGGTCGGGACGTGGTGGGAGGACAACCGCCGTCAGGGGAAGGTCTCCGTTCTTTACTGTTATGTGCTGGGCAAGCTCCAGCGGGTCCTCGCCGGGCTCAGGGCTCTCGATGGGGAGCGCGAGGTCTTTATTCACAGGGATGCGGAACCGTACAACGACTGCTATCGCAGGGCCGGTATTCAGTTGGCTCCAACCCGGGTAGTTCCCAGGAAGCTCGCTGGCTGGTCCCTGGAGGGCGCCCTGGTGCTGGCGCCGCCAAAATACCTGCAGCCCTCCTGGTACCGCAGGTTCGGGAAGACCGAAACGGCCTTCGCCTCCGGCTGGATGGCGCTTGAAGATTCACGTAAGAGAGGCTACGACAAGGGCTTCGCGCTTTCCGATCATGCTGACTGGAGTGAACTGCTGCAGACAATAGAGGAAACGGGAGCCAGCAACGTTATCACCTGTCACGGTGAATCAAGCGAGCTCGAGGAGCACCTCGCGGGACGCGGCCTGGTGGTGTCTTCCCTGCCGAGGGCTTGAGTTGGAGAGCCCGAGGGCATAATCTGATTGCTTTGCGGCCGCGGAAGGCTACAATCACCCGTTTTTCCAACTGACCAAACGGCTCAATCCACTCACAGGAGTACTGGATGCGCAAAAAGCATCGCGGAAGAAGAAAGCTCGGGCAGAAAAAGCGCCGGGCCCGCAAGAAGCGGCGCCAGAAGAAGTAATACCTTCTTCCAGCTGGATTTCCCTTTTTATCTCACCTGCTGAATCACCGTCTCCAGTTTTTTCTGGATAGGGGCTTGCTCGATAGGGGTGTCGGATTCAGCAGAGGAGCTGAGGCTCATATGGAAAGGTCTCTCAACGTTACGCATTATTCCAGGAATCGCGTATTGTTCGCAGGTACCCGGACCTTTGTTTTCCTTAAATAACCGCGCGGCCATTGTAAGGCCGCCCCGGGGGCGAGGTTGATCGGTGGAGCATCTCAGCGGGTTGGTTTCGGCGCCCTATACCCCGTTCAATCCCGATGGAAGCCTCAACCTGGAGCGAATCGACAGCCTCGTCGAACACTCCGCCGCAACGGGCCTCGCCGGGGTCTTTCCCTGCGGGACAACGGGGGAGTTTTCATCCCTGACGTTAGCCGAACGCCGGCAGGTCTCGCAGCGATGGACCCGCGGCGCCGCCGGCAGGTACAGGGTGATCGTTCATGTCGGGGGAACCTGTCTCAGTGATTCAAAGGACCTGGCGGCCCACGCGGCCGGCATCGGCGCGGACGGCATCGCGATGATCGGGCCCTATTTTTTCAGGCCCGCCGCGGTCGAGGAGCTGGTGAGCTATTGTGAGCAGGTCGCCGCAGCCGCTCCCGATGTCCCCTTCTACTATTATCATATTCCCGTCATGTCCGGAGTGACGTTCTCCATGCGTGACTTTCTCGAATGTGCCGGCGACCGGATTCCAAGTCTCGCGGGGATCAAATTCACCCACCCGGATCCGATGGATATCCGCCGCTGTCTGTCCTGGGAGGGCGGCCGTTATGATATTCTCTTCGGAATGGATGAGGCTCTCCTGGCGGCCCTCGCCCTTGGTTGCCGGGCCGCTGTGGGAACGACCTACGGCTTCGCGGCGCCGCTGAGCCAGGGGATTATCACGGCCTTTGACCGCGGCGACATGGACGAGGCGCGCCGTCTCCAACTGCTCTCCGCCGAGATGGTGGCGGTCTACCGAAAATATAGCGGCGCTCATCCGGCAATGAAGACCATGATGAAGATCTGCGGCCTCGACTGTGGGCCGGTGCGCCCGCCTCTCAGTCCTCTCTCTGAGGCGGAAGAGGAGGCGTTTCTCCGGGAGATCGAGGCTACCGGGGGGCTGCGGTATTGCCCGGGAGCTGAAAACGCCAGCTGATGGCGGTCAGCTTCGCCGTCGCAGCAGCAATTGGTCGACGGTTACCGCAGCCACGATAATCACGCCGGTCACGATTTCCTGCACCGGGTTGGGTATGTCGTAGAGGACACAACCGTTGCGCAGCAGGCTGATGATGTAGGCGCCCACCAGGGAGCCGAGGACGCTGCCTTTGCCGCCGCTGAGGCTGCCGCCTCCGATCACTACGGCGGCGATGATGTCGAGCTCCTTGCCGACCGCGGTGCTGGGATCCCCGTTCCCAAGGAGGGAAAACTCCATGACTGCCGCCGCGCCGAAGAAGAGCCCGGCCAGCATGTAGACCAGGGTCTTCTGTCCCTCGACCCGCAGGCCGCAGAGCCGGGCGGCTGTTTCATTAGATCCGATGGCGAAGACGTAGCGTCCGAAAACCGTGTACCGGAGAACCGCCCAGAGGGAGATGGCGAGGACGGCCAGGGTGACGATACCGCTGGAGAAAGGGCCGATCCCCTCGCCATAGAGCATATCTGTGAGCCAGATCGCTGAATCTTCCCCTCCAGCTTCTTGCGGCGCTCCTGGCAAAGGGTTCGGATTCACGTTCGTGATGCTGATCTTCTCCTCTCCCGACATCACCTTGGCCAGCCCACGGGCGATGCTCATCATTCCAAGGGTGGCGATGAACGGAACAATCTTGAAGCGGGTGATGATGACGCCGTTGAGGAATCCGAGAGAGGCTCCGGTTCCGAGCCCCGCCAGCAGCGCCACCGAAGAGCCGAAACCGCTTTTCAGGCAGAGAGCGATGACCACGGTCGACAGCGCTATGGAGGATCCCGGGCTCAGGTCGATACCGCCGTTGATGATGACCAGCGTCATCCCGAGCGCGCCAAGGGCGACGATGACATTCTGGTTCGCCACCAGCATGAGGTTCCCGGCACTCATCATCTCGCCGAACTTCTGCATTCCTCCGTTGGTGAAGAGGTCGGTGAGGAGGAAGACGAGGAGGACGACGACCAGGCTGAGAAACGGCAGAAGTGCCCGGTAGACCCGGGCAAATCGCAGTGCGCCGGCTTTGGTGGGATGGCCGGGCGTCACTTGTCCAGCCACTTCGAGAGGTCCGGCGAATGCAGCTCTTTCATCTCCTGCGTATTCATATTCTCAGGGGTCGCGACCTGGACGCCCGTATCGACGTAGGGATCGAGTTTTCCGCCGTTGATCTGCTTGACGACGGACTTGACCGCGAGGTAGGCCATATTGATCGGGTTCTGCAGCACGAGACCGTCAATATCACCCTTCGAGAGAGCCTGCACCAGCTTCTCGCTGGCATCGAAGCCGACGAATTTGACCTTGCCGTTGAGCTTCGCCTGTCTCAGCGCGCCCAGCATGCCTGCGGCGGAGGACTCGTTCGGGCAGAAGATACCGTTGACCTCATCCTTGAAGCGCGTCAGCAGGTTCTGCGATTTCTGGTAGGCCTGCTCCTCGGTCGCTCCGGCGCGCTGGTCTGTCGAGATCATCTTGATATCCGGGAACTCCTTCTTCATGGTGTCGAGGAAGCCGTTTTCCCGCTGCATGGTGCTCTCGGAGCCGACCTGGTAGCGAAGCAGGATGGCCTTTCCCTTTCCGCCGAGGAGCTCGCCAAGGCGTTTCGCCCCGAGTACGCCGCCCCTGTAGTTGTCGGTTGCCACGTAGGTGGCAAAGTCCTTGCCGACCTCGGCATCCAGGCCGCTGTCAAAGATGACCACCGGCACCTTGTTCCCGGCTGCTTCACGAACCGGGCGAACCAGGGCCGTTTTGTCCAGTGGCGCCAGCACGATGCCATCCACCTTACGCGAGACGAAGGTCCGGACCAGGTTGATCTGCTGCTCGGTATTGTCTTCTTTAAGAGGTCCCTTCCAGATAATTTTGACCTTCCGCGCTCCGGAGGAATTGATCTCTCTCTCGGCCTTGATCGCTCCCGCGTGGACCATTTTCCAGAAATCGTGTGTTGTTCCTTTCGGGATGACCGCGATTCGAAGACTGTTTCCAGGCGCATCTCCAGGGCTGCCGCCGCAACCGGTCAGCAGCGCCAGGATCATCAGGAGTAAAAGCATTCCTGGAAAGAATCGTAGTCGAGATATTTTTGACAGCATTGTCGCCTGCTCCGTATTGCCGTGGTTTGATAGGTTCAGCATTCTAAGCAAAGCTGTCAGGGGGGGTCAATACGGGCGGTAAAGGAGAATCAGACTAATGAGGCGGTCGAATGGAGGGCTTTCATCGCTGGACAATCGTTCTGGCGGTTTTACAATGGGACAACCATGGAGGCCTTCAGGGTTCCATATATACGAACAGGCTCAGTCTCAGGCTCATCAATTTTCTTTGTGGAATAATCAGGAATGTTTTTCAGCAAAAAAATCAGTGTCGCTTCGGCTCTATTAGCTCTCCTTGTGTCAACCGTTCTGCTGCCGGGAGCTTCTGTCTCCGTTCGGGCGGCGGACGCGATCAGCGAAGCGATCGATGCAGGTACGACCTATCTCCTTGGCCAGGTGAAGGCCAAGCAGGTCGGCCATCGTGCCGAAGGCCAGGTCGCCCTGGAGACCTATGCCCTGGTGGTGTCCGGGGTCAGCGTTACCCACCCCCTGATTCGCCGCAACTTTGACCATCTCCATGCCCGGATGTCCAAGAGCAAGCATACCTATACGCTGGCCTGCTATATCTTCGCGCTCGATGCGGCCATTTCCCAGATTGAGCAGGACATCCTGATCCTCGCCCCGGCGAAGGCCAGGGCGCTCTTCAAGGACAACCCCCGTATCGGTAAGGAGTTCAGGCCCCATCTCAAGAAGGCGGTCGAGAACCTGGCGGACATCCAGATGGCGGGCGGCGGCGGCTGGAGCTACGGCCCCTCCAAGGACCGATTTGACAATTCAAATACCCAGTTTGCCGTGCTGGGTCTCGGGGTTGGCATGAAGCGCAATATCCCGATCGATCGGAAGGTCTGGCTGAAGATCATGGACCACTTCGTCGATGGTCAGCAGGAGAAGGGTCCTGAGGTCGAGGAGAGGGTGACTCTGATGAATCCCTCCGACAAGGATGAGTGGAACAGCAAGGTCAAGCTGATCGATGGCGACAAGAAGCCCCCCACGGCTGGCAAGGACGCCAAGGGCTCGAAGCGGAAGAAAAGCAGCCAGGGACGCACCGTGGTCGTCACGCCGGCGAATCCCGAGGTTGGCTTCGAAGGCATCAAGGTCTATAAGCGGGGTTTCGATTATACGAATAAAGGCGGCGCCAACTGGAATATGACCTGTGCCGGTCTCTCATCGTTGATCCTTGCCCGCAACAGCCTCGAGGGCAAAATTCCCAAGCAGATGCTCAACGCGATGAACAAGGCGGTGCGTGATGGTTACGGCTGGTTGATGGCCAGCTGGGCGCCGACCAAGAGCTACTACGGCATGTACAGCCTGGAGAAGGTTGGCGATCTCGGCGATATCAGGCTCTTCGCCAAGCACGATTGGTTCGATGAGATGTCCAAACATCTCATTGGTCAGCAGCTGGTCGATGGCAGCTGGCCTGGCGGAGCCGCTCACGGCGAGAAGGAAGATCCCCGTATTCCGACCTCCTTCGCCCTCCTGATCCTGAATCGCGCCAGCTCGCTGATCACGAAGAATCCCAACAGCCGCATTATCGTCTCCGGCAAGAGCAATCCCGGTGAGAGCGGAGCGCGGGACTGGGTCTATATTCCCGATCTCAACAAGACGGTCCACTACCCCAGCCTCATGCGTCACATCCGTCTGCGGCCGAATGTCAAGCTCATCAGGTTCCTCGACAATATCGTCGAGAGCTATCCGCCCGAGTTCAAGGGCGAGCTCATTCCCGACATGGCCAAGGTGCGCGATGCGATCAGGAGTAAATCTGTCCGCTCGGTTATCGATGGCCATCTCGAGAAGATTACCGGCTACGAGTACAAGGAATGGGAGAGCTACCTGAAATGGCATCGTCGCTGGGAGAGGGTCATGGCGATCGGTTTGTCAAAGAAGAAGGATAACGTCAAGGATCTCCTGACCTATTACGCCAGCACGAAGCGAAGCGTGTCGCTCAAGAAGGCGGTCATGTGGGCGCTGGTGCAGTGCCAGGCGCAGGAGGGGCTGCCCCTTCTTCTCGCCGATCTTGACAACGAGGAAGAGGGCATTCGCAAGGCCGCCTACGGTTACATCAAGGCCTACTTTGTCGACTTCCCTCCGCCCTTCAGCGCGGACGCGGATGGCGCCGCTCGTAAGGAGCAGGCTGAGAAGGTTCGCGTCTGGTGTGGCGCTCAACTCGCCAAGCAGAAGGCCAGGGGATAGGAGCTTCCCTGCTGAAGCGGAGCTGATTCTTTGTTACGTTGGATAATCATCGTAAATCTGGTAGGTCTTGCGGTTCTTCTCCTGGTGCTTGGACTCACGGCGCTGCTGGAAGATGGTCGCGTTGCCCCCCCGGCGAATACCGGGAAGGTAACCGGTGTCTCGGAGCCGGCCGTTCCCCGGGCCGCTCCTCTCCTGGTTACCGGACCGATTCTCGATTTTTCCGAACCCTATCTCCGCGCCCGCGGCGACTGGTTCCGAGCGCGGTTTGCCGGTCTCCGTTCCGAGCTTTCCGGCCTGGAGCTCGCGGCGGTGACGAGGAACAGTTTTACGACCGAGGTCCTCCGCGCGCCAATCACCGAGGGAGCCTGGCAGGGGTCGCTTGGCCCTGAGAGCGTTGAGCGCCGCAAGGTGGACGAGGGACAGATTGTCGAGGCCCGGGCCCTGTTTTCCGTCCCCGGGGTCAAGCCCCTGGACCTGCTTGTTTACCTCATGTGTTCGGACTTCAAGACCCAGATTCCCAACGATTCAATGGACCGCATGGAACATCACTTCCCCGGCGAAGGCTCGCCTGGAGGTTGCCTTGCTGAACCGCCGAAGCTGAAGCCCAACCAGGTTCTCAGTCATGAGATCTGGGAGCCCGGGCTGCTGAGGGAGGGGACGGACATCTGGTTTATCAACGAGCTTCGGCGCGAAGGGGATGGTCTCTATTTTATCTATCGTCTCGTCAAGTCCTGCCAGCCGACGGATTCCTATACGCCTGTGCGCCTGGCCACCGGTCAGTACGCCGTACTTCCAGCGGGCTCCGGTTCGATCGTCCTGCTCAAGAGCTATTACAACGGCCAGGCTATTCCGAGCTTTTCCGATTTTCTCGTCAGGAGCAGGACCAACGCTTTTTACTCCGGCCTCGCCAGCTTTCTTGCTGAGCAGGCTCCAGGCTGGAAGCCATCGGAGCGTGTGCGAGCCTGGAGAGCGAATCTCGGGGTCGATTAGCCTCCGGAGCGGCGGACCGTCGTTCCTCCGGAAGCGCCACGGCCGGTGCTTCTTGACCTGCGTGTGCTTGCGGCGGGTACAGCCCGCCTGGTGACGCGTTCCTGATCATGGAAGGGTGGAACGTAGATGAGCAGCTGGTTGGTGACGGCGTGCGGGACGATACGCACCCCGCTCCCGTAGCGGGTCTCGAGCAGGGGTCGAAGAGTCAGCGCGAGATCTTCCGCTCGCAGCCATCGGCAGGGATAGATGAGGGTTCGGTTGATCCTGATTGCGTGGTCGCCGTCTTTAAAACGCTTCTGCTCTTTTTCCTCGAGGTCTTCACGTGAGAGGCGGGCCGCGTTTCGTTGCTGCTCAGCGTTCTTGCCGGGACCGTTCGCCCGGTCGAATTCTCCGGGGAGGTCCGCGATGGACCCGCAACCGCAAAGCAGGAGCGGCGGGAGAAGGGCGGCAATGATTGAGAGACGGAGGAGAGCTTGCATCATCTGAAACGATTCGCTATAGGCCAGTCCGGACCATTCTATCCTAACAGCCCGTCTCATTTCTGCCCCGGTATATTTTCATGATGATGAGCTCGGCGATCAGCGCCAGCAGGAGCGCCGCACCGGCAACGGCGAGGGCGACGGCGGGCCAGTTCGGCAGGAGCTTCGCCGCGGCGCCGCAGGCCAGGGGGCCGAGCATCAGCCCAAGGGACAGTACGGCCTCGTGGAGCCCGCTGTTTCTGCCTGCGCGCACGGAGGCAGTGAGGCCGTAGTAGAAGCTCAGCGAGTAGGATAGTGAGCTGAAGATTCCAAGCAACGGCAGGAGGGTAAAATAATAGGCAGGGTTGTCTACCTCGCTGAGCGTGAGAAGCGCGGCGGCGGCCACGAGCTGGACGGAAAAAAGCCACGCCGGCGAATGATTCCAGCCGTTGAGCCGGCGCAGGGTGAAGAAACCGCCGAACCGTGCAAGGTTGATGCTGAAGGCCAGCAGGCCGATCATCGCTACGTCAATTCCCAGGTGTTTTTCGCCGAGGTAGGGCAGCTGGTAGGTGATTCCGCTGAAGGCGAAGTAGGCCGAAAAATTGGCCACCCACGCCACCAGCAGAAGGTGGGCGCTGTTTGGCGCCGCCTTGGTGGGTTTCAGCTCATCGGCTTTACCCCGGGGCTCTATTCGCAGCGGCGGGGCCAGCAGCGCGAGCGCTGAGCCGCTGAGCGCGAGCAGGAGGATCACGCCGGCCTTGAAGCCGAGCTGGTCGTAGAGCCCGGGGCCAAGCAGGCAGCCCATGCAGATTCCCGTCGCCCACACGCAATTGAAGGTTCCCGCTGTCTTCCAGAGGTTGCGCGGCTCGCTGGCCTCTCCCATCTCGCGCTCGAGCGGGGCCCAGTAGAAGCCCAGGCCAATCCCGAGTACAGGCGCCGCCAGGTAGAGGTCCGCGAGGCTGTCGCTGAAATAGACGATTGGAAGAGCCGCGGCGAAAACAAGGGCCACTCCCGGCAGGTAGAGCGAGCGGGATCCGACCCGGTCACTCAGGCGTCCTGTAAGGATGCAGACGATCGTATAGGTCGCGTTGATGGTGGTTCCAATCAGGCCCAGCTCCAACGGGTCCGCATCGAAGCTCTTCAGGGCCTTAATCGGAAGCAGCAGGAAGGCGCCATAGGCGGTGGCATCCATGCAGAAGGCCGCGGCGTATATTCTCAGGCGGGCTGTATTCATGAGCTCAGGAGTACCCTCAGAAAGGCGCGGTCTACCAGACCTTCGTTTTCAGCTCCCGGTCCACCTCGAATACCCGCCCGCCGAGGCTGATCTTCCCGGGGGCCATTCCCTGGTAGATCCGGACCTGCTCCGCCCGCAGATACATCTTCCCCTCGAGCGAGCGAACGGTGAAAAAGGCGGGACTGTCGTAGGTGAGGCCCTCGGCCTCCAGCGCGTGGAAGGCGAGAAAGAAGGGGTGGCGCACCAGGAATCCGTATTGCGGCAGCACAACCTTTGCCTCCTTGTCTTCGTAGGGCGCCTTGCCGAAATTGACCAGGACCCGGAGGTCGGCGCTGAAGAAGCTCTCCTGGACCGAGCCATCGGCCGTCAGGAATCGATGGCTCGTCAGGCGGTTGCGCGCGCACAGCCGCGAGAGCCAGGTGGAGACCTCGTAGGTGTTCTTGATGAAGAGGTCGTGGGCCCCGAGTTTTTTCCCGGCCGTCCAGCCGGCCTCCCGGGCGAAGCACGAGGAGGCCGCTTCGCCGCTGCCGCTGGGAGCTGGTTGCTCGGGCGATTCGAAATACAGGCCCGGGGGAAGCGCGTAGACGGGCGGCTGGCCGTAGAGCAGGCAGCAGAGGAACCCGGCCGCGTCGGAGGGGCCCAGGGCGTCAGCCCCGCCGAAGCCAAGTCTCGCCACGTGTCCGTAGATTGCCGGGACCAGCGGGAAGACGGTCGGTGAGGAGGCAGCGGTAAGCTTTGACCGCAGGGTCCTGTCGAAGAGAGAGACGGTGTGAAGGTCGGCTGGAAGAGCGTGCGAAATCCCCACGAGACCGAAGATCTTTTCCGCCTCGCTCAGCAGGTCAGCCCTGCTTGCAAGCAGCAGGCCCCAGTCCTGCCGGCCGGGATCCAGGCCTCCTGTCTCGTTGATGAAAAGTAATTGGGGGTCGCAGATCGCAGCCAGGTTGTTGAAGCTGTCGGTCGTTCTGACCACATCGGCGGCGGCGCCCCAGGCTTCCGAGCGGTTGAGGATCTTTTCGGGCGGCGGGTTGTAGAGCTGATCGAGATCTACCCCCAGGCCGAAGAGATGTCCCCTGGACCGAATCGCTTCGGCGGCCTTTGACAGCTCCGAGTTGCCCCCGCATTCTCCCGCCGCGTTCCAGCGCGTGAGCCGCCCGTCCTCTCCCGCTCCTGTCGCCAGCCAGTCCTCCGGGATCACCAGGGCGTGGTCGATGCCAAGGGTTTCTTTCCAATGGCCGGAGATCGCGGCAAGCTGCTTGAAGTCGTAGCGGACCTTCCGGCTGGCCAGGGGCCCCCTGGCGTCAGCCGTCATCGAGGGGCGCCACATGGCCGCGCCGATAAACGTCCTGAGGTCCTCTCTTTTCGCGGTCTTGAATCGCAGGGAGTCGAGGTTCCTGCTGCCCTGCACCCAATGGGCGTAGACCCTCGCGGTCTCCATGATCTCCATGTTGATCTCTGTCGGGACAAGGAAGGTCAGCTCGCCCGAGTGGCCGCTGAAATCAGCGCTGGTGAAGATGCCTCGCCTGCCCGGAAATTTTTCATCCGCCACCGCCTCACGCTTGATGGTGAGTGCGGCCTCCGGATCGCTCCAGCAGAAGGCCAGCGCCCCGGCGAGACGGCTGAGTCCGATGACCGGCAGGGAGTAGGCACTTCCAGAGGTCTCGTTGCCGGGTGCCAGGGGCCGGTCCAGCCTGATCTCGAGCGGGCCGGCTTCCGTGGCGCGATGGAGCTCCCCGACTCCGCGCGGCAGGAGGAGCTCTCCGTTGTCGGAATCGCTGACCCAGAGAGACCTGTCCAGCAGGCGCAGCCCGGAGACCCGCGCTCGGCTTTCCTCGGGGACATCAAAGGCGAGTGAAAGCTGGTTTCCGTCCCTGATCTTACGCCACTCGAGCCAGATGGGCGGCAGCTCGCGGCTGCTCGATCCCGCACGGAAGCGAATTCGATCCGAGCTCGCATTCAGGTTCTCAACCTTGTCGACAGGTACGGTCTCGCCGTTTTTCAGCAGGATGGAGCAGAAGCCCTTACGGTTCCAGGAGGAGTAATACCCGACATTCGATCTGCGGACACTCAATCGGAAGCTCGAGGTATGCCTGTCCATGTGAAACACATAGGCGGAATTTTCCAGCGAGACCGGCTCGAAGACCCAGGTGTCGAGCGCCTTGCGCCGCTTTTCGAGCTCCGTCTCGCCGAGCCCGGCATCCTGGGCGCCGGCAGCCCATCCCGGCGCGAGGAAGAGAGCCTGGAGGATGAACAGGCCGAGGGCCAGGCGACCTGCGGCTGGTGCGCGGATACCTGCTGTCGGATAGCACGTCTTCATCGTTTTCCCCCGGTCTTATCGTCCTGGCGACCGGTATTTCCGGCCTCTTCACCCGGATGGTACACCCGCAGAGAGTTTTTCTCGATCTCTTCGCGTGAGAAGAGGGCGGGCTTGAACTTTTTGCGGGCGAACAGCTTCGCCTGGTCGAGGTGGTGCGGCGAGTCCGGGTCGGCGCTTTGACCGAAGACGAGGATGGAGCGAGCCCTTGCGGCCGGGCCAAAGTTGACGACACTCACATAGGAGTGGCCAGCGACTCCGTAACGCTTCTTTTGTCCATCAACCCGGCGGGCGTAAAAATTGAAGACCATGCCCAGCCAGCCGGGCCCTCCGGCGATGGGCAGGCTGGGGGCGGAATCACTGAAGCCCGGCTCCCCGGCCGGCGGAATTCGCTGCAGCCGGTTGAGCTCGCCCCAGGGGACATGCCAGGTGCCGAAATGCCACCGCAGCCCGGCCATTGCCCGGGCCAGGTTGCGCAGCGCTGTGCGCGGGTCTTTGCGCGGGTTGAGCTTGAACTTGCCGAGCTCGGCCCAGACGGCGAAGAGCGTCATCTCGGTGGAATCAACCCGCGCGACACGATCCCATTTCTTCAGCTCAGCGACCGCTCCCTCCAGCTTTTTGGCCAGCCTCCTGTCGCTTCTTCTTGCCAGCTCCCAGGCCCTGACGATTCCCGGTATCTGTTCCTCGGCAAGCAGCACCGTGGTGTCGAAGCCCGCCTCGCAGAGGGAATCGAAGGTGAATTTTTCTTTGCGAGAGAGCAGCCGCCGGGAGATTTTCGCCCGGGGATTGTCCTTCTCGGTCACCATATAGGGGGGGAAATCGCCGGGCCGGGGGTTGTCTCCAATGGTCGTGGTGAAGGGGGTCTGGTTGCAGTTCTGCAGGAATCCGCTGGGGGGATTGAGGAGCTGGGGCAGCTCAGCGAGGGGGTGGTAGCCGCGCCACTCGGTTCCGGGGTCGCTGCCGTCGACGGGCTCGTTCCAGTTGAGCTCGGGAGCTCTTCGGGGGACGGCTGCGTTGTAGACGTAGAAAATATTCCCTTCACGATCGGCGTACATGATATTGAACATCGGGATGGCGAGCGGCTCGATGGCTTTCCTGAACTCATCGAGAGATCCCGCCCGGCTCATCGCGTACCACTGGGCGATCTGTCCGCCCTTCACGAACCGGGAGAGCCTGAGACTGACGGGCTTTCCCTTATGAGTTCCGACGATGGGTCCATGATGGGTTTTGCGGAACTGGTAGAGCTTCTCCCTGGTACCATCCGGACCGAGAATTTTGAGTGTTTCGCTCCACTGTTCAGCCCGGCGGCGTTCTTTGCCCCAGCGGTAGGCCAGCGGGTCCTGGGGGTCGTCGAAGGTCTCCACGTAGAGATCGGCAATATCGGGATAATTGACCGTGTGGCTCCAGCCGAGCTTCTCATTGTGTCCAAGGGTCGGTACAAGAGAGCCGAAGAAGGCAGCCCCTGACATGTTCAGGCCCTCTTCGCTGTGAAGGTGTCCCTCGTAGAATTGACCCGGTCCGAAGTAGGGCTGGTGGGGGTTGATGAAGAGGAGGGCGTGGCCCGATTCGGTTTTCGAGGGAGCGATCGCCCACATATTCGACCCCTGGCTGTGTTCAGGGGGCAACTCTTTCAGAGTTCCCTGGACGTTGCGGCCGCTGATTCCCTCTCTGCGCAGTACGAATTGTACATAGAGTCCATAGCGGCAGAAGGCGAAGACGTGCCAGGGTTGGAAGCGTTTCAGCAGCCTTGGCTTGACACCCGGGTTCTTCTCGAGGAAGTAATTGAGTCCCGCGGCGAAAGCATCGCAGAGCACCCGCAGGCGGGGAGCGGAGCGTTCATATTCCTCCATCGAGAGGCGCTCTACCTCGAGAGCTCGCACCAGGATGTCCCCCGGCAGCGCCTCCTCTCCATGCACCTCGGCAGCGCGCCCGGTGGCGAGGATGAAGTTTTCTTCGATCTGCCAGAAGTTGTCCTCCGCCTGGGCGTAGAGGTGTCCGAAGACCACGCTCGCATCGGTCGGCCCGTAGATGTGAGGCACGCCCCAGGAATCCCGATGGATTGTGATGGAGCGAGCGACAGCGCTCCAGTCGGCGCCACCCTTCTTCTCTTCGCAATGGGCTGGCCTCTCGCAGGCGATGGTGCAGGCCAGGAACATCTGCAGGAGAGCCCTCTTCAGCGCTCTCGGCCGCCTGCCCGTATTATCTTTTTTCCGTACCCGGATCATTCAGCTCCGGCCGCCTTGCGAAGGGTTTGAAGAGCGGTGGCTGCAACCGTCGCGGGGTCGGGCTTGTAGTCAAAGGGCTCGGTTGAGACCCAGCCGTCATAGCCGCTTTCCGCGAGAGAGGAGAGGATCGGGGCGAAGTCGAGGCCACCCATTCCCGGTCCCTTTCCATCGGGTTCGTTCGCGTGAAAGTGACCCGCGTCTTTTCCGTGCCGAAGGATGGTCCCCTCGATACCTTCGGGCATCGAGGACATGGCTTTGCAATCGAGCATATAGCCGATTCCGGAGCTGTCGATGGCATCCCGCAGCTCGAGCACCTGCTCGATGGTCTGCAGAAAGTTGGTCTCGGCTGGGCTGAGGGCCTCCAGCAGCAGCTGGACCCCAAGGTCTTCACAGGTCTGGCCGACCTCTTTCAGCGCTTCGGCGGCCCGGTCAAAGCCGCTCCGCGGGTCTTCTCCATCTCCGAGATTCCTCTGCCTGGGCGAGCCGAAGATCATGACCTTGCCTCCGAGATCGCTGCAGAATCGCGCCAGGGCCTGTAGATAGCCGGTGGTGTGGTCGCGGATGGACGAGTCTTCGGTGGTCAGGTGTAGTCCCGGCGGCGAGACCAGGAGCCAGTGCAGGCCGACAATCTCGAGGCCGGCGCCCTCGGCCTGCCTGCGGAGCTCAGAGCGCTGGTCCGCGCTGACCTCCTCGACCGAGTCGGCGGCGTTGAAGGGAGCGATCTCAATGCCGTCAAAGCCCGCCATAGCGATCTGGGTTATGGTCTCGCTCAGCGGCGTGCTGAAAACCTCGCTGCAGAGAGCGTATTTGAAAGCCATGGTCTGGAAGTCTCCTTGTCGCCTGCTGAAGGGGCTCCCCATCCTGCGTGGGAGCGTCCGCGTTCGATGGGGTATTGTAGAGTGCCGGCGGGCAAAGTGGAATGGCGAAGGGCCGGGGCCAGTCCTATACTGTTCTCTCTTGATAGTTGTTCATTGGTCCAGGTAACGCATGTCCTCGTCTTCACCGTCTTCCGACGATACAAACCGAGAGGTCGGCCGGCAGGAATTTGATCCTGACGCGCGCACCCTGATGTTGTCCTATCACGGTGCCCTGGAGAGGCAGGCGGCTCCTGCCAGGGTTGCCGAGCCCAGTGAGGAGATGAGCTGGAATGCTCGCTACCGCATCCTGCGGAAGCTGGGTAGCGGCGGCCAGGGGGTCGTGTACCTGGCGCTCAGAGAGGGAGTCGATGGTTACTCGACCAAGGTCGCCATCAAGCTCTATGCCCGGGATGAGTCGATGCCGGAGGCCAGCCATTTAAAGGAGATGGAGCGCATCGCCCACCAGGGCCAGAAGATCAGCGAAATCCAGCAGGACAACCTGGTGAACATTCGTGACTTTGTCGCACTGGAGGACACCCGGGTCATGGTCATGGAATGGGTCGATGGATTGGACCTTCGCCAGCTCCTCGACACAAAGCTCTACAGGGCATCCCGGGCGCGGGTCACAAAAGCGGATTGGGAGCGTCTGAACGATATCCTGGTCTCCCCCGGGGAGGATCACTGCATGCTGAGACCCGCGGTCGCCGTAGATATTCTGCGAGGCTGTCTCGCCGGGCTGTCTTCCCTTCATCATCACGAGATCATCCATAGCGATCTGAAGCCTGCGAACATCATGATCAAGCGGACGGGTACGAAGAAGCTGATCGACATGGACTCGTCCTGCGAGCGCCAGGTCGATCAGCAGGCGGAGATTCGCGGTACGCCCTATTACATGGCTCCGGAGCTGATCAGGGAGAGGGATGTGCGCTATCGCTCCGACATTGCCAGCCTCGGCTATGTGCTGATTGAGATGTTGACGGGCAAGCTGCTGTTCAAGGAATGCAAGACCCTTGATCAACTCCTCGAGAAGAAGCTGCGTTTACCTGATGAGCTGGTTGAGTATATACCTCGCTACGACCATCTCGACCTTCGTCTCGATCTTCTCGAGCTCTGTACGAAGATGATAGCGATTGATCCAACAGAGAGGTTTTCCGATGCCGAGGCGGCCGACCTGGGCAAGCTCGGCGCCGCGAGCTTTCACCGCCAGCTGGTGAAACACGACCTCTCGGCTGAGTATTCGCGGGATCTCGGCTGGTGGATCGACCTGGTTCATCCGGCTGAGGAAGACTGATTTATCAAAAACGGTTCTTTTATCAAAAACGGTTCGGGGCGCTCCTGGCAGGCTATAAGATAGGGGTAGTGTTTATCTGGGGGGCAGCTCGCGGCCCAGGTTTTCACACAGGAAGCCGCCCTGGCGGAGCGCGGCGAATGATTACCCGTTTTAGCTGAGGAGTCTGCAGATGCCGTGTCATCTTTACCCGGGAGTCTTTGTTTTCCTGATCCTCCTGGACGCCTCGCCGGTCGCCAGCGCGCGCAGCTTCCGGGTGGCGCAGCTTCCTAACGGTTTCGAGATGGGCTGCACCTCCTGTCACGAAGGTTTTGGCGGAGGCCCGCGTAACGCCTTTGGATTGGATGTCGACAGGACCCTGGTCAATGGGAATGTCGACTGGCAGGCCATCTGTGAGCTGGACTCCGACGGGGACGGCTACACCAACGGACAGGAGCTCGGGGCAGGCTGCGACTGGACCGAGGGAGAGCCGGTGCTCGGCGGAGATTTCCCCAGCAACCCCGGTGAGTCCGATTCATTTCCCGCTCCTGACCTCGGAGTTACCATCGAGGCTTCGGAAGAGTCGGTGGCGGTCGGCGGGAGCCTCTCCTATACGGTTGCGGCCTTCAACCTGGGATCCAGGGACGCCGCTGATGTGCGGATTGAGCTTCTGCTCCCCGAGGGGATGACGGGCGACATTCCGGGAGATGAATGCGGTGTGAACCCTGGCGGAGTGTCGTGTTTCCTGATCGAGGACCTGCAGCCCAATTTCGGCTCGAACCTTTTCTTTCCCGTCGAGGTCAGCCCGAATGCCGCCTCCGGGACCTACGTGGTGGTCGCGCGGGTGAGCTCTTCGACAGAGGAAATCGATGACGACAACAATACCGCCAGCATCGAGGTGGTTGTTACGGCTTCCACCTCCCGGCCCGCCTTCCGGCGCGGAGATGCCAATGATGACGGTCAGCTTGGAATATCCGACAGCCTGCGGTTGTTCGGCGCGCTCTTTCTTGGCGGCGACCTGCCGGCCTGCAGGGAGGCAGGGGATGCCAACAATGACGGCTCCCTCGACATTACTGATGGGATCTTCGTATTGTCCTATCTCTTCCTGGGAGGCCAGGCGCCTCCCGCGCCCGGGGGGGAGGCCTGCGGGACGGACTCCGATGCGGAGGGAGGTCCCGGGGACCAGGGCTGCGAGGTCTATACCAGCTGCGGCTGACGGCCTCGGGTGGCGGATTACCTGGGAACCCGTCTGGGAAA
Source organism: Planctomycetes bacterium UBA1146 (assembly GCA_963579555.1). Taxonomy (GTDB): domain Bacteria; phylum Planctomycetota; class UBA8108; order UBA8108; family UBA8108; genus UBA8108. The sequence continues at coordinate 40,194 of CAUZHA010000027.1, forward strand.
TCAGGTGAACCTGCCTGAAATCCGGGCATACTTGGGGTTGATGGAGGGATAGAGATGGTGTTTCCAGTCGCCTGTTCCAGGTGTATTTTTCGTTTCGTTCGCCTCTCCTGCTTGTTGCTGGTATGGTTCGCATCCTGGCGCCAGGGGAGTGTAGCGGCGCAGGAGTATTCACGGCCGGTCCGCGTTGGAACGATCAGCGATTTAAGGATTGATGAAGTTTCGGGGATGGTTCCCATCACCGGGCGCCGGGACTATTTCTGGGTTCACAATGACTCGAAGGACACGGCGCGTTTGTTCGCGGTCCGCAAAGATGGGGCCCTGGTGGCTGAGGTTGTGCTGCCCGGCGCCTCCAACACCGACTACGAGGATATCGCCACCGGTCCCGGCCCCGACCCTGCTCGCGCCTATCTCTTCATCGCCGATACAGGGAACAACGCGCTCAATCGAAACGAGCTGGTGATCTGGCGTCTGCCCGAGCCCTCCCTGCCGTCAGTCAACCTCAACCAGAGCCTGGTCGCGGAGAGGTCGGAGGCGATTCGTTTTCGCTATCCCACCGGAACCTACAATAACGAGTCCCTGATTGTTCATCCCGCCACGGGGACTCTCTATATCATCACCAAGGTCAATGGCCCGGCCGGCGTATACCGTTTTCCCAGCAGCACCCCGGGGGGTGCCGTACAGACGCTCGTTCTTATCGCCACCATGAATATTGGAGGCCTGGTGACAGCCGCCGATCTTACCCGTGACGGCCGTCGTATGCTGGTGCGGACCTTTCCCGCGGTCCAGGAATATCGACTCCCGGAGGGGGCTCCTTTCGAGAGGATCTTTACCCAGCCGCGGATTGTGCTTCCCAATGCAGGCGCGGCCGAGCCCAAGAGCGAGTCGATCTGCTTTGACCTGGATGACCGGGATTTCTTCACCTCCAACGAAGGCAACCCTGCTCCGATTCACCAGACCAGCCTGCTGCGGGAGCAACCCTTCTGCGTCGAGGAAAATCCGCCGGTTCTGGCAGGAAGCTTTATTCGCGGAGACCTGGTTGAAGATGGCCCCAAGGGAGGCGAGGTTGACCTGAAGGATGCGCTGACTCTTTTGAGGGTTCACCGGGAGGGTCTTGCCCTGCCGTGTCCGGATGCGGCGGATTTCAATGATAACGGGCTTCTTGATCTGCAGGATTTCGACGCCTTTGCGCTGGCGTTGGCGGATGGCATCGCTCCCGCGCCGCCCTATGCCATCCCGGGGGGCGATCCGACCCCCGATGAGCTTGACTGCGGGCTGCAGAGGTCGGCTACCCTGGTGCCAGCCGGAGCTTCCTGGAGGTATTGGTATTCCCTCGATGCTCCCGCGGACGGCTGGAGCCGGGAAACATTCGATGACGCGTCCTGGCAAGAGGGGCAGTCGGGGATCGGGTTCGGCTCGGCGACGGTCTCGACCGAGCTCGACATGATTCTGAACCAGCGGCGAGTCTTCTACGCCAGGCACAGGTTCGATATTTCAGACCCGGCCGCGGTGAGCGCGCTTCTTTTGAGAATCGATTACAACGATGGATTCGTCGCCTCTATCAACGGCCTGGAGGTGGCTCGCAGGGGGCTTGGAGATCCGGGCTTCGCCATTGCGGACTCCTCCTACGCTCGCTATCACCGCGGCGGAATCGCTGAGGATGTTTTTCTTTGCCGGGAGTCGCTGCGGCCGGGTGAAAACATACTGGCTCTCGAACTCTACAACCGCTCCCGGCTTGACAGGTCACTGTTTTTCAGCGCCGAGCTGATGGATGTGAGAGACAACGAGGTCTCGGCCCCGACTCTTCCCCTTATCGAGGGAGCCGCGACCGTCCGTGTAGAAATGGAACCGCCGCCGAATCTTGATGGCCAGGGAGTCCTGGGGATCTATTGCCGCGGTGATGTTCCGGTCCTGGCCGGCAGCCTCGCCCTCGGCTATTCGATCGAGCATTTTGATTTTTTCGAGCCGGGTACGGAGGCCGAATTCGACTGGTGGCGGCTTTCGGTAGATGATGCGGCTGGAACAATCTCCTGTGTTTTCGTCTGTGACACCGATGGGCAGGGCCCTCTGGGGCTTCCGGCCGGGGTGGAGACCGAACTGGGAAAGCTCCGGTACACGGTCAGGGCCGAGCGTTCGGGGACCACCCGCCTCCGCTTCGAGGAACGACAGGGAGAGCTTCCGCTACAGAATATCCTGCTGGGAGAGGGGGGGGGAGAGCTCGATCTGGCGGCAGAGGATCTCGAGACCGAGATCACCGACATTCGGTTGCCCTACATCGTCGACTACGTCAAC
>CAUZHA010000028.1:0-42126 GCA_963579555.1 Planctomycetes bacterium UBA1146
GACGACGATTCTGGCGACGGCGACGATGCTGGCGATGGCGACGATTCTGGCGACGGCGACGATTCTGGCGGCGACGATTTCGGCGCTGACCTTGGCGGCGACGACGATTCTGGCGACGGCGACGATGCTGGCGATGGCGATGGCGATGATGCTGGCGGCGGCGACGATGATTCTGGCGACGATGGAGATGCCGGAGGCGGCGACGATTCTGGCGACGACGACGATGCCGGCGCCAGCGACGATGCCTTCGGGGCCAATATCGAATAGACCGGTCCCCTTTCGAGGCCGGTTGGCAGAGCTCATTGCGAAGAGTTGTCCGCCTGGGGCGGGACGGCGGAGCTGTGTCTTCATTTCCGCTTGCCGTTGATAAGTTTCTCTCGGAGTGCTTTCTGCTGTGGCGCCTTGGTAAGATAAGCGCTCCAACTGAAACACAACCTCGAGGAGCTACCAATGAGAGCTTGCCTGATTACAGCCCTGCTGTCCGGTCTGTTGATCGCGTCATCTTCATCGGCGGAGGCCGGCTGGGGGCGGCTTCGCGTTCCGGGCTTCTGGGAAGCCGAGTACGGCGGAACCATCAAGAACCATGATGGCTACGCCTGGTATCGTTGTTTTGTGAAGGTGCCCGCGGGCTGGAAAGGCGGCGCCCTGTCGTTGAGCCTTGGCCGGATCGATGATTGCGATGAGACCTATTTCAACGGCATCCGAATCGGGGGGCTGGGGTCTCTGAAGCCCTACCGGACGGCCTCGGCAATCGAAAGGCGCTATGTTGTTTCGCCTTCGCAGGTGAACTATGGCGACTACAATCTCATCGCTGTGCGCGTATGGGATGGTGGGGGAGGCGGGGGCATCACCTCTGGGCCCTTGTCGCTGGGAGGGGAGGCCGGGAGTCTCGCACTCAATGGCCATTGGGAGTTTCGTACCGATGACGACCCCGCCTTCTCGAAATGGCCGCGAGACAAGGCCGGGGCTCAAGACAGCGCCGTGGCGGCCCGTTTCCTCCGCGGTGCCGGACAAGCCTTCGGCAAAGAGCCCGATTATTCGCCGCTTGCCGGTACCCGCGCCCTAAAGATGGCGGGCGATATGGCCGCTCACGTGGTTGCCGGCGCGGATCGATTTCTCCTGGGCGAGCTGGCCAGGTCGGTTCAACGTCGCGGGAGATTCTGGAATCGCGACAAGAGCTCGGCTGAAAAATACAACGCCTCTATTTCAGCCAACCGCACCCGCCTGGCGCATATCCTGGGGGTTCGTGATTCCCGGGTACCGTTTGATGGGCCGGAGCTGATCGCGAGCACGGTACGGCCGGCGCTGGCGGGCAAGGGAAAGACCTTTGAGGCCTTCGCGGTGCGGTGGCCCGCCTTCGGGGATGTACACGGAGAGGGGCTGCTCCTGGTCCCTGCCGGAGGGCCCGCGGTCGGGCACATCATCGCTATTCCGGATGCCGGGCAGACGCCTGAGATGATTGCGGGCCTCAGCGAGGGAATAGAGGCCGGGTCGCAATTCGCCCGCCGCCTGGCGGAAAGCGGCTGCGTCGTTCTCATACCGACCATCATCAACCGGGACATCTCCCGCCGCCGCCTGACCAACCGGGAGTTTCTCTACCGGTCGGCGTTTGAGATGGGGCGTCACCTTGCCGGCTACGAGGTCCAGAAGGTGCTGGCGGCAGTCGACTGGATCGTCAAGGATTCGGGAGAGAAGGATCCCTCCATCGGCGTGATCGGTTGGGGGGAGGGGGGCTTCCTTGCTCTCTTTGCAGGGGCTCTCGACACCCGCATCGACGCGGTCTGCGTCAGCGGCAGCTTTGATGAGAGGGAGGGGATCTGGCAGGAGCCGATCGATCGAAATGTCTTCGGATTGCTCGAACAATTTGGCGATGCCGAGCTGGCTGCGATGGTCGCGCCCCGCGGCCTGACGGTCGAGGCCGCTCGCGGCCCACAGGTTGTCGTTCCACCGGGAACCGGCGGCGGCCCCGGGAAGCTTGAGACCCCGGCGCTCGCCCGTGTTCGCCGGGAGTTTGCGCGGGCAGGCAGGCTCGTAGAAGGGCTCGAGTCACCCCGTGGATCAAAGCTGGTTCTCAGCGGAGATGGCACCGGCCCCTTCGGCTCCGCCCCGGCCCTGGAGTCGTTCCTTGGGCAGCTTCATCCGGGCCTGGAGCTTGCAGCCGATGCCGGCGGGGCGAGCTCGCGGGCGGCTGTCGATGTGGCCGGTCGTCATGCGCGGCAGATGCACGAGATCGACCGTCACAACCAGTGGCTCCTCCGCGAGAGCCCCTATGTTCGCAACGAATTTTTCAGGAAGGTTGACTACAGCTCACTGGAGAAATATGCACAGACCATCGAGCCCTACCGGGAGTTTTTCTACGATGAGGTGATCGGCCGCTGTGATTACAAGCTCCAGCCTTTCAACGCGAGGAGCCGCAAGAGCCACGAGGGCGCGAACTGGACGGGCTACGAGGTTGTTCTCGATGTCTTCGAGGGGGTGGTCGCCTACGGCCTGCTCTTATTGCCCAAGGACCTGCGTCCCGGTGAACGCCGTCCGGTGGTGGTCTGCCAGCACGGGCTCGAGGGGCGTCCCCAGTCCGTAATCGGCCAGAGGGATTTCGGTCCCTACAAGGCCTTCGCGGCCTCGCTGGCCGATCGCGGCTTCATCACCTTCGCGCCCCAGAACCTCTACATTGGCCAGGACCGGTTTCGCACCCTCCAGCGCAAGGCTAATCCGGTCAAGAAGACCCTCTTCTCGATCATCGTGCCGCAGCATCAGCAGATCGTTGACTGGCTGGAGACCCAGCCCTTCGTCGATCCGAAACGAATCGCCTTCTACGGGCTCTCCTACGGCGGCAAGACGGCGATGCGGGTCCCTCCGCTGGTGAAGGAGTACTGCCTGTCGATCTGTTCAGCGGACTTTAACGAGTGGGTGTGGAAGAACGCCTCCACCCGAAGCCGCTACAGCTATGTCTGGACCGGGGAGTACGAGATCTTCGAGTTCGACCTCGGCAGCACCTTCAACTACGCCGAGATGGCGCGCCTGATCGCGCCGCGCCCGTTCATGGTCGAGCGGGGGCATTTCGACGGCGTAGCCCCCGATGAAACGGTAGCTTACGAATTTGCGAAGGTTCGGTTCGCCTACGCGGCTCGGCTGGGGATTGGCGATCGCTGTGAGATCGAGTGGTTCGTAGGCCCGCATACCATCAACGGCAAGGGCACCTTCGATTTCCTTCACAGGCATCTCGACTGGCCGAAGAAATAGGGTCGCGCGGACCCGCGCTACTCGACGACAACCTTCGAGCTCGAGCTGCGGCCGAAGGTTTCCGGCTGGTACATCTCCTCGGCTTTCGCCGGCGGCACGACAAAGGTGCCGGGGGTGGTAGCCCGGGCGACGTAGGAATAGGAGTGCACGCCTGCCCAGACCAGCGAGGAGAAGGCCTCTGCCCTGTCGTCACGCAGGTTCTGATGCTGGTACCAGGTTCCCCGCCACCACCCGCGCACTCCTAAGCCGCCGCGCCGGGGTGTGATTCCGCCAGGGGGAGGCGTGGGCTGGCCGCCTGTGACCGCCAGGGCCGGGTTGAGGGGTTCGAGTCCGGCAGGGAGCGGGTCGGTGAGGGCCACGTGGTAGCGGCGCGCGGGAGCGACCATCGTGACCACCGCGCGGACCTTTGCGCCGAGCTTGATTTTCCAGGAGCCATCCTTCTCGCGTTGGACGTCGCCGGGGTCATCGATCGCTTCGTAGCGCCGCTGAATGGTGAAGCCATGATCGCTCGGCTCGAGCTCGAGCTTCGCCGGGGCGTAACGAAGCCCGAGGCGGTAGTAGAGCCGGCCCTTTCCCTCCTTGCTGAGGACAAGGCTCTTCTTCTTGTCCAGGTGGGTCATCGGAATCGAGATGTGATGGTGGTCGGTATTGCGGCCTTCGAATTCATGCTGGCCCGCGAAGTTCTTCCCGAGCCAGGCGCGCGCCACGAAGTAGGGCTCATCTGCCTCGAAGACCTGGAAGTAGCGGTCGAGGCTCAGGAGCACGAAGGCGTTTTCCTGGGTGTTCCCCCAGCGGCCCTTGACCCGGTGGGCCAGCAGCCCCTTGACCAGCTTGGGCACCAGGTCGCTCTGGGGATTGGTGTTGATCATCGCCTCGAGGATGATGGCGTCGGTTCGCCTGGAGGAGTGGAGCAGCAGGTGCGCGCCATCGGCATAGGAGGTTGTGAACTGGGCCGTCGACGCGGTCTCGACAACCAGCTGGCCGAAGCGTTTGAGGGTCGCCTCGCGCAGCTCCCGCGATTTCGGATCGCCGGCGAGGACCGTCAGCAGCCATCCGGCAGCCTCCAGCGGCATCTTTTTCTGCGGTGTGTCTCCGAGCAGCAGGCGAGCGGTCGTGAGGGTGTTTTTCCCGGGGCCCTTCTTGCCGGAGAGGGCCCTGGATACATAGAGGCTATAGGCCTTGATCGTCGTCCTGCACATCTCTGGGTATTCCTTCGGAATGTGCTTGTCGATGTTCAGCAGGTATTGCTGGGCGCGGCGGACCATGACCTCGGGGACTGTGAAGTCTTTCTGGCGCGCCCGGGCGAGGGCGTGGATGACGTGAACGCTGAGGTAGGGATTGGACCGGTACTTCCTGTTCCACCAGCCGAAGCCGCCATCGGGATATTGGAGACCCTGGAGCCTTTTGATGTCCCGGCCCACCGCGGCGATCAGCTCCTTGGCATCAGGCAGCCCCTCGGCCTTGAAGGCCGCCAGCACATCGCGAAGCGCCGCGGTGGCGAGCACCCGGGAGGCGACCTGCTCGGCGCAGCCGTAGGGATACCTGGCCAGGTAGAGATACGCATCGGTCAGGGCATGGAGGGCTGTTGAGGAGGTCGTGATCTCAAGGCCGCCGAAGCCCGGCACCACGTTGGCAGGAGCGGCCACCGCCTGTACGACGGCGTTCTGGCCGGGCTGGGATCCATCGATCTGTCCGTAGGTGGCGAAGGCCTCGGTCGTCGCCGGGGTCCAGACGGGGATCTCGATATCGGCGGCGTCGGAGAGCTTGCCGCTGACCGCGACGACCTGGAAGCGCGCAGTTCCCGGCAGCACGGCGGCGACGGGAAAACGAACCTCGGCCCGGTCAGAGGCGGGGATGGTGACCGTCCTGCCGCCTCCGTCGAGCAGCTTGATGTTGGCGCCGCGCAGCGCCACCTGGACCTCGATCGGTTTCTCGGTACGGTTTTGTATGACCACCGGCAGCTCGCAACGGTCGCCGTAGTTCAGGAAGCGGGGGGCGGAGGGTCGGACCATCAGCGGAAGCTCTGCCGTGATGGAGCTCTCTCCGGAGCCGAACTGGCGTGAGCCAGCGACCCCCACCGCCATGATGCGATAGCGTGTCAGGCTGTCGGGGAGCTTCAGCTTGACCTGCGCAGTTCCATCTGCATCGGTGGGGAGCTTCGCGGCGAAGAGCGCCAGGGCGCTGAAGTTGCTGCGCATGGAGATGGCTTCAGCGCCACCGCCCTTTTTGTCCGAGGCGCCGTAGGAGGCGGCGTTTGCCCTCAGGCTCCTCTTCGCGGAGCTCATCTTCGCGGAGCTCCTCCCATCCCTGCCGCCAGGGGCTCCCAGTTGCATGGAGTCAGCCATCATCTCTACCTCGGCGGTTTCCTGTCCCGCCTCCAGCAGCGCCAGCCGCTCAACGAATTCGCGCAGCTGTACGTAGCTGCGGAACCTGTAATCCCGGACCCCATCACCCCGGTTCCTGTAGAAACTCTGCAGGGGGTTGGCGAGCTTGTAGCCGGTGAGCGCGAGAATCGCCTCGTCGACGACCACGACGGCCACCTCCGCGTCTTTAACGGGTTTGTTGTTGGCATCGTGGACCTCCACCTTGACGAAGGTCTCGCCCCCCGGTATGAGCCGGTCCGCTCCCGGGGTCGCCTTGACCGCAAGGGTGCGGGAGTAGGGCGGCACCTTCAGCGCCAGGCGTCCGGAGGCGTAGGCGGGCCGGGCCGGTAATTTTTTATCTGGTTTGCCGCCGGGGCCGATACGTTTCGCCGAGCCGACCAGGTCGACCTGGACCGAGATCCCGGGGACCATGTCTTCGCGAATAGGGATCTCGATGGTGTGGGTTCCCTTCTCGATCCGTACCCGGCGGGTCTCGACGATTCCCGATCGTCGCAGCGTGATCACGGCCTCGGCCGGAGAGAAGGGCAGCTGGGCGAGCACCCGGGCGGTTTCTCCCGCCTTGTACTCCTTCTTGTCGGGGACCAGGGTGACCGCCTCCTGCTCGAGTCGGCGGTTTTCCGGACGCTTTTCTCCCGCGACCCAGAGTGTCAGCTGGCTCTGGTTTTTTCTTTTCTTTTCATCGGAGATGGCGGCGCGCAGCAGATACGATCCGCCGTCCAGCCCCGCGAAGCGCGCCTGGACGGCCTTCTTCGCCGAGGTCATGTTTTTCCGGGCGGCAATCTCTTCTTTCTGCAGCCACGCGCCTTTTTCCTGGACCCACCGCTGCCGGATACAGAGGAGCTCGAAGGCTCTTCCCTCGATGAGCTTGCCATCGATGTCGGTGACGATCGCCTCGAGGTCCAGCGGCTTTCCTTCATCGACGAAGGTCTTCTCGCTGCGAAGCCCGACATAGAGGTCCGCCGGATGTACCAGGATCGTCGTTGAGGATGCCCAGGTCTGGCGATTCACATCGCTGACGCTCGCCCTCGCCTCGACGCTGGTGGGGCGCGGCGGGGTGACAGCCTTGAAGTGGAGGCCGAGGCGGTGCAGCCCCAGGCCATCGGTCTTCCCGGTAAAGGTCTTGCTTGTCGGGGCGGAGCGGCCGCCGGGGAAGAAGCCGCCGCGGTGGCCGCCAAACCGCCACCAGGGCACCCAGGTTCCGAAGGTGAAGTCGCCATGACCGGGCGGGGAGTAGCTGGCGGGCGTCTGGGTAACGACCCAACTTACCGGGGCATCGGGAAGGGGCCCGCCGGCGTAGTAGGCGGCCGTAACCGTCGCGGTCGCCTGGCCGAGGACGATGTGAGGTCCGGGGCTCTTTTCGGCCTTCACCTCGAATTCCGGCCGGCGGAACTCCTGGACCTGGAATCCGTGTCCGTGTTGTCCCGGGCTGCGGCCGGCGACGCCGAGAAAGGCGAAGGAGACATTGGCGTAGCCGAGATTGACCTCGAGCGGCAGGCGGAACGAGAGATTGAAGCCGCCAAGCTCGCTGAGCTTCAGCTCACCCTTGGCGAGCTCGTTGCCGCGCGGGCCGCGAACCTTGTAGGAGAGCCTGCGCAGACCCTTCGGCAGCGGCTCCAGGTCGCCGCCGAGGGAGTTGACGACCCTGCGGACCCAGCCCTTGATCCGGACCTCTTCGCCGGGGCGGTACATGCCGCGGTCATCGAAGACATGCCAGGCGTAGGAGTCCGGCTGCGGCCGCGCCTGCCAGCTGCTCTGTCTGCTCCACCAGGAGGTCGTCTCGGGCAGGAAGGCGAGCTCGGCGCCCTTCTTCGCAGTGATTACGCCCGAGCCTGAGTTCTTCTTCGGCAGTTCGAAGCTTACCACCCCGTTTTTGTTCGAGCGGCCCGAGAGCCCGTGAGGGGAGACCTTTACCTCTACCCCTTCAAGGGTCGCTCCATCGGCCAGGGCGCTGGTCCAGACCAGGAGCTTGCCGGCATCGACGAAGGCATCGATAGCGATGGATGCGCGCTGAGCCCAGGCGATGACCGCCGTTCGCAGCTCGGCCTTCTCGTTCTTGCGGATGACGAGGATGACCTGCCCTCCGAGCTCTTCGAAGACGGGCCGCAGGTCAATGGCCGTTTCCGTCAGCTCATCGGGGGCGCCCTTGATGTCGACCTCGCCGGAGTAGAGTTTCTTTCCCGGAGGAACGGCCTTGGAGTTCTTCTTGCGGTACTCCCGCAGGAAGTTGTTGTAGGCGCTCCACTGGTCCGGATTCACCCGGTAGGCATCGAGGTGAACCGTGTCGTGATTGATCGTATAGATCGAGAACTTCGGCGGGCCGGCCGGGTCGGTCACCATCAGGCTGCCGGAGTTGGAGGACAGCCTCTCGAGCATCTTGCCGTAGGAGAAGGCGAGGGAAACCTCTTTGCCGAGCTCCTGGGAGAAGATGTCCTTGATCGACGGCTTCAGGGTCACGGTATAGGCAGTTCGCGGTCGGGTGCGGCCGCGGATGTAGAGGCTGTTGACCTGGATGATGATCTGCTTCCCGTCAAGCTCGGGTTCGATTTTGACCTGCGAGGGATCAAAGACCTTCGCGTCGATCCGGTTGTTGAAGTAAATAAGCATCGGCTGCCCGGGCGGGCAGTCCTTCTTCTGGTGTTGATTCCAGTAGCACTGGTGTTCGGTAACCTTCAGCGGCGCGAAGGTGCGGAAGGAAAAAGCCTGCACCTTGGTTGTCTTCAGCGGGCCCTCGAGAGAGGGCAGGCCCTTGCCCGCCTGGATCTGTACGGTGGCTGAGGTCGGAAAACGCTCAGTTGCGAGGAAGGCTACCCGGCGGTCTTCGGCCGCCGCGGAGAAGATTCTCTTTGCCTGCGCATCAGCGCCGAGCTCGGCCTCGGTAGCTCGTCGGAGCGCATATTTTTTTGCGGCGGTCCGGACGGTAATGTATTCGAGGACCGCATCGGGGTTGATTCGCTGGTCGAAGACCAGGACCATCACCGGGTCGATTCGCTTCGGGCCGCCCTGGGGATGGGCGGAGACGATGGTCGGCGCTGGAGTGCTGAAGGTCCAGGAGATCTTCTTCTTCAGCTCCGCGCCGCCGGCGCTCCTGGTCCCCTCGGGAATCTCCACTTGGTAGATGGAAGCCATGGGGAAGCGGGTCTTCCCTTTCGTCCCCCCGGGCTCGAAGAACAGGGTCTTCGTCCCGACCCATCTCCAGAGCCCTTTGACCGGGGGCGTGAGTATGACCGGCAGCTCTCCGCCGGCGAGGGACTCATGCGTATCCAGCGCCACCATCGCCTCGGAGAAGGTCACGCTGAGATGAGAGGCCAGGGGCAGGCTTCCTTCCGGCTGGTAGCGCAGCACCTTGATTTCGGGATTCGCGGGAATCTTGATTCCCGGCACCTTCTGCGGCGGCGGGAACACCGACGTGATCTTCGTACCGGTCACCGGCGGCGGCAGGGTTGAGCTGGGGAAGGCGAATTTTTCTTCTTTCGCCTCGGGCGCCTTCTTTCCCAGGCGCTCGATGACGGCCCGGGTCTCTTTTTCGCCCAGCGGTTTCGAGGGGGTTTCCTTCTTCGCCTCTTCCGGGGCGGCCTGCTCGCCGCCTTCAACAAGCTCGAGCTCGAGTCCGTCGGGCTTCTTCTTTTTTTCAGCGGATTTCTGTGCCGCGGCATCCAATGCGAAGAGGCCGAGAAGCGTGAAGGTTACGAAAGCGCAGAGGAGGAGGAGATGGTTTCGGGCCCTAGCCCGGGGTTCGCGCCGGTTGTTCGGTTTCAACATGCCGTTCCAGTTCCTGGTTCAGGTTTGATTGCAGTCCCTACCCTCTAACAGACTGCGAAAGAAACGGCAAGTTTCAGGAAAAAGGAAACTTTCAGGGAGCCCGGGCCGCGGGCCGGAAGCCGACATCGACATCGGCCTCCTGGGGTCTGAATTTGCACCTGTAGGAGTTGCGAACGCTGAGGGGGGGCCCGAACCAGCCGCCGCCGCGCAGCTGCCGAAAGTCGGTGCCGCTGCTCGAGAAGGGATCCGTCCTGGGGGTGGCCGAGTAGGCGTCGGTATCATACCAGTCGGCGGTCCATTCGTAGACATTTCCGGCCTGGTTGTAGAGTCCGAACCAGGAGCGGCCGGCCGGGCGGCTGCAGACGGTGTCGGCGCGGCCGAGGCTGTCGCCGTGGTTGCAGAGCTCAAAGTTGATGTTTTCCGGAGAGTTGAACCGGCCCTCGCCGCCTCCCCATGGGTAGCGTCCAGGGAGAGCGTCCTGTCCGCGCCAACGCGCCGAGTATTCCCATTGCGCCTCGGTGGGCAGCCCGTAGCTGTGGAAGTCTTCCCAGTCGGCGGAGGTCTCGGCGTTCGCCCAGCGAGAGTAGGCGACCGCATCGAACCAGTCGACCCAGACCACCGGGTGGTCGGCGAAAGCCGGGTTCTCGAAGTAATCGCCGTTGCGGGCCCAGAACAGCCCAGCCTCTCCCTCGGGATAGTGACACCCGTCATAATCGGCAGAGCCGCCGCCGGTGAAGTCGTAGGTGTCGTCACAGCGCCCGCAGAGGGGGCCGCCGCAGCCGCCGGCCTCGAGAAACCGCCGGTACTGCCGGTTGCTCACCTCGAACTTGGCCAACAGAAAGGGGCGGGTGATCGTCACGGGGTGCGCCGGCAGCTCGTCGCCGCCGTAATCGAAGAACGTATCTCCCTGCTCGAAGCTTTCTGCGGGGAGCCTTACCATCACCATGCCGTCAAGGAGGCGAAAATACTCCTCCCGGCCGTGGTCGTTCCTGCCGAGCCAGGCAAGGGGGCTGGCCGTCTCGTTTCCGCACCAGGAGGGCTCTTCGCAGCGCATCTCGCCGGGGTTCTCAGCGGCCGCGCAGGCCGGCCAGGGCGGCGGCGGAGGCGGCCCGTTGCCGAGGAAACAGAAGTTCGCCAGGTAGACCACGTCGGTGACCGAGCCGCAGACCTGTCCATCTCCATTGGCATCGCAGGCGGCCTCACAGGGCGGCGGCGGGCCATCGAGGAAGCATCCCTCGACAAGCCGCACCAGGTCGCTCACCGAGCCGCAAACGCTTCCATCCTGGTTGCAGTCGCCGCGGAGGAAGGCGGGCCGGGAATTTTCCGTGCGCACCTCGAGCGCGTGCAGCCGGTGAAGGGCAGGGGTCTCGGCGCAGGCCGCGGCGATACCGATGCGCAGGCCGCCTGGGCGCTCGAGGGAGACCGGCTCGTCGAAGACAACCCTGGCGCCGTAGCAGTCGTGGTCCGCGGCCGCGATCACCCGCAGACGTCCATTCTCGAGCAGGGCGGTGACCCTCACGGTGCCGGTGCCGGACGCGGTAGAGAGCACGTCGGGGATGTCCTCGCTGACGGCGAGGGAAGGCTCTCGGGCGGGATCGCTGTCCTGGTTGATTTCGAAGTGGGGCTCGCTCGGCCCGCGCGCGCCATCGCTGCCGAGGTCGATCGCTATTCCCAGAAACGATCGCCCCTCCGGTTCGGCGCCGAGGGATTCCCCTCCCTTGAGAGGAGGCTCGCTCCCCGAGGCGACGAAGATCAACTGGACCCCGCCGCCAAGAGCTCCCCGCTCCGGCATGGCGCCCGGAATCGACAGGGAATATTCGAAGTGGACAAGAATCCGCTCGCTGGCCGCCGCCACTGGGCCTCCGGCCCAGGCCGCGCCGAGAGAGTTCGGGCTGGCGTCGGTCAGGGAAACGATGGGGAACTCTCCGGGCGTGAGGCTCGCGGCGCCCGCGAGGCGGAGCGCGGCCGCGTTTTCCCCGGTCAGCTCAAAATGAATGGCCTCCTCGGAGCGCAGCCCGTCGCTGAGCAGCGGGAGCAGGACGCCGAGGAGCAGCCCGGCTCTCGTTGTCATGTTTTCTTTCAGGCCCTGGATCCAGTTACAAGCGAAGAAGCCAGGTGGGCGACTTCCTTACCCATTGTACCGGCTGGATGCCCTCGCCCCCATCCTCTGCTTGAAATGAATCAAAACATGGAGTCTCATCTCTGGAGTTTCCCCTTTCGAATATCCCAAGAGAATGTACAGGAGTGAGCTATGCGGGACCTTTCACGCCGTGAGATCCTGAAAACCGCGGCCCTGGCCGCTGCCGCCGCCGGAGCCTCGGTCCCGTCGATCAGCAGCGCAGCCGCGCCCGAGTCGCGTACGGGAGCCTACCCGATCAGCCTCAACACCAGCACCCTGCGCGGCCACAAGCTGCCGATCCGCAAGATCATCGAGATCGCCGAGAAGGCGGGCTACGCGGGCATCGAGCCCTGGCCCAACGAGATTGATGATTTTATCAAGTCAGGGGGCAAGCTCGCCGACCTGAAGAAGGAGCTCTCCGACAAGGGCCTCAAGGTCACCGGCGCCATCGCCTTTTTCCGCTGGATGGTCGATGACAAGGCGCAGCGCGCCAGGGCTCTCGAGGAGGCCAGGGTCTTCATGGACAAGCTGGCGCAGATCGGCGGCACCCACATGGCCGCGCCGCCGACGGGCAAGGTCGGAGATGTCAAGCTCCTCGACGCGGCCGAGCGCTACCGCGACCTGCTGGTGGCCTCGGAGAACTTCCCGGTGATCCCCGCTGTCGAGGTCTGGGGCTTTCAGAACAATCTCTACCGCCTCGGGCAATCGGTGCTCGTCGCCCTCGAGGCCCAGCATCCGCGCGCCTGCGTCCTGCCGGATGTCTACCACCTCTACAAGGGAGGCTCCGGTTTGAGCGGCGTGAAGCACCTCGGCGCCAGCCTGATCGGCGGCTTCCATCTGAACGACTATCCCGACATCCCGCGCGAAGAGATCAAGGACCGCGACCGGGTCCATCCGGGTCTCGGCGTGGCGCCGCTCGATCAGTTCTTCAAGGACCTCTGGAGTACCGGCTACCGCGGAGCGCTCTCGATCGAGCTCTTCAATCCCGAGTACTGGAAGCAGGATCCGCTGAAGGTGGCGAAGACATCGCTCGACCGGACCAAGGCCATCATGAAGAAGGCGCTTGGCTGAGAGACGTTCCCAGGGACGCGGACTTTCAGAGGATCAGGTTTCGTTGCCTTCGGGGGCGGGAGGCAGTTCCGCGCCGCCTTCGTCCTCTTGTTCCTGGTCTGGGGGAGGCTCCTCTTCGGTGGGAGCCTCGGCTTCAGCCCGCTCGATTCCGTCCTCGTCGCCAGGGTCTTCACCGTCAGGTTCGCCGTCATCATCTTCTCCTTCGTGCATCCAGCCTTTCAGGATGGGCGAGAGCAGCAGGCAGAAACCTCCGGAGCCCAGGGCGACGATGGCGAGAAGTCCGAAGACATCGCCGTAGGTGTTGACGGTTTCGGCCGGGATGGGGATCGCGCCACCACCCTCTCCCCCCTCTCCGATGCCGGTAAACTGGGCGATGATAGCCGAGAGGAAGGCGGAGAATGCGGTCGCCAGGAACCACATGCCCATCACCGTGCTTACAAGCCTTGCCGGCGAGAGCTTGGTGACCATCGACAGGCCGACCGGGGAGAGGCAGAGCTCTCCCGTGGTTTGCAGCAGGTACGCGAGATAGAGCCACGAAACCGCCACCATTCCCCGGTCATCCGCTTCCGCCGCCCCCATCCAGAAGCAGCCGAATCCAAGCCCTAGCTGGGCCAGCCCGAGCGAGAACTTGACCGGCGTATTGGGCTCGAAACCTCGGGCCCCGAGAAAACCCCACAGGGCGGTAAAGACCAGGCCGAGAATCAGGATGTAGGCCGGGTTGAGGGACTGGTAGATGCTGGCCTTCGTCTCGTCTTTTTCTTCGGCAATACCCATTCCGACATGGTCGGCGGTTATCACGATGGAAACCCGGTCAGCTCCCCTGGCCGCCTCTTCCTTTGCTTTTTTTCTCAGATTCTCGAGACGGTCAAGGGTCATCAACGAGCCGCCGATGGAATAGCCCAGCTGTTCCTGGGTCATTTGCAGTTCGATGGTTTTCCCTACGTCTTCGGATTCAACCATCCTTTCCTGGTTTACACGGTCGACGTTGCGGTCGGTGAACAGGTTGACCGAGCTGCCGGCTTGCTCGAAGATCGCCCAGAACAGCAACGAGAAGAAGGTCATGACCAGGACCACGTAGAGCCGCTCGCGGGCTATTTTCCCCAGGTGGGCCATTTCGCGGAAGATGAAGATCAGCGCTCCGATTCCCGCAACCATCAGAATCAGGCCTGCAGGTGTGCTCATTTCTCCCAGGAAGACCCCCGCTATGCTGTCTTTACCGAGGCTTTCGATATAGGCTTCGGAGATGATCTTTTTGGGTAACCAGGGTATCGGCTTAAAGCTACAGACTATCAGGGCGAAGACCGGCACCAGCAATAGGGTGCCCAGGTAGACGGCCAGCTCGGCGGAGATACCGAGTCCGAAGACCGGCCTGCGGAGCTTTTCGGGCTCGGGAGGGCGGCCTGCATTTTCAGGCAGCCCGCCTTTTTGCAGCGCAGCGATGGCGACAAGGCCCGCCGCGAGCAGCGCGATACCGACGAAATAGTTGATCACGGTTGAGGCCAGGTCGTCGGCGTGGAATATGAACAAGGCGATGGCCCCGACAAGCGCTCCTGACATGATCAGGATCTGGGTCAGGATTCTCGGCAGCACGAAAACGGCCAGGCCGATGAGCATGCCGAAGGTGGCGAGGCCGAAGCCGTTGTGCCAGCCGTAGGTCTCCCCGACGTAGCCGCACAGCAGCGGGGCCATCGCGGCGCCAAGGTTGATCCCTATGTAGAAGAGGGTAAAGCCGCCGTCACGTTTGGGGCTTCCTTTGGGGTAGAGCGAACCAACGATGGTGGAGATGTTGGGCTTGAAGAAGCCGTTGCCAATGATCAGCAGGGCGAGCGCGAGAAAGAAAACATTCTCGTCTTCAAAGCGCATGAACAGGTGGCCTGCGGCCATGAGCGCGCCACCGAGTACAACGGCCTTGCGCTGGCCCAGAAGGCGGTCGGCGATCATGCCGCCGAACAGGGGCGTCATGTACACCAGCGCGGTGTAGGCTCCGTAGATACTATAGGCTTCTTTGTCGCCATAGCCGAGGAAACCCTTGATCATGTAGAAGGTCAAAAGCGCCCGCATACCGTAGTAGGAAAAACGTTCCCACATCTCAGCGAAGAAGAGCGTGTAGAGGCCGGTCGGATGCCCGAAGAGGGTGTTCTGTTCCTGGATGGAGGATGGAGTGTTCATGTCTGCCCAATTCTTCCGGCTGTCGAGCGCCGGGTGGATTTGAATGTTGCGGATGCGGGCGGCGGGCCCGCGACCCCTGAATGACCTGTGAGACGGGGCATTATAGTCAGACTGCGGGGTGAATATCTCTATTCAGTATTCAAATCCCGCTGTCGGCGCTCTTTCCCTCCGGCCTGATGGGTTATGATGGCCGACCGTTTGAGTGGGCTGTTTCCCTGGAGGTGCTTGATGCGAATCGGCGGAGCCTGGAAGCTTGTCGTTGCGGCTCTTATTCTCACCGTCCCTGGCGCGGTCGATGGAGCCGAGCCGGAGGTCCTCGATAAACGCCTCGAGCTGACGCTCTTCTGCGAGCAGCCCGAGATCGTCACGCCGGTGGGGATCGACATCGACTCAGCGGGCCGCATCTGGGCCATCGAGAGCAATACCCACTTTCCGAAGGCGGACTACAATGGCCACGCCAGCGACCGCATCCTGGTGATCGCTGATTCGGATTCCGATGGCAAGGCCGACCGTTTCGATGTCTTCACCGATGGCCTGCAGCAGACCATGGGCCTGAAACTGGTCGACGACCGCCACGTCCTGCTCGCCACCCGTCGCGAGATCTTTCTCTACGAGGATGCCGATGGCGATTTCAAGAGCGATGGCCGCAAGAGCCTGGCCCGCCTCGAGACCGGCAGCACCTACCCGCACAACGGCCTCTCGGGCTTCGAGCTCGATGCGTTCGGGAACGTCTTCTTCGGCATGGGAGAGAACTTCGGCGCGCCCTATAAGCTCATCGGCAGCGATGGAAAGACCCTCACCGGCAGCGGCGAGGGCGGCAGCGTCTACCGCGTTCGTCCCGATGGGAGCGCTCTCACCCGGGTGGCGACGGGCTACTGGAACCCTTTTCATCTCGCCTTCGACGCCTTCGGCAATCTCTTCACGGTCGACAATGATCCCGACGGCCGTCCGCCCTGCCGGCTCCTCGATGTCGTCACCGGCGGCGATCACGGCTATCGCTACCGCTACGGCCGCGGTGGCCAGCACCCCTTCAGCTCCTGGAACGGCCGGCTGCCCGACACCCTGCCGATGCTCGCCGGTACCGGCGAGGCGCCCTCGGGGGTCCTCGCCTACGAGTCCGATGGCCTGCCGCCGGAATATCGCGGAGCCCTCCTCGTCACCTCCTGGGGTGACCACTTCATCGAGCGCTACACGCTCGCGCCCGCCGGGGCCTCCTTCACCGCACGGCGCGAGATCATCGTTCGGGGAGATGAGAATTTCCGCCCGGTCGGGATCGCGACGGCGCCCGATGGCTCGGTCTATTTTTCCGACTGGGTCGACAAGAGCTACAACGTCCATGGCCGGGGCAGGATCTGGCGGCTCAGCCGGCGCAAGGCATCCGTACGGAAGCCGGCCGAAGCCCTGGGAGCAGGAGAGCTTGCCCACAAGCGCGTCGGCGAGCTCCTTGCGCATCCGGACCGCGCGATTCGGGAGCAGGCGGTGCGTGCCCTTGCCGGGCGTGATGGCGCTGAAGCGATCTGCAGGCAGCTCATCAGGAAGTCCCGGGATGACCGCGTTCGCTGCCACGCCCTGGTTTTTCTCGCCCGAAAGGGAGTCCTCGGCGTGGAGTCGCTGCGGAAGCTTGCGGCGTCCGGAGCATCCGGCAGACTCCTCACGGCGACCGTTCGTCTGCTGGGGAAGTCATCCGCCGCAGCGCGAAAGGCGGGACTGCCGGCGCTGCTGTCAGAAGGCGTTCTCGACCGCCATCCGCGCGCTCGTATGGAGGCGATTCTCGCCCTCGATGAGCTCGCGGACATGGAGGGACCGCTGCTGCGGCTGGCGGCTGAAACGGGAGATTCTTTTCTCCGGAGCGCCGCCCTGCAGACCCTCGCGCGCCTTGGATCCGTCGAGCGCTTCGAGCTGCTCGCCGGCTCGAGCGATGCAAGGATTCGACTGACAGCTCTCCTGGCCCTGCGGCGCATGGGGGGGGTTGGCCGAACGGCCGCGCTGCTTGTTGAGCCGTCTCAAAAGTCGAGCATCGCTGTCGTCTCGGCTTTTCTCCGCGATGGGGATCCCGCTGTGCGGGCGCAGGCGCTGCGCTGGGCTGGAGAGGCCGGCCTCCAGGAGCTCTCCGCCGAGCTCGACAAGGCGCTCGAAAGCGGCCCGCTGACCCGCGATGTACTCGATTTCTACCTGGCGGCCCGGGGGCTTCTCGGCGGCGAAAACCCGCACCTCAGGGATCGCAAGAGCCGCGACCAGTCCCTCTACGAGGTCGCGGTGAACGCCTCGCGTCCCGCGGCGCTGCGCCGCCAGGCCTTGCGTGGAGTGTCGCCGGGCTTCTCCGGCTGGAAGAAGAGCCAGGTGGAGGCGCTGCTCGCGGACTCCTCGGCCGGGTTGAGGCTCGAGATGATGCGAAGCCTGCGAGATGGGACGATGGGTTTCGCCGGCGATCTCCTGGCCGAAGAAGCCTCTGATGAAAAGCAGGCGCCCGGTCTTCGCCGCGAGGCGGTCATCGGCCTGGCCCTGCATTCCAATGGCAAGCTCGCTGTGCTCGAGGGCCTCCTCCGGTCCGGCCCGGCCGCTCTTCGCGCCGAGGCGGCCCGGAGTCTTCGCGGCGTGAAGGTCTCCGAAGAGTCCGCGGCGTTGCTGCGCGAGCTGGATGGGGCGGCCCGGCTCGCCGGTCGTCCGGCGAAGCTGCCGAGCGGCGACCCGGCCGAGGGTGAGAGGGTCTTCTTCCATCCCAAGGGGCCGCGCTGCTCGAGCTGTCACAGCCTCGGCGGCCGAGGCGGCCTCGTCGGTCCCGACCTGTCGCTGGCGGGAGCCCTCAGCCCCCAGAGGCTGCTGGACTCGATCTTTGAGCCGTCTAAGGAGATCGCGCCGCAGTTCACCACCTGGGTGCTGGTGACTCGCGAGGGGCCCCGCACCGGAATTCTCCTGGCCGATGACCCCGATGGTTCACTGCGGCTGGCCGAGGCCGGCGGGCAGGTGCGGAAGATCAAGCCGGCGGCGGTGCTCAGGCGCCAGCCGCAGAAGGTCTCGCTGATGCCGGGCAACCTGCATGAGCTCATGACGCTGAAGGAGCTCGCCAACCTCGTCGCCTTTCTGAAGACGGCACGCTGATTATTTACAGGAGCTGAAACATGGCCTGGATTGAGACGATTCCCCCGGAAGAAGCCGAGGGTCCGCTGAAGAAGGAATACGATGAGGCGATCGCCCGTTCAGGAGAGGTGGCCAAGGTCGTCAGCCTCTCGAGCCTGAACCCCGCCGCCCTGTCGGCCTGGATCGGGGTCTACAAGGCGGTCATGTACGGCCCCTCGCCGCTGGAGCGCTATGAGCGCGAGCTCGTGGCGGCGGTCGTCTCGCAGGAAAACGAATGTCGCTACTGACTGCTCAGCCATGCCGAGAGCCTTCGGTCGGAGGTTCCTGACAGGAGCGAATGGGTCGATGATGTGCGGCGGGACTGGCGCGCCGCCGAGCTGAGTGTCCGCGAGAGGGCGCTCTGTGAATACGCCTCCGCGCTGACTCGAGCTCCCGCGGCTGCCGGTGAGGCGGAGCTTGCCCCGCTTCGCGAGGCGGGACTCGACGACCGGGCGATCCTTGATCTCGCGCACGTGATCGGCTTCTTCGCCTACGCCAACCGGCTGGTCGAGGGGCTCGGCTGTGAGCTCGAGGCGGGGATGGAGGAAGGCGCCGGGGCCTGAATTGTCCGGCGCCCCTTGGTTCTCCGCGCCGCAGCCGTTAAGCTGGTCGGTTCAAAATCGCCATGACGACAGCAGTACTCTTGTCGGGAGGCGTCGACAGCTCGGTCGCCCTGCGGCTTTTGCAGGAGGAGGGGCACGACGACCTCACGGCCTTCTATCTCAAGATCTGGCTCGAGGATGAGCTCCATTACCTGGGGGATTGTCCCTGGGAGGAGGACCTCGCCTACGCGCGCGCGGTCTGCGACGCGGCGGGCGTGCCGCTCGAGGTGGTTCCACTCCAGCGCCAGTACTGGGACCGGGTGGTCTCCTATACCATCGCAGAGCTCAAGGAGGGCCGCACTCCGAGCCCGGACATTTTCTGCAACCAGCGGGTCAAGTTCGGCGCCTTTATCGAGGAGGTCGGGGCTGGCTTCGACCGGGTTGCCACCGGGCATTACGCCCGCGTTGAAGAAAGCGGCGGCCTCCACTGGCTCAAGAAGGGGGTGGACCCGGTCAAGGACCAGACCTATTTCCTCTGCTACCTCGACCAGGCGCAGCTGGCGCGCTGCATTTTTCCCCTCGGCGCTCTGCCCAAGAACGAGGTGCGCACGCTGGCCGAGCGCTACGGCCTGCCCAACAGCGCCCGTCCTGACAGCCAGGGGATCTGCTTCCTCGGCAAGATCAGCTACAACGACTTCGTTCGCCACCATCTCGGGGAAAAACCCGGCGACATCATTCATCGCGATACCGGAGAGAAGCTCGGCGAGCATCGGGGCTTCTGGTTCCACACCGTCGGCCAGCGTCGCGGGCTCGGGCTCGCCCAGGGCCCGTGGTTTGTCTCCGGCAAGGATGTCGAGGAGAACACCGTCTCTGTCTCGCATGCCGATGAGCTGACGGAGGCCAGCCGGAGCGAGTACCGGGTTGGGGAGCCGCACTGGATCAGCGCCCCTCCCGGCGAGGGGCCGCTGCAGGTCAAGCTGAGACATAGCGAGCATGTCTACGATTGCGAGCTCAGCGAGGCGGATGAAGCGGGCTATGTCGTACGCCTTGGCGATGCGGATGCAGGCATTGCCGCAGGCCAGTTTACAGTTTTTTACAAAGGCGACGTCTGCCTCGGCGCTGCCCCGATACTCGGCTGAATACCCGTTTCAAGCCCTTTTTTACCGGCCTGCGAGGCCTTTTACGTTGAAGGGCAAAAAGGGTTGTTTTGCGTCCGTATAGTCGAGCGACTACAATTCAGGGGTCTGTTTCAGCGTCGATAACAGGCTTGAGTCTTGAATCAGAACCCCCGTAACAGGAGTAACCGATGAAAAGAGTACTGACCTTTGCCGCCCTGGCGGCCGCCATCGCGATGGCAGGGTCGACGCTTCGTTCGGCTAATCCCAAGGGTACGTCGGCCCCCGAGGTGAAGCCATCTGTATGGCTTAACACCCAGGGTAAGGATGTCTCTTGGAGCAGGCTGAAGGGACGCGTGATCCTGGTAGAGAAGTGGGCCACCACGTGAGGCCCGTGTGTCCGGTCAATCCCTCACCTGAACACTCTGAATAAGAAGTTCGGGCCCAGGGGGTTGTCGATCGTCGGAGTTACCGGCGAACCAGCCACGAAGATCAAGCCCTTCATCAAGGACAAGGGCATCAATTACCTGATTGCTATCGGTGGTGCTCCGGGCTACCAGACACGGGGAATCCCCCATGCCTGGCTTGTCGACACCAAGGGAGACATCGTCTGGGAAGGCCACCCTGCCAGTCTGAAGGACCAGCAGATTGAAGCGCTGGTCAAGGACTACCGGCCCTGGCCGACCCTGAAGCTTGGCGGCGCTCTCAAGAAGGCCAGCCACTACGTCAATAGCGGCCGTCTCGGAGATGGCATCAAGGAACTGGCCAAGTATCTCAAGAAGCCCAAGGACGATACGGTTGCCGCGGATGCCGAGAAGGCGCTCAAGCGCATCGAGGCTTTCGGAGCGACCAATCTCGCCGAGGCCGAAGCGGCCATCACCACGGGTGACTTTGATGAGGCGATCACAGCCTTCAAGGTTCTCGAAAAATCCTTCAAGGGCCACGACCTTGGCGACAAGGGGAAGGCCCGCCTGAAGGAGCTTGGCAAGGACAAGACCACCAAGCTCGAGATCGCGGCGGCCGAGATCTACATCAAGGCGCAGAAATTCGCCGATATCGGTGAGAACCGCCACGCCATGGGGTATCTCAGGAAGATCACCAGGGTGAAGAAGTACGCCGACACGAAGATGAAGGCGAAGGCCGACAAGCTCTACGAGGATGTGAGCACGAGGCCCTGAATTGACTGACGAACCAGACGGCGGGGCAGCGGATCCTTCTCTGAAACTCGAGAGGGTCGGCTGCCCCGCTCCTGTTTGCGGGGCGGTCTTCGAGATCCCCGTCGGCCGGCTCGGGCGCAACGTCTACTGCCTCGAATGCGGCCGCCGCATGACCGCCAGGCCGGTGGGGCATACCGGGCGACTGCGGGCAAAGGAAGCGGGGGAGAGGTCCGGTTCGGGGGCGGACATTGAGCGCCTTCCGCTTATCGCGGTCCTCGACGACATCCGGAGCCTGTGGAATGTCGGCTCGATCTTCCGCACAGCCGATGGCTGCGGTGTTCGGAAGCTCTGGCTCGCCGGCATCACCGGCACGCCGCCGCGGGCTGAGATTACCAAGACCGCGCTCGGTGCCGAGGAGCAGGTAGCCTGGGACTACCGGGCCAACGTCCTCGAGGCCATCGAGCAGGCGTGCTCCGAGGGCTATGAGCCGGTGGTTGTCGAGGCGGGAGAGGGGTCCGAGGGCGTGGGAGAATTCACCTGGCCCCAGCGGCCCTGCCTGGTGCTCGGCAACGAGGCCACCGGCGTCTCGCCGCTGGTGCTCGCGGCCTGCGAACGACGGGTGTCGATCCCCATGTGCGGGGTGAAGGAGTCCTTCAATGTCGCGGTAGCCTTCGGCATAGCGGCCCATCATGCCGCCCGGGCGCTCGCCCCGGCCAACCCCGGGGTCGTTTTCCGCGGATAAGCGGCCTGCGCCCTCTTGTCTATCCGGGCTCGTGGGCTTAACCTGAGTTTTCAGAAGACGAGGATCACCTAGAGGTTCCAGGCAAATGAACGAAATCACCGGCTCCAACAAAAAGTGGTACGAGGGGGTCACCCGGTACCAGTGGCTGGTACTGACTATCGCATCCCTTGGCTGGATGTTCGATGTCTTTGAGGGGCAGATCTTTGTCGCCTCGATGCGAGACGCGATGCCGGCCCTGCTCGGCGTCGGCGCGGATGACCCGGCGGTGTCGAGATGGAACGACTGGGCCTTCGGGAGTTTTCTGCTGGGAGGGGCACTTGGTGGTGTGTTCTTCGGAGTTCTCAGCGACCGGATCGGCCGGTCAAAAACAATGATCATCACGATCCTGTTCTACTCCCTCTTTACCTGTGTCACTGCCTTCGCCGAGGCGCCGTGGCAGATGGTTGTCCTGCGTTTCCTCGTGGCGATGGGGGTCGGGGGTGAATGGGCTGTCGCCTCGGCGATGGTCGCCGAGGTCATGCCGGCGCGTTCGCGGCCGGTAATGAGTTCGATTTTTCACGCATCGAGTGTCGGTGGTACGCTGATGGCTGCGGCAGCTGGAGCTTACATTGTCGGCAATCCCGAGCTGGGCGAGTCGGCCTGGCGCTGGGGCTTCGCGATCGGTGCGGCGCCCGCGCTCCTGACGCTCTGGGTGCGCTGGAAGCTGCGAGAACCGGAGCAATGGGTGAAGGCGCGCGATCGTGCCCTGTCGGACGACAGCCAGAAGCCGGGGCGTATCGTGGAGCTTTTCCAGGGCCGGAACCTGCGCAATACGCTGGTCGGAGTCAGCCTGGCATCGATTGGTCTCGTGACATTCTGGGGTGGCCATATCTACGGAAAGAACGCGCTGTTGCGCGAGGCGCAGAAGGAAGCGCTCGTGGCGGAGAGTGTCGCGCCTGTGGCGCCGAAGTTCTCCGGCGATGCGGAAAAGAAGGCTTACAAGGCATCGCGGCAGGCGGCGCTCGAAAAGCACAAGGAAAAGATAAAGGGCGCAGAGATGCTCAGCATGGTGCTCAACACCATCGGCGGTGGGCTTGGGCTTGTGCTCTTCGGGTGGATCTCGAATCGGCTTGGCAGGAAGGGAGCTTTTATCCTCTACCATGCGGTAGCTTTCGTGATGATGCTCCTGCTCTTTGAGGTGCTGATCGCTAACGATGTGGGGACAATGTGGCTGGCCATCACGCTGCCGGTCTTTGGTTTCTTCACGCTGGGAATGCACGCGGGATACGCGGTGTACTTTCCCGAGCTTTACCCGACGCGCTTGCGCGGTACGGGCGCGGGCTTCTGCTTCAACATGGGGCGCCTCGCAACGGCCGCGGCCTTCTTCGGCTTCGGTGCGCTCCAGGACCCGCCGACGCCTGAGAACAAGGCGGTGCTCCTGGCGCCGCTCTACCTTGTCGGTGTTGTCATCGTGCTTTTCGCACGGGAGACCAGGAACCAGGAGCTGCCCGAATGAGTCGGCCCGACCCGGTTCGTTTCGGCCTCGTCGGCTACGGCCTTTTCGGGGCGCATCATGCCGCGGCGATCGATGCTGCGCCGAGCGCCGGGCTCGCCGCCATCGCGGTCAAGTCCGAGGCCAGCCAGGCTGCCGCGAGGGATGCTCATCCAGGGGCCGATGTGTGTGGTGATTACCGGGAACTTCTCGACCGGGATGACATCGACATTATAGATATCACTGTTCCCAACGTTCTGCATCACGAGGTGGCGGCGGCGGCGATCGACGCGGGCAAGCACGTGCTGCTCGAAAAGCCCATGGCGCTCGAGCTCGCCCATTGCGACGAGCTCATCGCCCGCGCCGGGGAAAAGGAGCTGCTGCTCGCGGTCGGCCACGAGCTGCGCCTGTCCTCGCTCTGGGGGAAGGCCCGGGAGCTGATCGACGCGGGCGTGATCGGCCGTCCTCTTCACGCCATGGTGGAGCTGTCGCGCTTTCCCTACCGCCAGGGGGCGGAGGGGTGGCGCTGGGATATCGACCGGGTCGGCAGCTGGATCCTCGAGGAGCCGATTCACTTTCTTGACCTGGCGCGCTGGTACCTTGCAGACAACGGCGAGCCGGTGTCGGTCTACGCCCGAGGCAATTCGCGTCACGCGGACCAGCCCGAGCTGCGGGACAACTTCTCGGCCCTGGTTAATTTCCCCGGCGGAGCCTACGCGCTCGTTTCCCAGACCCTCTCGGCCTTCGGTCATCACCAGACCGCGAAGATTGCCGGCGAGGAGGGGACGATCTGGGCCTGGTGGAGCGCGGCGGATGCTCGGGACGAGCGCTCGAGCTGTGGCCTTCGCTACGGGCTTGGCGACGAGGTTACCGAGCTTGAGCTGGAGGCGCCCGCGGGCGAGCTGCTCGAGCTCCACGCGGAGGTCGAGGCGGTGGCCCGCTGCGTTCTCGAGGGGACCCTGCCGCCGTGCACGGGGGAGGACGGCCGCTGGTCGACGCTCCTTTGCCTCGCGGCGCAGGCTTCGATCGACAGCGGCGCGGTCTGCGACCTGGGAGAATTTACCGCCGCCGGAACGGCCTGAGAGCCCCGGTTATTTCGGCCGCGGTCCGCCGCCCTGGCGAAAGGGCTTGCCGGCCTCGTAGAGCCGCAGCCTGCGGCTGATGGCGGCCGCGACCGGTCCGGCTCCTCGCTTGCGCGCGGCCGCGACCGCCTTGCGGGCCTCCTTGACGGCGGTCTCAAAATCGCCGTTTTCGGCGTGGGCGGCGGCGAGAGCGTCGAGGGCGTCCGGATGGCTGTTGGAGGTGAGCTCGCAGGCCCTTGTGGCCAGGTTGAGCGCCTGCTGTCCATCCCGCACTGAATTGTCCGGGTGGGAGGAGTAGACCTTGGCCAGCACGATGAGCGTGCGCAGGCGGTCCGGGCTCTCGCCCAGGGCGGCCCGGTAGTGCTTGATGGCCGCCGCCGCCTTCGCCGCCTGCAGCGAGATCATGCCAAGCATGTCGTGGACATCTCCGAGTCGTCGACGGTGGTTGAGCAGCTCCTGCGGCTGAAGTGAGGAGGTGTCGATGACGGCCTGCTTGCCGATGAACTCTTTGAGCTGGAAGATCGCGTCATCCGGGTACCTGCCCTCCAGGTAGACGCCGGCGATGGCGACCGCGTTGCTCTGGAACTTGTCCCCGGCCCAGCGGCCCGGGAAGGGCACGGAGGCATTGCGGAGGTCCGCGGGAGGGTTCCTGGCGAGCTCCGCGTCCCTGGCGAGCCGGGCGGGACTCACGGGCCCCTTGTAGATGGCGGCCAGGCGGCCGGCCGGGTCGATGAGGAAGCTCGAGGGCAGGGGCAACTGGCGCTGGCGGTAGATCAGCTCGCGCTGAACACTCTCCAGTTTTTCCACGAGCGCCTTGTCCGCGAAGCCGTTCGGCGAGGCGGCGGGAGCGAGGTCTCCGCCGAGCCTTGCGAGCAGCTCGCCCACCTTCGCCTTATCGACCTTCGCGCCGAGGCTCAGGCTGTCAACATTCAGGAACAGCAGGTCGAGCCCCGCGGCCTCGAGCTCCGCGGCGTGAGAATTGAACTCGCGGAGCTCCTTCAGGCAGGGGAGGCACCAGGTGGCCCAGAGATTCACCAGCAGGGCGCGTCCCGGGCGCGGCCGGATCGTGCCGGCCTGTCCATCGAGGCTGGTGTAGGTCGCCGGCGGGACGACCGGGCGCTCCGAGAAAACAATCCGTGCGCCATCGCCCAGTTCCGGCGCCTTCATGGGGCCGGCCGCGAGGGCCGTGGCGGGCGCGAGCTCCCGGGCCGGCGCGGCGCGGCCGCTGCCCTGCGATAGCAGGTAACGTCCTCCAGCCCTGGCTCCCTGGTAGAGCTCCGGCTTTCGGCTTCCAGGCCAGCGGACGCCCACCTGCCGGATGGTGTCCCCTTCTCCCAGGCCAAAGTGGACCCACTTGCTCGACTGGCTGAGGTAGCCGTCGCCGGCGTAGAGGGTGCGTACCCGGCTGGGGGTCTTCTTGCCGTCAAGGGTGAGCTCCACCCGGGCGCCGATGGCGTCCCGGCTGCATCCCCTTTCCGGATCGCCGCGCAGCCTGAAGGCGATGGAACGCGTGCCCTTGCCGAGTCCGTTTCTGATGAAACGAAGACGGGGCCCGGTGCGGCTGGCGAGCCAGAGGTCGAGGTCCCCATCCCGGTCCCAGTCGCTCAGGGCCACGGTGCGTCCGTCATCGATATGGTCGAGGCCGGTCACCGAGGAGACATCCGCGAAGCGGCCCTTGCGTGTGTTCAGGAAGCAGCAGTTTCTCTCCTTGCCGCTGAAGGAGCGGCCCTTGCGAATCAGCTCCGCCAGCTCTCCCCAGGAGTCCAGGTAGGACTGCGAGGGGTCGGCGGAGGCCCCATCGACCGGCGAGCGCGACACGACCTGTCGCCAGTAGAAGCTTCACAAGTCGCCGGTGTCCTGCTGGGTGATGAAGCCGTTGGTCACGAGCAGATCTTCCCAGCCGTCATTGTTGAGATCGGCGAATTTGGAGCCCCAGGCCCAGCGGCCGATGGAGATGCCGGCCTTGGCGCTGACATCGTTGAAGCGGCCGTTCCCCATGTTCTTCAGCAGGGTGTTGCCGCGCGCGTGGCGGCGGAACTCGGCGCGGGTCTTGTCGCTGGCTCCCTGGTGGAAGCGGCCCTGGGAGGTGATGCGGTTGCCGGCGGAGGAGAACATATTGCTGACGTAGAGGTCCATCAGCCCATCGTTGTCGTAATCGCCCCAGCAGCTGGACATACCCGGGGAGATGTCCTCGGCGCCGGCGGCCGCCGCGATGTCGGTGAACCGTCCGGAATCGTTGCGGTAGAGATTGTTGCGACCGAAATCATTCGCAACGTAGAGATCCTGGTCTCCATCGTTGTCGAAGTCCTCCCACGCCGCCGCGTAGCTGAAGCGCCGGTTTTTCACGTCGAGCCCGACGCGCACAGTCGCGTGCGAGAAGCGCCAGCGGCCATCGTTTCGAAGCAGCACGTTGCGGCCCCCGTTGTTGGCATCGTGATAGGGCACCGGCCGCGCGAAGACGAGATGGCGGTTGGCGCCCTTTCGCCTGTTGTAGCAGCAGACATAGATGTCGATGTCGCCGTCGAGGTCATAGTCGGCCGCCGCGAGGGAATAGGGAAGGGCCGCCGGCAGGAGCTTGGCCGTCCTTGGGGTGAAGTGTCCCTGGCCGTCGTTTTCGTGGATCATCACCCCGGGCTCGAGCCCGGTGAGGAGATCCTGGTCGCCATCGTTGTCGAGGTCGGCGAAGAGCGCGCCGTGGGTTGACTCGAGCCAGTCGACGCCGAGCTCCGCCGAGCGCTCCGTGACCGAGCCGTCGGCGTTCTGGACGAAGAGGCGGTTGGGCAGTCCTCCCGGCTGGCAGACGTAGATGTCATCGCGGCCGTCTCCGTTGATGTCTCCGATGGCCAGGCCCTGCCAGCCTCCGATGTCGATTCCCATTCCCAGCTCGATCCTTCCCATCCAGTGGTCGAGCCCGGGCAGCAGCTGGGATGTGAAGGCGGAGC
Source organism: Planctomycetes bacterium UBA1146 (assembly GCA_963579555.1). Lineage (GTDB taxonomy): Bacteria > Planctomycetota > UBA8108 > UBA8108 > UBA8108 > UBA8108. The sequence goes on from CAUZHA010000028.1 coordinate 26,914, forward strand.
TGGCCGAGAGGAGAGAGCTCGTGCAGTCGTCGAAGAGAGGTTTCTCGCCGCCGAGACTGACAGTCTCTTCGTAGGTCTCCGCCGCGAGCTCCTGGAGCAACCACTTTTCTCCGTCGCGCTTCCAGGCCGACCGCCAGGTCGCCTTGACCTGGAAGCGGCCTTTTCTGAAGCGCCCGGAGAGCTGGAAGTAGGTTCGTGTCAGGGCGCCGTCCTTGCCGGAGGTTTCTACTTCGAAGAGCTTGAGCTTGCTGTGGCGGTCGCTTGAGCCCTCAAAGGCGGCAAGCAGCTCGCCGAAGGCTCTCTCCAGTCCGGCGCGCCCCTTGTGTTCCGCGGGCGGTTCCGTCTTGTTGCCGCGGCGTACAATGAAGTGCTGGTCGCGGAAGGTCTCCTCCAGCTCCGTCGGCCGCAGCGCCGAGCACTGGAAGTCATCCGCAAGCAGTCCCGCTTCCGGCCCTTTTCCGGGGGGTGACTCGAGCAGGAGGGCAAAGGTCTTGAGGGTGTCTTGCGCCCGGGCGCTGAAGACCTCGGTGTTCCACCCGTCTCTGCTCGCGTCTTCACGGGGCGGCGCGCCCCGCGTTCCGGAGACGACCGCATCGAGATCATTCCTCAGGTTTTCCAGCTGGGCCGGATCAATGTCGCCTTTACATCCCGGCAGCAGCATGGCCAGCAGCAAGGCCAGGGAGCGAGGTGAGGTGGCGGGTGTGCGTTTCATCACTGAAATAGAGTCCGAATCAAATCAACCAATAAGATACACGATTGAAGGGGATGGCCGTTCCACGAATGGGCTGGAAGCCTTTTTCGGCATGGCCTCAGCGAAGGATCCCCCCGCTGCGGGATCTGTTACTTTGTCGGGATTTATGAATTCAATTGGGCTTTTTTATCCACAAATGACGGAATCACTGGATGATAGAATAAATGTCCGTGCCCGTAGCTCTGGGGCCTCTACAGGCACCTGAACAGATATGAATAGAGATATGAAATACAATTCACCGGCGGTCGTCCTCTTTATAGTTACTCTCCTGGCGCTGGGCGGTTTCTGTCCGGAGCTGCTTCGCGCCGACACGGTTGCCGATTCTGTTGATGACTGGTCGAGCACCGGGGAGCAGGGAGCCAACGGCTGGAGCTACGGCTATTACAACCTCACCGAAGATGGGAACAACAGCTATTCCGCAGATGAGTTCATCGAGTTTGAGGCGGCCCATTGGCGAGGCGAGGGCTGGCGGCTGACGCCTTCCAATTGTCCGTGGACCTACATTGCACAGGAGGGTGTTCATCCCAACGGCACCAACAGCTGCCCGGGCGAAGAGCACTGGCCTATTCGGCGGTGGACCAGCGATATCGCCGGTGCGGTTGAGGTCACCTGGCATACCCGCGAGGTGAACCTCGCCGGGGCCGGCGTGAGCGGCCTCCTCTTTCACAATGGAGAGCTGGTCGATTCCGAGGTGATCGCTGGCGGTGATGGCGGCGGCGTCACGCGGACGGTGGACCTCATCCTCGCGGCCGGTGATGTACTCGACCTGGCGAACTCGCCGGTGGGACCGAACTCCAATCGCAACGATGGCTCGGATGGATCGGCCAATCGTCTCACCATCGACGATGGCGTCAACGACCCCGATGCCGATGGCATCAACTCAGGCGAGGACAATTGCCCTGAAGATGCCAACGCGGGGCAGGCGGATGCCGATGGAGACAACGTTGGCGATGCCTGTGACAACTGTCCCAATGACGAAAACGCCGACCAGCGTGACCGGGACCGCGATGGTCTTGGCGATGCATGTGACGAGGCCGAAGAGGCCTCTCCCCGCTACGGCGTGGTCATCAACGAGATTCACTACAATCCGCAGGAGGGTGCCGATCTCGAGTTTATCGAGCTCTACAATTCCGGCGCGTTGACCGTCGACCTCTCGCGCTGGGCCTTCACCGGCGGCATTCGTCACGAGTTCGAGGCCGGCACGGCGATCGAGTCGGGCGGTTTCCTGGTGATCTGCCGGAACCCTCTCGCCCTTGGTCCCGAGTTCGGACTCGTACCCAGCCGGCTCGTGCTCTGGGCCGGTTCGGCGCTCAACAATGGCGGCGAGAACATCGAGCTGATCGATGCCACCTCCGCGGTCGTCGATTCCGTTCGCTACGATGACGACGCGCCGTGGGAGGTCGGGGCCGATGGCGCCGGCGGCTCGCTGCAGAGGCTCTGCGCTCTGTTTGAGACCGACAATCCCAGGAACTGGCGCGGCCGGGCTGATGTCGCGCCGACACCCATGGCGGTGAACGCCGCCATCGAGTGCCCGCCGCCGCCGAGACCTTCTCCGGCGATCGCCATCAATGAGATCATGTACCATACCGCTGACAACGATCCCTACGATTTGCGGGAGTATATCGAGCTGACCAATACGACGTCGGCTCCGATCGACCTGCAGGGGTATTGCTTTACCCAGGGCGTTGATTTCTGTTTCGCAGAGAGTACGGTTCTCCTGCCCGGCGGCTATCTCGTCGTCTGCAGGGACGAGGCCGCCGCCCGCGACGGGTACGGCATCAGCAATACGATCGGCGATTGGGAAGGACAGCTTTCTAATGACGGCGAGAGAATCACCCTGGTCGATGCCGCCGGAGCCCTGGCCGACTCCGCCCGCTACGGGGAGACCGAGGACTGGAATGTCGGGGCCGATGGCCTGGGCTACAGCCTCGAGAAGATCGTATCCGACGCGGTCTCGGACGACCCCGCCAGCTGGACGGATTCGGGCGCCATGGACAGCCAGGCTGCCGGCGGAGGCGACGAGTGGAGCACGGTCAGCGTTTCCGGAACGGCCACCAGCAGCAGGATCTATCTCTATATCCAGGAGGCCGGAGAGTATCTCCTCGACAATCTTTCGCTGGTCGATACCCGCGCGCCGGAGAACAACCTGATTCCAGGCGGCAGTTTTGACAACGGCATCGGAGATTGGGACGGGCGCGGAAACCACTCCGGCAGTCGCTGGAGCCGCGCCGCGGGAGGGGAGCGCTTTGATGAGCCCTCCCTTCATCTCGTGTCCAGCGGACGCGGGACCGGGTCGGCCAATTCCGTACGCCTGGATCTTCCCGAAGCTCTCGACCGCTCGGCGGCGGTCACCTATACGTTCAGCTTTTCCTATTTCCAGCTCAGCGGCGGGGACACCCTCACTGCTCGCCTCTCGGTTTCTACCGCGAGCCGGGGCATTTTCTGGCAGCGCGGCGGAGGCGGGGGAGGGATCGCCAGTCCGGGTGAGGCCAACGTGGTCTCGAGGGATTGTCTGCCGCCCTTCGTCAGCAACCTGAACCGCTGGCCCCAGGAACCCACCTCCGGAGATGTGACCACCCTCACGGCCCGGGTGCGGGGAGAGCCCACCGAGGTGAAGCTGGTGACCTCCTTGAGCGGAGCGAACCGGGAGCTCGAAATGCTCGATGATGGCCTGTCCAACGATGGCGCCGCGGGCGATGGCGTCTATGGTGTCGATGTGCCGGCCCAGCCGCACAATACCGTGGTGACCTTCAAGGTCGAGGCGCGCAGCGAGTGCGGCCTGCGCGTCTTTCCTCCGCGGACCGACACTGAGGATGTCTACGGCTACTACGTCAATGATAACCAGCCTGAGTCGACCCTGCCGAGGATCACGCTCATTACGCCGTCAGCGAACGGCCGCAGCTGGCTCTCGGGGCTTGGCCGCAGCTATATGCGCTTCTCCATCGCCTCCGGCGGAGACATCTTCCACCAGGCGCAGATTCGCCGCAGGGGCGGCAGCGTCTACAGCGCCACCAAGCCCTACCTGAAGGTGAAGATGAACAAGGGCCACCTCTTCTTCGGCAAGAAGCGCTTCAACCTGCAGAGCCTGTGGACGGACAAGGCGCTCGTGCGTGAGGGTATGACCTGGACGCTCTTTGATGAGATGGACAATCCCGCCCTGAGCCACGACCTCTTCCGGATCCACGCCAATGGCAACTACCACGCCCTCTACGCGGTGATGGAGAACCCTGAGGAACGCTGGCTGGACCGTGTCGGACTCAATGCCGATGGCAATCTCTACAAGGCGACCGCTTCTCGTGAAGAGCGCAACGGCACCTACGAAAAGAAGACCAACCAGCACGAGGATTACAGCGACCTGCGCTCCTTTCTCGACGCCCTTCACGATACGTCCCGAAACCAGCTCACGAATTTCTTCCTCGAGAAGACCGTGCCGGACACCATCATCGACTACCAGGCGGGCCAGGTCCTGATCAACAACCGCGACTATCCCCATAAGAATCACTACCTCTACCATGACACCGAGACCGATCGCTGGATTCCGACCGGCTGGGACCTGGACCTCGCCTATGGCAAGCGCTGGGACGGCGGCAACGGCGGGGTCTACAACGACCGTATGGACAATCCCGGCATGACGATCTGGAACACCACCACCGTCCGCGGCGGGGGTGTCGGGAACCATCTCCTTGACAAATTCTTTGCCCAGTCCGGAACCCATTTCCGCCGCGCCTACCTGGCTCGTCTCTGGGGCGCCATCCACGAGAAGTACACGCTCGAATTTTACGAGCAGAGGCTGGCTGATCTGAGCGACCTGCTCATGGAGGAGCAGCGTGATGATTTCAGCGCCTGGGGCCGCACCAGCCCGGCTGGTGACCGGTCGGCGCCCTCCGGTTTCGAGCCCAACATAGCAAGGGTCATGGCCCACATTCGCTCGCGCCGCAGCTACATGGTCAATTACCTTCGCAGCACCGAACGCTTTACCGGCTATGACCGGTTGATGATCACGGAGGTCATGTACAACCCCCTGGGAGATGACGAGGCGGAATACCTCGAGCTCTGGAACAATTCCGGTTCACAGGTGGACATCTCGGGGTGGAAGATCGAGGGTCTCGGAGCCGCCAATGAGGCGGGCGTCTTCGAGGAGCACAGCTTCCCCGATGGAACGAATGTCGCCGCTGACGAGGTCGTCATCCTGGCCAAGGATCCAGCGGCCTTCCAGAGAATTTACGGCAATCCCGCGCGGATCTTCGGCCCTTACCCGGGCAGCCTCAGCAATGAAGGCGAGAAGCTGCGCGTCAAAGATGATGGCCCAGGCTATCCCGCCACCGTCGACCTGGTCAGGTATTCGCAGGATGCGCCGTGGCCCGCCCGCGCCGATGGCCTGGGCTACAGCCTCGAGCTCTTCGAGATCCACGAGGACATGGACAATGATGTCTCGGACCATTGGAGGGTCTCCACCCGCATCTACGGCTCGCCCGGCTCCATCCAGCGCCTTGGCGAGGCGACGCCGTCCTTCGTGCGCGGCAACTGCAATGGCGACCAGGCGGTCGACATCTCCGATGCGGTCACGATCCTCTTCTATCTCTTCCTGGGCGAGAGTGAGCCGCGCTGCCTCCAGGGCTGCGATGTGAATGCGAATGCCCAGGTCTCCATCGATGATGCCATTGGCCTGTTGCGTTATCTCTTCAGCGCCGATGGGTTCCCGATCCCGGCGCCGGCGCCTGGCAGCGATTGTGCCCCCTCCGAGGAGGGCTCCTGCGAAATCTCCAACTGCGTTACCCAGGGCTGAGATCTTTTCCGCGGAACGTCCTTCCCGGCGCATTTTTCTCGTTCCCTAGGGCTCTTCCGCAGGGTTAGATGGATAGGCGCCCGCCGCCTGGATGGGCGTTTCCAGTTGATTGAAGCACTGACGAGCTGTGGTTATAAATCGAGAAGAGGTTGATCATGAGGGATCTGAATGCCCGCCTTATTACGGCCGTAACGCTTTCCTGCCTGGCTCTCCAGGCCGGCTTGAGCGCCCAGGAAGACGCGCCGGGAGCGAAGCCCGGCGAGGAGAAGCCGACGGAGCGAGCGGAAGGCCGCCCGGGGCCGGAGACTTCCGGCGCCCGACGGATCAACCCAATGGCCAAGCTCCTTGAGCTCATGGACCCCGATGGAGACGGCACGATCACCGCCAGGGAGCTCGATGGCTTCATCGTCAGGCTCGACAGCGACGGTGACGGACGGGTCAACGATGATGAGCTGCGCGTCAGGATGCGCGCCATACTGAGCGTTCTTCGTCCCGGCTCTTCAGGCGGGCGTTCAGATGCCGGCGGGCGTTCCGGTCTCGGCGGCCGGTCTCGCGGCTCCGGAGGCCGACAGCGCCGCTCGATTGACGACCCCGGGGTTTCGAGGGAGTCAGCCGATGCATCCAATATATTGAAACAGGCGACTCGTTCAGGTGGGCTCCCTGGCCCAGGTGACCGCGCCCCGGACTTCAGCCTCTCCCTGCTGGAAGGCTCCGCCGCGCCTGATTATGTCAAGCCGGATGAAAAAGGCCTTATCAGGCTGTCCCAGCATCAGGACAAGAAGCCGGTTGTGCTGATCTTCGGGAGCTACACATGACCTCCTTTCGCCAGCCAGGCCGGGCGCCTGGAAGAACTCTACAGCAAGTATCGTAAGTCGGCCGCGTTCTTTGTCGTTTACATTCGTGAAGCCCATCCGATCGATGGATTGAGCCCCCTGCCGGCGAGTCGTTCGGTGAATGATCCGAAGACTTTTCTCGAGCGTACCGAGGTGGCAAGCAGCTGCGCCAAGAAGCTGCATTTCACCATGCCGATGCTGATTGATGACATGAAGGACTCAACAGCCAGGAATTACGGGGGCTACCCTGACCGCCTCTATCTTGTCGGCAAGGATGGCAAGGTTGTCTACCAGGGAGGCCCCGGGCCCCGAGGCTTCAAGCCCGATGAGCTCGAGGAGCAGTTGAAGCTGCTGCTGGGGGCTTTTTCCGCCGGCAAGAAATAACAGTCCGCGTCCAGGCAGGGGCGGTTTTCCCAGCTGAGAACAGGTCGGCCCGGGGCGTTCGTGCAGGACTGGGAAGGCCAGCTCTTTCGAGCTCCGAGGGAGACGGAGATTCTCCTCATTTCATCGATGCCGTTTGTATTTCAAGGGGTACTATTGATGCAACGCGCCATCCTGTTCGGGTTGGAGGGGAGCGTTTCATTTCTTTTTTTTGGTTACCAGGGGCACTCAGTGGGTTGTAAGGGGTTGCTCGCCCCGCTTGAAGAATGAGCAGACGGTCTCTTCGCCGGGCCGCGGGGCCAGGGCTGGAGCTGCCCGTTTGGAGCTATCTGAATGCGCCTGTAGCTTGGGAAGGTTTACTTTTCTGGGGGGTTACGATGAGGGTGTGTCGGAATAATAAAAATTTGTTCCAGGAACCTTGCCGTCCTTCAGGCTTCGGGTCGCTGCTCGTGGCGTTGCTGGTCTGCGGGGGCAGCTTCGGCTACGCGCAGGAGCAGCCAGCTCTTCCTGCCGCGGCGGGCCTGCGCCGGCTTGATCCGGTTGAGTTTCAGGGCAGGCCAGAGTTCCAGGCACTGCTGGCCGGGGCGGCCGCGGAGGGTGAACGTTTCGCTCCGCGCCGGGCTCCGGCGAATCCGTTCAAGGCGGCTGGCGGGAAACGATGGAACTCCGCCGCCCTGGCCGGCGGTAAGCTGCCCGGGGCAGCTGGCAGCAGCCGGAAGAGAGGGAAGCCGCCGACCCAGGCGAACCCTTCCATCAAGAATCCCTCTTCAAAATTACGAGGAGCGGGCGCCTGGGCACTTGGCGGAATCAAGTCCCGTTCGCCTGGAGATGGCGGCGGAGCGGGGCAGGAAGAGGGCGCCGAGGCTGAGAAATGCGCCATGGGCGCCAGCGGCAATCTCTGCCAGGACTGGCTGGTCGGAGAAGCCGAGTGTGGTAGAACGGTTGATGGCGTCCTGGAGGAAGGTGATGGCCTCCTGGGAGACGGCACCTTTGTCGATATCTGGTCCCTGGAGGTCGAGTCGACACAATTAGTTGACCTTGCCCTTCTCTCAGACGAGATGGACACCTTTCTCTTCCTGGTGGATGCGGATTGCTTCGTGATTGCGAACAACAACGACTGCATTGAGGGCGACACCGCCTCCGGCTCCTGTCTCGGGGCCATGCTCGAGCCCGGCACCTATCACCTGGTGGTCAACAACTGGTCACCGGCCGAGGCGGGCGACTACAGCCTGGCCGTCACCTGCGAGCCGGTCAACTTCTGCAGCGATTGCGTTGTCGGGGAGGCGGCGTGCGGAGAGACGATCGGCGGAGAGCTTTCCGATGGTGACTGCGCCCTTCCTGACGGCTCGTTGTTTGACACCTACGCGATCGAGGTGACGGAGCCCACCAGGCTGACCATCGGCCTCCGCTCGGCCGAGGTCAATCCCTATCTCCTGGTCATGGATGAGAACTGCGTCACGATCGGGGAGATCGATGATGCCGATGCCAAGGGCGGCGATCTGGATGCGCTCCTCAGCCTCGACCTGCGGCCGGGCAACTACTTCATCATCGCGAACTCCAGCGGCGGAGGGGAGCTGGGAGCCTACGAGCTCAGCCAGGTCTGTGAAACTTTCGACATCTGTTCCGACTGCCAGATCGCGGATCTCGACTGCGCCGGCGAGCTGGTCGAGGACGGCCTGTTTGAAGATGATTGCGTTCTCCAGGACGGCAGCTTCGTCGACGTATTCTCCCTGAACCTGGCGGAGGCCGGGCGCCTGGCCTTGTCGCTGAACTCCAGCGAGTTTGATTCCTTCCTGTGGCTCTACAACGAGAGCTGTGAGGTCGTTGATACAAATGATGATTGCCAGCCCGGCAATTTTGAAAGGTCCTGCCTGACGGCAGACGTCGAAGCCGGAATCTATTTTGTGGCGGTGAACAGCTACGCGGCGGCGGAGACCGGCCTCTACCAGCTTACGGCCACCTGCCAGCCCGGCTTTGAATTCTGCGTCGACTGCAATGTTGGCTCGGTCGCATGCGATGACCAGGTAACCGGAACCCTTGACCCCGATGACTGCCAGATGGCAGGAGATGGGAGCTTTATCGATCTGTACACATTCGAGCTCGAGGAGCCCGGGCCGGTGATCATCGATCTCTCCTCGCTGGAATTCGACACCTTTCTGAGGCTCTACAACCAGGATTGTGAGGAGGTCGCTGTGGATGATGATGGCGGGGAGGAGCTGAACTCCAGGATGACGATTGACCTGGAGGCCTGCACCTATGTTCTCGGCATCAACAGCTATGCCAACGGGGAGAGCGGCACCTACGACCTCTCTGTTCGTTGTCCGGATGTGAGGCTCTGCCGGGACTGCGAGGTCGGAAGCATCTCCTGCGGCGACACCGTCAGCGGCTCACTCGATGCGGGTGACTGCGCTCTTGCCGATGGCACCCTTGTAGATTCCTACACATTTACGGTGGACCAGACCTCCCAGGTGTCGATCACCCTGCGCTCGAACGAGTTCGACACCTTTGTGAATATCTCGGATAATTTCTGCGAAGCTTTCCTCAGCAACGAGGATTGCTCGCCCGGCAATTTCGGGGTTTCCTGCATCGAGGGGATCATCCTCAACGCAGGCACCTATACCATCGGCGTTAGTGCGGCTGGAGCCGGAGAGCTGGGGGCCTACGATCTCGAGGTGTCCTGCGAGCGCGCCGACAGCTGCGCCGATTGTGGAGATGGGGTGACCGAATGTCCGGCGGTGCTCGATGGCCTGCTGGAGGCCAGTGACTGCTCACTGGATAACGGCCGTCTTTTTGATTCCTACGAGATCGAGGTCCAGGAGACGCAGGAATACATCATCAGCCTGACCTCCGGGAACCTTGACACCTTCCTCTACGTCTACAATGGGGAGAGCTGCGAAGAAATCGCCTTCGATGATGATGGCGGCGATGGTCTGAACTCGCAACTGGCCCTCATCCTGGTGCCCGGGACCTACTGGATCCTGCCGAGCAGCTATGATGCCGGAGCCAACGGCTCCTATACGATGGACATCAACTGCAACAAGGCCGCCCCCTGTCCTCCCTGTGAGACGGGAGAGGCGACCTGTGGCGAGCCGGTCGATTCGGCCTTTCCTCGCGATGGCTGTACGCGCGCCGGAGGCCAGTCCGAGGACATCTACACGGTGGTTGTCGAGGGAGGAGTTCTCGACGTCAGCCTGGCGTCGTCCGAATTCGATACCTACCTGACCGTCTACGGTTCCAATTGCCTGGTCCTCGGCGTCAATGACGATTGCGAGCCGGGGAACCTGGAGCTTTCTTGTCTCACCCTCGATGTAGCTGTCGGCACCTACTATATTGGCGTCAGCAGCTACGCCATTGGTGAGCAGGGGAATTTCTCGCTCAATATCACCTGCGGGGGGGGAGAGGTTGTCAACAATTGCGTTGACTGTGTCGCCGATGTGATCCTTCCAGGCGAGAGCCTGGCGGGAGATTTCCCGGCGACGGCCTGTACGGTCCCCGGCGGAGCCGAATCTCTGGATCTCTGGAGGCTGGAGCTCCAGGAGCCCTTCGTCGGCTCGATTCTTCTCGAATCGGAAGAGTTTGACACGATCCTTGGTCTTCTCGATCGGGACTGCGGTCCGCTCAGCGAGAATGATGATTGCGATCAGACGACCGTCAATTCGTGTCTCCAGGTTGACCTGGATCCAGGCGTCTATTTTCTCAGCGTCACCAGCTTCGAGCCGGGAAGCACGGGAACCTATAATCTCACCCTGGAGGTTGTCGAGGAGCCCGAGCGCAGCATCGGCCCTTTCCTCAGGGGAGATGTCGATCAAAGCGGCGATCTCCAGCTGACCGATGCGGTGGCGATTTTCTCCTACCTGTTTCTTGGAGCCAGCGAGCCCGGCTGCCTGGCGGCTGCGGATGCGGATGGCACCGGGGAGATCAACCTGACCTCAGGCGTCTTCCTCCTGCAGTTCCTCTTTATCGGCGGGCAGCAGCCGGAGGCGCCGTTCCCGCAATGCGCGCGCTCCAGCAGGGAGGCCGATCTCGGCCTGGGCTGTCGGCGTCCGCCGAACTGCTTCTGAGAGAACCCGGCCGGTTTTTTCATCATCGTTCGCGAGATCGTGCCTGGAAACTCCGAGGTTCTTCATTCCGGGGCCGCTTTCGTTTACTATGCTTCTTGTACTCAACGCGTTTTCTCTACAAGAGGTCTCCAATAGTGCGTTTGTTCGTCTCGAAAATCTTCGCCTTGATGCTGATTCTCTCGGCCCTTGGCGCGGGCGCAGGCCAGCGCCTGGCGGCGGATGACCACGCCTCCGGCTACACGGGCCTCTATGACCGGATCTCACGCGCGGTGGTGGGAATCACCCGGAGCGATTATCCCAGGGAGCGCTCCCGTAGCAGCATCACTCATTTCGGTACCGGAACGTTGCTCGATCCGGTAGGGATGGTGCTTACCTCGCCGTCGGTCGTACCTGAGGGCTCACGCAATATCGATGTCTATCTGCATGGTGGGCGCGTCGCCCCGGCCGTGCTGATCAAGGTCTATCCGAGCAAGGAGGTCTCGCTCCTGCAGCTGAAGGATTTCCGCCGCGCGCTACCGCCCGGAAAGGAGAGGCTGGAATACTTGCGGCTCGGCTCGAGCGCCGACCTGTCGATCGGAGATCCGCTCTTCAGCCTGGGAAATGCCTTTCGCAGCATCCAGTCCGATGACCAGGTCGTGATGGCGGCTGGTGTACTCAGCGGGATTGTCGAGTTGAAAGAAAAGCATCTCGAATCCATCTATACCGGGCGGGCGCTGGAATCGACTGCCGCCCTGAACAACGGGATGGATGGAGGCCCACTGGTAGATGCCAGGGGGCGGATGGTCGGGCTTCTTATCCTGAATTTTTCCCAGGAGCGCTGGCTTGGGACGGCGATTCCCATCGATGAGCTCAAACAGCTTATCGAGCCGCACCGCTCCTGGTTTGACGACAGTCTCGAGTCCGCCTCGTCGCTGGCGGGTCTTGAGCTGATGAATTCTCATGAGGGCGGCAAGATAACCGTCCTCAGGGTGAGCCCGGGAGGGGCCGCGGCCTCGGCCGGCCTTCGCCGGGGGGATGTCCTGAGGAAATTCAACGGCAGGAAGATCGAGTCCGTTCCGGATTTCAGAAAAGTCTTTAATGCCGCCCGCCCGGGCGAGCAGGTTCGCCTGGAGGTCGGTCGTGACAAGACCACCCTCTCCATCGGCCTGACCTTGTGGGGGAGGTTCTGATGGCAGCCTCGATGAGCTCAACAGGTCAATGCCGGCGTCGCCTTTCTTTGCTGATCGCGCTGTCGTTCTCCATCACGCTTTCGCTGTCCAGTCCCGCAGCGGGCGAGCCTGGAGCGCTCTCCGCAATAGCGGACGGCCTGTCAGCCTGGGTGGTCTCGGTCAAGGTCGACAGGAGCAAAGACATCGAGATCCCCAGGTCTCGACTTCCTTTTAACGGACGGGTCTCTCCCGAATCGCAGGGTTATTTCAAGCGGCCGAAGGGCTCCGTCACGGGCCTCCTGGTTGATCGTCGAGGCTACATACTGACCAGCAACTACAATCTCCTGGGGACCATCAGCTCGATCACCGTGCGGCTGCCTTCCGGGGAAGAGCGGAAGGCCAGGGTGGTGGCAAGGGATCGGCTCGATGATCTCGCCCTGATCAAGGTGGAAGGCGACGCTGACCTGGTCGAGAAGAAGAGCTGGCGCGATCCTCCCTGGGCGGAGACCTCGCCATCTGCGGCGGGAAGCTTCGTCTTCGCCATCGGCCGGGGCTCCGCGCCCGGCCGGCTGAACCTTACCGAAGGCATCATCAGCGCTGTCGGACGCAACAGCAACCGTGCCGTGCAGACCGATGCGAAGCTCAACTACGGCAATGTGGGGGGCCCCCTGGTTGACCTGGATGGTAAGGTCGTCGGTCTCTCCGGGTTTGTCGGGCACACCTACAGCCAATGGGGGCTGAATTCCGGCATCGGGTTCGCGACCACGGCTGAAACCATTCGAATGGTCCTGCCGCGGTTGCTGGCGGGCAAGGATATCGAGCCTCCTCCGCGGCCTTTTCTGGGGATCCAGTCGGAGCCGGCCAGCTCGGGCAATGACGGGGCCCCAGTGGTCGCGGTCGTGCCCAAGAGCTCCGCCGCATCCGCTGGCGTCAAGAGCAAGGACGTGATCATCAGGTTTAACGGCGAGGAGGTCCCCAACTTCAACCGCCTGAGGTTCCTGATCTTTTCCTGCAAGGTGGGTGATAAGGTAGAGTTTGTCGTCCGCCGAGGCGAAAAGAAGATGACCCTGAGTGGCGTGCTGGGGAAGTTCCCGGAGGGCCGATGAGATGAAATACATGACCCGCCGCGAATCACAAAGACATCAACGCTCAGCTCCGGTTCTCCAGGCTTCCCTGGCCCTTCTGGTCTCGCTGTCATTCGTCCCACGCACCTCCGCCGAGACCGGCGAGCAGGTGAGCGCGCTGCGCGCTCTCGAGAAGCGGATCAAGGGCGTGGTCGCCGGCTGCAAGCCGGCCTTCGTCTTCATCAAGGGCGCCCAGGAGGGGGGCGGCTATAGCAGCGGCTCCGGCTTCTGTATCAGCCCCGATGGTTATGTTCTCACGAACGACCACGTCATTGTCGGCGCACGTTCAATAGAGGCCTATATGACAGGCGGACGGTATTTCAAGACAGCCGTGGTCGGCAGGGACCCGGGTGGAGATGTTGCCCTGCTGAAGCTCGAGGGCGACGGGAAGTTTCCCTTTCTCAAGCTCGGCGACAGCCAGGCGGTCCGGCCCGGGCAGCGCGTGCTCGCCCTGGGCGACCCCTTCCTTACCGGCTCTGAGAATGTTTTCGTTCGGGGCGCCCCGGCGAATTTCGAACCGGCGGTGTCGATGGGAATCGTCAGCGCGGTTCACCGCTACAGCGAGACCTACAATGACGCGATCCAGGTTGACCTGGCCGTCAATCGTGGCAACTCGGGAGGCCCCTTGATCACTCTCGATGGCAAGGTTGTCGGGATCAACGGGAAGATCGAGACACGCTTCGCGCTCGGGATCAATACGGGCGTGGGCTACGCGGTTCCTTCGAACCAGATATTGCGCTTTATGAAGCACCTGGAGGTGGCGGAGGGAGGAACCGTTCTGCATGGAAAAATCGAGGGTCTCGAGGTCGGCGAGCGAGCCGATGAGAAGGCCGGTCTGCCCGTGATCGGCGTTCGCCAGGGCAGCCCTGCCGCGGCCTCCGGTTTCAAGGCGGGTGATCTGCTCGAGCGCCTTGGCGGGTTGCCGGTCAGGACCCGTTCGAGGTACAAGGGTATCCTCGGAACCTATCCCGCCGGTGACACGGTCGTTGCCGAGGTCCTGCGCGAGGGGGAGAAGCTCACCCTGAAGGCTGTGCTGGTGGCCGGAGGAAAGGCTCACCTGGGCCTCATTCCGCGCGCCATCGAAAGCGATGTCGCGGGCGTGGGGGTTGGCTCGGTGGTTCGTTCGTCGCCAGCTCAGCGAGCCGGCATCAAGGAGGGCGACATCGTTACCATGTTCGATGGTCAGCCCATCACCTCAACCACCGAGTTGAAGAGCGTGATGAACCAGCGGCGGCCGGGGGATACGATAGTGCTCAAGCTCTCGCGGGCCGGCGAGGACCTCGAGCTGAAGGTTACGCTCGGGGGCAAATAGCGGAGGCCTGCCGGCTTTCATAAGAAGCCGGCTTTGGAGATATGATGATAATAAGAGCTCTTCTCGTCATCCTGCCTGCCCTCTCGACGCCGGCTCTCAGCGCCGCGGGGAAGGATTATTCGGCTCCCGGGAGCTATCCGGTCGGTGTTCGTACCATGGTTCTGGTCGACCAGGACCGCGAGGACAGCTATTCTGGCGGGCCGCGGACCCTGGTTACCGAGGTGTGGTATCCCGCGGTTGAATCCGCGCGTTCGGGGAAGAAGACGACCTTCAGCGAATTTTTCGGGAAGTACCAGGCCGAGGCCGGTCAGTTCGTTGACCACTTCGGAGGAAAGCTGTCGGAGGTCGAGGGCCGCTTCCGCTGCGTTGGAGTCCGGGGAGTGGCTTTGCGCACAGGCACCTTTCCGTTGCTGGTCTTCTCCCATGGCAATGGGGGAATCCGTCACCAGAACATCTTCCAGGTCGAGCATCTCGCGAGCCATGGCTACATCGTTGTTTCGGCCGATCATACAGGTAATGCCGGGCTCACCCCGCTACCGTCCAGGGCGCTTCCGTATGACCGGTCCGGGCGAGGCCGCTCGGCGCGTAACAGGCCCCGCGATGTCTCTTTCCTGATAACAGAGCTGCTTCGCCGAAACGCCCAGGCCGGCAGCTGGCTGCAAAAGAGTATTGATAGCGAGAGAATCGGAATCCTGGGCCACTCTTTTGGCGGCTTTACGGTTTGCAAGGTTGCCGGCACCGACCGTCGCGTGAAGGCCATCCTTCCTATGACCGTGGGCTACGGCAGAACGACCTCCGTGCCGATGCTGCTCATGCT
>CAUZHA010000029.1:0-41435 GCA_963579555.1 Planctomycetes bacterium UBA1146
AGGGCGGCTGTTCTTTCTTTCTTTCTTTCTTTCCTGCGCTCATCCGCGGCCCAGTCGGCCCATTTTCGATACCTGAGATAGTACCTGAAGGTGAAGCCGGCCAGGATAAAACTGATGAAGACGCTGTATTTGCCCCATGACGATGCTGCCAGGAAGAAAAAGACAGCGGCTATGCCAAGCCCTATGTAGGCAAGCTTGGTGTTGGCCGGTGTGAAAACACTGTCTTCGTAGCAGACCGCGCAGACATCCTTGCTGTCCCTTTCAGTGGTCTGGGTGTGACTGGAGCATCTCGGACACCAGGAGAGATCTTCGCCGATCTCGTTTTTTTCTTTGGATTCGTATTCGTTCATCTGTCAGTTACGACTGTCGGTCATTGCTTGAGCCGGATAGCCTATTGATCGCAAAACCACCCTTCGCAGCCCAGCGAGATGTCTCCGGTGGTCGATGAGAGCTCGCATTCGTTCGGTTCCGGCGGAGGAGCGCCCCCCATAAAGAGCCAGGCCAGTGTCCAGATCGGGTCGCTGATGTCCACTCTCCCATCGGCGCTGGCATCGGCTGAGGCCACGCACCGAGGTTCCGGAGTTCCCAGGAAGAGCCAGTTCAGGGTGAGGACTGCATCCCCGATCTGTACATGGAAGTCTCCCTGGGAATCACCTCGAATAAAAGGTCCGACCCACTCGGCCGGCCGGCAGTTCCCGTCCGGGCCTGCCGCCTGGAGCTGGTCCGGGTTCCAAAGATTCGGGCAGGTGTCGACATCGCCGCAGACGCCGTCATGGTCGATGTCGTTTTCGGGATCGGCCGGGCAATCATCGCACACGTCCCCTCGCCCATCCCCATCCGCGTCCGCCTGGTCGGGATTCGAGGTCAGGATACAGTTGTCGTCATCGTTGCAGACTCCATCTCCGTCGCGGTCAGGGCAGCCGCTGAGAGCGACCGGAGGATCGGCCGCCAGGGAGATCAGGACGAAGACCGGCAGTAGGGCCGTCGCCAGGAGGTTCTTCATGGATTGTTCCCGGTCCAGTTTTTGAGAGCGGCTTCCGCGCCGCAGGAGTGCGGCGCTCATCCTAATGGAGGTGAGCGGTTCGAGGCAAGGAATTGGAGCGGGTTGATTACCCGGCGCCGGCCGGGGGAAGGTGTTTCAGGGCCAGGCGTTTCCAGAAGCTCTTCCAGTACCCGTCGTAATAGTCGTTGGCGGCCTTCTTGATATGTTCGAGTTGTTCAACCTTCGGGGTCTTCTTCGGGTCAAAACCCCTGAGATGTTCTTTGCCGGCGCGCTCACGCGGCGAGACGAAGCGCCAGGCGGATTCACCCATTACCTCCGTGCAGAGCGCCGCGAACAGCGGGTCGTATTCTTTGAATTGTTCGCGGGTGTGGATGTGGTTGTGATCATGATCCATGGTTCGGTTGGTGTCGTACCAGGTCTGGAATCCCTCCGCCCAGTATTCGTTGCGGTTTTTCGAGGCATAGCATTTTTTTACACCGCCGAAGATGATGAGTACCTTGTCGTCCCGGGTGACCTTGGTCTTCGAGTGAGAGGGCTTGTCGTTGACGAGGATGTCGCCGCCATCGAGACACCTCCGGATGAGCTCCGGCGGCTGGTCCGGAAACGATTTCACCAGCGCGTCCAGCAGCGAAACAGGCTCAGTGCTCTTTACCCTCCGGAACCGCTGGGCCGCCCGGCCATCATTCCACAGGCCCTTCTTCGCCGCGTTTTTGAAGGCTCTTGTCAGCTTATCCTGAAGGTTCTTGTCGAAGCCGGCTCCATGAACGACATGACCGAACTCATGGATCAGGATGCTCTCGAGCTTCATTCCTCCCTCGTATTCGAGGACGTCTTCCTCGGCGAAGACGACGGTGGGGCGGCCCTTGGGCCAGGCGAGGAAGCCGCGGCTGCGCCAATTGTAGAAATCGAGCTCCTCTCCCTTCTTGTCGCTTCCGAATTGGGGAAGGTCGGAGGTGAATTCCTTGTGACCGATGAGAATACAGAGCACCTTCCTGTCCCTGATACGCTGCGCGATGGCGGGGCCTAGATTTTTCATCATCATGTCAAACTGGTAGGCGGCCTCGCGATGGGCGTAGTCGCTGACCTGCTTCGAGGTGGCGATGAAGATGCCCTGGACGAGGGTGCCCTTCGAATAGAAGGATGTGTCGAGCTTGTAGGAGTTCGCGAGCTTCTCGTCCAGGGGTTTCACCTGGTAGATCGACCCCGCGGTCGTGCAGGCCGAGGCGCTCAGCGCCACGATGGCTCCCAGGGCGAGGCCGATGAGACGGGAGAGGGGGGGGCGGCCCAGGCTGTTCTTATTCCTTGGTGGCATTTTTCTTGTTCTGGCTCTTCTTCTTGTTCTGTTTCTTCTTTACCGGGTTCGGTCGCTGGGGGGTCGGGGATACTTTTTCCCTGGGCATGATCGCTGTGGGCCGCCTGTTGTTCTTGATCTCGGAGATGTGTCCGTCGTAGGCCGCCTGCAGCCGTTTGACGAGCTCCTGGTTGCCGGAGGCGAGGTTGTTTTTCTCGCCGATGTCGGCGACCGTATCATAGAGCTGGACGGGATAGCTGGAGGGGTTCTTCGGGGCCTTTCCCCTTTGCCGGCCACGGCCTTCCTTCCAGGGGTAGAACTTCCACTTGCCGCTTCGCACGGTACCGGGGCCGTGCATCAGGACATAGAACTCGTGGGGACTTTTCGCTCCTTCACGCCCGGACATCAGCGGCCAGATGTCGAGCCCGTCAATCTTTCGCTCCGGCAATCTGCCGCCGCAGAGCCCGGCGAGGGTGGGGAGGAGGTCGATTGTCGCGGCGACCTCGCGGCAGGTCTTACCGGCGGGAACCTGGCCCGGCCACCACATCACGGTTGGCTCGCGGATACCTCCATCATAGACGCTGCCCTTCTTGGCTCTCAGGGGCAGGGAGCTGCCGACGGCCGCGCCGTTGTCGCTCGTGAAGATGACCAGGGTCTTCTCCGCGATTCCCTCATTTCGGACAGTCTTGAGAATCTCTCCGACGGACCAGTCAACCTCCTCGATGGCGTCCCAGATCAGCTTACCGGTACGCCCGGCGAAGGCCTTGGAGACGGCCAGCGGCAGGTGAACCATGGTGTGCGGGAGGTAGAGAAAGAAGGGCTTATCCTTGCCGCCCTTGATGAAGCGGATGGCCTCCTCGGTATAGCGTTTCGTGAGGGTGCTCTGGTCCGCTGGGTATTCGATGACTTCCTCGCCTCGAAACAGCGGCACCCAGTTGCGCTTCTTGTGCCCTTTTTCAAGGTCCGCGCGGGTGAGGCCGTTGCGGATCACGATGTCAGCGGCGAGCTTGTTGGCCGGATCGATCCACATATCGTTGGAGTAGGGAATGCCGTAGTAGTATTCAAAGCCCTGGTAAGTGGGCAGGCAGGGAGGCAGATGCCCGAGGTGCCATTTTCCGATGCAGGCGGTCCGGTAGCCCGAGTCCTTGAGCATCTCGGCGATGGTGGTCTCGTCAGGGTGGAGTCCCTTGCCGCTGTTTGGGAAGAGGACTGCGTTCATGCTCAGACGCTGGTAGTGGCAGCCGGTCATCAGGGAGGTTCGTGAACCGGAGCAGACGGCGCAGCCGACATAGAAGTCGGAGAAGATCATTCCGTCGGCGCCCATCTTATCGAGGTTAGGGGTCTTGGGACCCTTGGCGCCATTGAAGCCGACATCTCCGTAGCCCATGTCGTCAATGAAGATGATGATGACGTTCGGCTGCTTTGGCGCCGCGCCCATGGCCGCGGTTGACAGGAGACCAATGGCCAGCAGGGAGAGAATCATGAACCTTGTGACCGTTTTCATTGCGGAGCTCTTTCTTTGAAATGATTCGAGGCGGGCGCCGTGCGGAAGAAGCCCGGCGAACAGATACCCTACTCTCCGGAGACGAAGGTATCAATCGCCGTCGACAAGACGGGAGGAGAGCGCCGGGTTGGAGTGCATCCGTGCATCCCGCGGGGAAAGGTTACCTCTGTAGCCTCTTTGCTGATACCTTAGTGAGCTAGGGAATTCGGACTCCACAGGTTGTCGCCTGGAGAGCTTCGGGCCCGTAGCTGAAACATTCAACCTCCTTGGAGTAGCTGATGCCTGTTGATCTTTCCCGAATCCTGGCGCGTCTTTCCATTTTTTTTCTCGCTCCTGTTCTGCTGGGACTTCCGGTTTCTTTGCCGGCGGATGGGTCAGGGGAGGCTCGCTCCATCCTCGACTCGACGGGCGTCAGCGGCGGACTCGTTGTTCATCTGGGCAGCGGCAATGGCCGGCTTACCGCGGCGTTGCGCAGGACCTCGGCCTACCAGGTGCACGGTCTCGACACCGACGCTGAGAAGGTCAAGCTTGCCAGGGAGCATATCCATGCGCTGGGGATCTACGGCGACGTATCGGTTGACCGCCTGGCCGGCAAGAGGCTTCCCTACATCGAGAACCTCGTCAATCTTGTTGTCATCGAAGACCTGGCTGGTGTTGGCATGGATGAGGTTCTGCGTGTGCTGGTACCCCGCGGCATTGCCTATGCCAGGGTGAATGGCGGCTGGAAAAAGACCATCAAGCCGCGGCCGGAGAATATCGATGAGTGGACTCATTTCATGCATGGCCCAGGGGGAAACGCCGTTGCGCACGACACGGTGGTGGGGCCGCCGGAGCACCTGCAGTGGGTGGGGAGCCCGCGCTGGTCCAGGCACCATGACCGAATGGCCAGCATGAGCGCGCTGGTCTCGGCCAACGGGCGTATCATCTATATCATGGACGAGGGCTCTCGTATCACGATCCAGACGCCGTCAAGCTGGAAGCTCATCGCCCGGGACGCCTTCAATGGGGTGATTCTCTGGAAACGCTCGATCGGAAAATGGCATCACCACCTCTGGCCGCTCAAGAGCGGCCCGACCCAGCTTGCCCGGAGGCTGGTCGCAATAGGGGACAGGATCTACGTGACCCGGGGCCTGATTGCGCCGCTGGAGGAAATCGATGCAGTCACCGGGAAAACCCTGCGTGTCTATGAGAAATCCGGCGCCACCGAGGAGGTCATCGTCTCCGATGGGTTGGTTCTTGCTATAGCCAATGATGAGCTGACCCAATTGGCCGGTTATGTTCCGAAGTTCAATGTCGGGGACCAGAGACGAGTCCTCACCGAGTTCGTCTGGAATAAGAAGCCGCGTCGCGTCGTTGGTTACGAGGCGGGCACGGGCAAGAAGCTGTGGGAGCGGAGCACGAGCGTCGCTCCATTGACCCTCGCCGCGGACAAGGGCGGGGTCTATTTTCACGATGGGCGCGAGGTTGTCTGCCTTGACAGGAAAACAGGCAAGGAGCGCTGGCGGGCGGAGTCCTCCGGCCGGGGCAAGAACAGCAGCTTCAACTTCGGTCCCAAGCTGGTCGTTCACAAGGGGGTCGTCATCTTCGCCGCCGGTAATCGCGAGATGCGCGCCTTCGATACGGCCTCGGGGAAGCTGTTGTGGCAGGCTCCGCACGCCCGCGGCGGCTACCAGTCTCCCGAGGATCTGCTGGTCATCGATGGCAAGGTCTGGTCCGCGCCGACCACCTCCGGCCGCGACTCGGGCCTTTTCACGGGACGGGACCTCGCTACCGGCGAGGTGAAGGTCGAATTTTCTCCGACGGTAAAGACCTATTGGTTTCACCATCGCTGCTATGTCGCCAAGGCCACCGACAATTTTCTGCTCACCTCGCGCACCGGCATCGAGTTTGTCGATTTCAAGAAGAAGGACTGGGACATCAACCATTGGGTCCGGGGAGGCTGCCTCTACGGAATCATGCCCTGCAACGGGCTGACCTACGCGCCTCCGCATAATTGCGCCTGCTATCCCGAGGCCAAGCTCTACGGCATCAACGCCCTGGCGGCTGGCAAAGGGAGCAGGAAGCCTCCCAGGGAGGTTCCCGCGGCAGGGCGTCTCGAGAGAGGGCTGGCCTGGGAGCAGGTCCCTGGCAGCGAGGCGCGTCCCGGCGACTGGCCGACCTACCGGGGCAATTCGACCCGGACCGGCTACTCGGATACGAAGGTGCCGAGCGCGCTCAGGCCCGCCTGGGAGGTGAAGCTTGGAGGGAAGGTGACCTCTCCCGTTATCGCCGGCGGAAAGGTGTTCATTGCCCGGGTCAACCACCACACTGTGCATGCCATAGATGAACGAACCGGCAGGCAGAGCTGGTTCTACACCGCTGGCGGACGGGTCGATTCTCCTCCCACGATCCACGACGGCCGGGTTCTTTTCGGTTCCGCCGATGGCTGGATCTATTGCCTCCGGGCCGTCGATGGCGAGCTGGCCTGGCGTTTCAGGGGCGCTCCGCGTGATGACAGGCTCATGTCCTTTGAGCAGCTCGAATCGGTCTGGCCCGTCCACGGCAGCGTGCTGGTCAAGGATGGCTCGATCTATTGTGTTGCGGGGCGCTCGAATTTTCTCGATGGAGGGCTGCGCTTTATCCAGCTCGATCTCTCCGGCGGCCTGGTGAAGGAATCCATTATCGATGACCGTGATCCCGACACCGGTAAAGATATCCAGGACAGGCTCCAGACTCTGCAGATGTCCACCGGCCTGGCTGATATTCTCTCGAGCGATGGCCAGTACATCTATATGCGCTCGCAGCAGTTCGACTCGGCTGGAAACCGCATCGGCATCGGTCCGCATTCGGGTGACACATCGAAGCAGGGAGCGGTCCAGAGCGGCAGCACAGCCCACCTCTTCGCACCCATGGGATACCTGGACGAGACCTATTTCCATCGCGCCTACTGGGTCTATGGACGAAGCTTCGCCGGGGGTCACAACGGCTATTACCAGGCGGGGAAGTACGCTCCGGCCGGTCGGATCCTGGTCTCTGACGGCAAGGATGTCTACGGCTTCGGACGCAAGTCGCAATACCTCAAGTGGACGACGACGATTGAACACCAGCTCTTCTCAACCAGCAGGGAGCCGCCTCCCCAGGCTCTCAGCGAGGCGTCCTCGAGCCTGTTCAACAAGGCCGCCCGCCGCGGCGGCAGGTCGGGAATGATCACGATCCCTCTCAGCAAGAGTCTCAATCCGACCGGCAAGTCGCTCACCGTCGAGGCCTGGGTCAAGTCGGCCGGTCCCAACGGTGTCGTGATCGCTCGCGGGGGGCCGTCCCAGGGCTACGCCCTGCTGCTCCAGAAGGGTAGGCCCCAGTTCAGCGTACGCTCCAGTGGCGAGCTCTCGACAGTCACCGGGCCTGCCAAGGTCGGGAAGAAATGGGTACACCTGGCCGGTGTCCTGGGCGATGACAAGCAGCTCAGGCTCTATGTCGATGGCAAGCCCGTGGCGAAGGCCAAGGCTCTTGGGCCCCTGACCGGCAATCCTGCCCAGCCTGCCGAGATCGGGGCGGATAACCAGAGCGCTGTGGGTAACTACACGAGCCCTCTCAGCTTCAGGGGCATCATTGACGAGGTGCAGGTCTACTTCCGCGCCCTCAGCGACGAGGAGGTGGCCGCACGGCATTCCGCCAGGGGATCGACTCCAGACCCGGCGCTGATGCTCTCCATGTCCTTTGATAATGGTCATGCCGTTGACGCTTCCGGGAACAAGAACAACGGAACGGTCATCGGGGCCAAGGCTGTTGACGGGAAGTTCAAGCTCGGGATTCAGTTTGCCGGCGGAAAAGGAGCCGCGAAGAAACCTGCCGCGCGCGGTTCCTTCGTGCAGAAGAAGTGGGAGACCGACATCCCGCTTTATGCCCGGGCCATGGCGCTGGCCGGCAAGACGCTGTTTGTCGCCGGACCGCCTGACCTGATCGATGAGGAGGAGACCTTCAAGAAGATCATGGAGAAGGATCCCAAGGTCGCGGAGGAGCTCTTCCGGCAGAACGAGGCGCTGCAGGGAGAGCAGGGAGGAATCCTCTGGGTGGTTGACGCGGCCAGCGGAAAGAAGCTCGCCGAGGTCAAGCTGAAGTCGTTGCCTGCCTGGGATGGTCTCGCGGCGGCGAATGGCCGCCTGTATCTTTCGACCATCGATGGCAAGGTGATCTGCTTCGGGAAGTGAGCGGTTTTTTCAGGCTGCGTCGTAGCCCTCCTGGAGAGCCTGCCAGTCGGTTGTCGTGAAGTGGAAGGTTTCCTCCTGCCGCCGCCACTTGTTCAGTGAGCGCTCGAGGCGTTCGAGATTGGCGTTCTTCCAGCGTCCTGGTTCTCTCATCTCAGCTTTGTCGAAGTCGATGAGAAAGATCTTTTCATTCTGGATGAGGATGTTGGCGGCGTTGAGGTCGCTGTGCAGAATGCCGTGATCGTGGAATTTCCTGATGGTGCGGCCCACTGCCCTCCAGCTCTTCTCCTCGAGCTGAGCCTGCTGAAGAAGGGCGCCTAAGGGTCTCGCGTCTTTAATCTCGTGGGTCAGCAGGTCTCCCCGGTAGAACCCGGCCCCACTACAGAGGCGAATTCCGGCCGGCCGGGGCGCCGGCAGTCCGAGCTCGATCAGTTTTCCAAGGAGTTTCCATTCGAGGTAGGGACGACTGCTCTCCAGTGAGCCGCCAAGATAACGGTCCGAAATAACCTTTCCCAGCAGGCCTCCCCTGAGATAGTGACGCAGGACGAGCCTGTTGGAACCCCAGGTGAAAAAATAAGCCGAGCCCCTTCCTTCAGCCGTGGCGGTCACCACTCCGTTTTCCCGGAGGAACTCTGGATCGAAGAGCCTGGGCCAGGTCTCGGGTTCGATATCCTCGATGGCCCCATCGTAGACAATCTGCTCAGAGTCTCTCTGCAGCCTTAGCTCGTCGATAGCTTTCACTTCAGGTACCAGTCCGTCGGTTTGTCCAAGGCCCCTATCCCATCGCGGGTATTGCTTTTTCCACCTGAGAGCCTGTAATGAGAGCCTATGAAACCATCTCTCCCGCTGGCCCAACCACCCAAATCCATTTGTATCCTAAGGCTTTCGGCTATTGGCGATTGCACCCACGTGGTGCCGATGGTCCGCACGATCCAGAAGCACTGGCCCGGGGCCGGGATTACCTGGATCATCGGTACGCTGGAGGCTTCGCTGGTCGGGGATATCGAGGGCGTCGAGTTTATCGTTTTTGACAAGAGCCGCCGCCTCAGGGCGCTCGTTGATCTGCGCCGTGCGCTCGCAGGCCGGAGCTTCGATGTCCTGCTGAACCTGCAGGTCGCCCTTCGTGCCAGTATCGTGAGTCTCTTCGTCAAGGCCCCTGTCCGTTTGGGCTATGACAGGGAGAGGGCCAGGGATGCTCAGCGGTTCTTTACCACTCACCGGGTTGCGGCCGTTGAGCGCCAGCATGTGCTCGACAGCTTCTTTGAATTTACCCGGGCGCTGGGGCTCGCGGAGAGGGAGCTCGAATGGAACCTGCCGATACCTTCCGCCGCCCGGGAATTCGCGGCCTCGATATTCGACAGCGGAAGAGAGGTTCTCGCGATCAACGCTTCCGCCAGCAAGGCGATTCGCAATTGGAGCGTAGAGGGCTACGCCGCTGTCGCCGATCATGCGGCCGCGAAGCTCGGTCTCGATGTAGTCCTTACCGGGGGACCCTCGGCGGCCGAGGCCAGGCTGGCCGAGGCCATCGAGAAGGCTGCCGACAGCAGGCTGCTCAACCTGGTGGGGAAAACTAACCTCAAGGAGCTGCTGGCGGTGATTGAGCGTGCCAGCGTCATCTTGGCGCCCGATACGGGGCCAGCCCATATGGGGACCACGGTCGGGACCCCCGTCATCGGGCTCTACGCGGCCAGCAATCCCCTGCGCTCGGGGCCCTACCTGAGCCTCGAACATACCGTGAACAATTACGCAGAGGCTCTGCAGGCCGAATGTGGGGCCAGGGTCGACGAGGTGAGGTGGGGGACCCGGGTTAGAGCCGCCGCTGCGATGGAGACCATCACGGTCGAACAGGTCATCGAGAAGCTGGACCCGATTTTCAGCTGACCTCCATCGCTGATGACAATCGGTCTGCTAGCTTCGCGAGAAAGGTCCTGAGCGTTTTGCGTCACGAGCTTCGAGTGCCCTGGGCGGGCCGAGTATGACCTGGCAGATGACAGCCTGCCGCAGGGTGATCTTGCCGGCGCCGAGAGCCGCCGGGAGCCGCCGCCGGCCGCTTGTTCTGCGTTCTCGGGACTGGGTGCTCGTATGTACAGTGAGCGCTTCTCCTATCTCCAGGTCCTGTTGCCGAACCCGCGCCTCGGAAGAACGGGGCAGCGAAATACCGGTCGGGGTATCCAGACTGTGGGGATGGAGAACCTCCTTGCGCGGGTCGCGTATGGTGCCGGGAATCCTGTCGCCGGAGCGTCGCTTCTTTGCGGGTTGCGTACCTCCCGCGGCCCGGGCGGCATCCTCTGGGGGGCTGCCTATGTGGGTCGCGGGGACCTCGCTTGATTGCAGGGCGGGAACACCTTCGAGTCCATCATCGCCGAAGTAGGCATCCTCCGGGTTGCTGCTCCCGCTCTTCGAGGCGATGGGGGCTTGCGCCTGCCTGGTCGCGATCGCTTCATGGTTTTGACGAAGCTTATCAAGGATCTCGAGGGCGGGGCTCTTCGGCCGGGGAATACGTTCACCTTGGTCCGGGACCTTCTTACCCGAGGTGAGGATCTTCCCGATGAAACGAATAATCCCGCCTCCGAAGACGATCAGGAGGATGAGAAGTTGAAGCCAGTCGAACTCCGGCATCAGTTGGAGGCTCCCTTGTCAGCGTCTCCATCATCATTTTCCTTCGAGAGGCTCTCCCTCATATCGGTGTCGGCCTGGATGTTGCGGAGGTTGTAATAGTCCATGATTCCAAGGTTGCCGCTGTTGAAGGCCCCGGCGATCGCCTGGGGGATCTGGGCCTCGGCGAGGATGACCTTGGCCTTGTTCTCCTTGCCCAGCGCTTCCATCTCCTCGCCGCGGGCGACCGCGCGGGCTCTCTGGGCCTCCGCCTCGGCTTGCGCCCGGCGTTTCTCAGCCTCGGCCTGGTTGGCCATCAGCACCGCGCCGATGTTCTCCCCTACATCGATATCGGCAATATCGATCGAGACGATCTCGTAGGCGGTGCCCGCGTCGAGGCCCGCATCGAGGACCTCCTGGGAGATCTTGCGGGGATTAGCGAGGACTGTCTTATGGCTTTCGGACTGGCCAATACTAGAGACGATTCCTTGGCCGACCCGCGCGATGACAGTCTCCTCCGTCGCGCCTCCGACAAGTCTCTCGATGTTGGTGCGGACGGTTACCCGGGCTTTGCACTTCAGCTGGATTCCATTGGCCGCGACGGCATCGACCGTCGCTTTGCCTGAGTCCGGGCTCGGGCAGTCGATGACCTTTGGGTGGACGCTGGTCCTGACCGCGTCGAGAACATCGCGCCCGGCGAGATCGATTGCCGCGGAGCGTTCAAAGGTGAGAGGGATGCCGGCACGGTCGGCCGCGATCAGGGAGCGCACTGTAGCGGTTACGTTTCCGCGGGCGAGAACGTGGGCCTGGAGTTTTTGGATGGAAACAGGAACGCCCGCCTTGTGGGCCATCACCAGGACGTCGATGATCAGCCTCGAGTTGAGCTTTCGCAGGAACATCCCGACAAATTCAGCCACCCCTACGGGGCAGCCGGAGGCCCTGGCCTGCAGCCAGAGGGAGCCGAACTTGATGAAGAAGATAAGAAAGAAGACGCCTACCAGAAGCCCAAAAAGACCGGCGATCATTAACCAATTATTTTCCATTACCCGACTCCTGTGATTGTTTTTCAGTCTCGGGCAGCTCTCTTACGACCACCCGGTTCCCACTGGTTTCTACTACCTTAATAAGTTTTTCTTTCTCGATAAAGCCGCTGGATGCGACTACGTCAACTCTCTTGCCATCGATCAGGGCCACGCCCGCCGGCCGGAGAGCTGATTTTGTCAAGCCGGACCTTCCCATGATCTCGCCGAGGCTATTGTCGACCGAGGTGAAGGCCTCCGAATGCTGGGTCTCCGTCAGGCTGATCCGTCTGAGCATGAAGGAGAACATGGAGATGACAAAGACAGCCGCCCCGATACCGGTCATCGATCCCAGCAGGATCTTTCCCTGGTGGAAGAAGCTGTAGATTCCGAGGCCCAGCAAGGCGAGAGCTACTATGCCGATGATGCCCCCTGATGGTATGAATACCTCCAGGAGGATGAGAGCTGCTCCGATCGCCAGGAGGAGACAGGAGAAGAAGGGGTCAGAGATGATGGCGTCCATATTTTCTCCAGTCTAGCCTGTCTCTTCGACGCGTGAAACGACAATCTGTGTCGAAGTGTATTCCCGGATAACCACCCGCTCGCCTTTTTCAATGAACTCGCCATCTGCGACCACATCCATTCTCTGGCCATCCTCAAGCGAGATGATCCCTGCGGGGCGCAGCGGAGATTCGCAAATCCCGGCCTTGCCTACCAGGAGAGCTTTTTCTCTGCGGGAATCCTCAGCTGTATCAGCGTCGGGGACTCCCGTGATGGATGACTCGCTGACGATTCCATAGCTGGCGCTGGCCGGTAGGAAACGCAGGATTGCGAAGAACAGGGCCGCCGCCGCACCAAGGCCGGAGGAGATCAACAGGAAGGCTTCCTTGAGATTCAGCTGCTCCCCGCCGGGGATGGCTGTGCTGGGCACCATGATCATGACGAGACTGCCGACGCAGAGGAACGTCCCGGCTATGGCGAAGATCGCTATTCCCGGCATCAGGCCGAGCTCGAGTCCGATGAGACCGAGCCCGACGAGAAAGAGTGCGACCTCGAACCAGGTGGTGGTGGGCTCGAGTGAGCCGCTCTCGGGAAAAAAACCTCCGCTGACGAGCAAGGTAAAGCACAGTATCGCGATGACCCCGGGAACCATGGCTCCGAGCATCTTCAGCTCGATGGTGATGCCGAGGATGATGCCGAGCACGAGAAAGAACCGGGTCAGCGGGTGGTTCAGGAAATCAATCATCCACTGTCGGCTGAGAGTTTTTTTCTTGATGGCTCCTCTGCCGACGACAAAGACGGATTCTTCAGGCAGGGCTACGTTCATCTCGAGCAGGAGGCTCCTGTAGCGGTCATCGCCGGACTCGATCCCGCGGTAGCTGACCCAGTCGTATTCAAAGGCCGTCGCCTGGTCCAGGGTGAGCAGCTCGTCTCTGCCGAGAATTTTTTTGGCCGTGTGGTATTCACTCTTCCGCTCGACCGCGTCCGAATTGTTCAGGTCGGCCTGGTACCAGAAGACATAGCGGCCTGCCGGGTTCGCTGCTCGACGGCGAAGGGAATAGACCGTTTCCCTGGCTGGCATGACCGTCAGGCCGGCAAGAAGCTGGGAGCGCTTTCTTCGTTCACTGTACAGCTCGACGGCCAGCCGCGCCTTTTCCCGCTCTTCAGCGGAGCCCGGCTCCGCCGCTCCGGCCCCCAGCCTTGATTTCGGTCCCATGGCGATTTCCCGGCAGGCCAGCGCTGGTATGACCGCTACGCCTGTGGCTTCCGCCCCATCGGGGATGAAGGCTACTGTTGTCTTGTTACGGAGCTCGCTGAAGATATAGTCGCCCAGCTCGATGGCTGCCTCATGGGATCCTCCTGAGCTGCTGATCTCAAAGATGACCCAGTTGATGGTCGGCTCGCGCTCCAGCCAGGATTTCACCTTGGCGATGGTGCTGGAGCTCTTTTTCGAGTCGATGAGGCCATCTACCGGTACGATGAGGAGCTTGTCATCGATGGCGGCGGCCGCATCGTTTTGTCCCTGCAGTTCCCCGCCGGAAAACAGCGCCAGCAGCGCGGCCGCGACAAGAGCGAGGGGGCGCCATTTTCCCGGACGGGTACTGGGGATCGGGCCGGTATGCAACTGCCTGAAATTCACTTAACTGGTTTCCACGGAAAAGCTTGTGAAGAAAACACAAGAACAGGTGACTGATTCTCATCTTTCAGAAGCCATCCTGTCAAAAGAAAAGGCCTCGGCCGACCGGTCAATCACCTGGCGTGAGATATATCGACTCAGGAAGTTTTCCCCGCGGCTGAACCACCCCGATGGCGGCGGCGCAGTGGTAGCCGAGCTCGTGGAGCGCCTCGATGCAGTGGTCGGCCTTATTCGCGGGAACGCTTGCAAGGAGCCCGCCGGCTGTCTGGGGGTCGAAAATCAGCGGGTAGAGAGTTTTTTCCGAGGCCTCCCCTGCGTTGGCGATCGCTCGGCGCAGGCGCAGGTTCTGCGGCTGCAGGGTGCTGAAGATTCCCCTGGCGACCGTCTCGATGGCTCCCTCTAGCAGGGGAATCTTATCGAGGTCGAGCTCGACATCGACTGCTGATGCCCTGGTCATCTCAACGAGGTGACCAAGAAGTCCAAATCCGGTGACGTCGGTGCAGGCGGTCGCCCCGTGCTCATGGAGGCAGGCCGCAGCCTCCTGGTTACCCTGGAGCATGGAGGCCAGGGCTCCGGCTATCCACCTCCCCTTTGCCGCCAGGCGCATGTCTGCCGCGAAGAGAGTGCCTGTGCCGAGAGCTTTCGTCAGCAGGATTCGATCGCCGGTTCGCATGCCGCTCTTTTGAAGAATTTTTTCTGGATCGATCAGGCCGTTGATGGAGAAGCCCAGGGACAGCTCGCTGCCTTCGCTGCTGTGGCCTCCCACCAGGGCAGTCCCGGTCTCGGCAAAGATCTCCAGCGCGCCTTGCAGCATCTGTTCCAGGAGGTCCTCAACCTTTTCCTCGGGTCCGTAGGGGACCGTGGCTACGGCCAGCGCGGATTGAGGAGAGGCTCCCATCGCGAAGATGTCTCCAAGGCTGTGGTTCGCGGCGATCTTGCCGAAGACATAGGGGTCGTCGACGATGGCCCGGAAGGCGTCAATTGTCTGTACGAGCACCTTGCCCCTTGGCGTCCTGGTGACCGCGGCGTCATCGGGAGCGTCGAGCCCGATGAGTACATCTTTTCTCTGAACGGGAGCGAGCCTGCCGATGACCCGGGAGAGTACCGTAGCTCCCACCTTGGCTCCGCACCCGCCGCAGCGCATGGCCACGGCGGAGAGCTCCTCGATCGTTTCCCGCGAAGCCAGCCCAGCCGGAACATCGAGCTCAGCTCGGGTGGTCATGGCGGGGAGCGAGTTGTACTTGCTCATAAAGCGCCGGTCGATCAGATCCTTTACCCTCCACACCGGGCCGCCGTGGATGCACCATTCACCCTTTGAGGCTACGGCCTTCTTGTCGCCCGTACTGATCAGGCTGAGGAACATGCGCTGAGGAATGAAGGGCTTCAGCTTCCTGGACAGGAGCGCGTTCCGAAGGTTTTTCGCCAACGGCATTCCCTGGCGGACGGCGAAGATGCCGGCCTTGGGTCTCGGATGGTTGATGACGGCCGCGATATCGCCGGCGGCGAAGATGTCGTTATGGGAGGGCGAGTTCAGGCAATCGGTGACCTTCACGAAGCCGTCTTCGTCGACATCCAGCCCGGCCTCTCCAAGCCAGGCTGGGGCGGCCGCATCGGTCACCCAGAGGATTTCATCTAGCGGTACCTCCATGCCGTCCTCTCTGCGCAATCTTCCATCGCTTACGGATTCGACCCGATTGCCGGGATAGAGCTGTACCCCCCTGTCCTTCAGGATCCGCTCAAAGTGCTTCCTGACCTTGTAGTTGTGGGATGAAAGGATCTCGGGCTCTGAATAAAAGAGATGGAACTCAGGCTCGAGCTCAATCTTATCGGTCTCTCCAAGCACTTGTTTCAGGGCGTACTGGATGGCGAGGGTAATCTCAACGCCGCCAGCGCCCGCCCCCACCGTGCCTATACGAAATGGCCGATCAGCTTCGAGGACCCTGCGCTTGAGCGCTTCCCAGCGGCTTACGAAATTGCTGATCGGCTTAACAGGGACCACCTCGTCTTGCGCAATTCCGATGTTGGCTAACCGGGGGGTTGAGCCGATATTAACCGAGAGAAGATCGTAGGGGACCGCGGGCCGGTTCGCGCAAATCACCTTCCGGTTCTCCGTGTCGATGCCGACAGCGGAGTCGTGGTAGAGCCTCGCGCCGGCGAACCTGCACAGGGGGCCAAGATCGATGTGGGCCTCATCGAAATCATAGTGTCCGGCGATGAAGCCAGGGAGCATTCCCGAATAGGGGGTGTGTACGTCCCGGGTCAACAGGGTCAAGCGGACACCCGGAATGGGGTCCATGCCGAACATCTTGAGTACGGAGATGTTGCTGTGCCCTCCGCCAACAAGCACGAGGTCCTTGATGATCGGGATGCTCGGTTGATTCATTTGAATGGGAGGCGGCCTGGGGCGCGCTGGCTCTGGCGTCCTGGGTTAGTTCTTGCCATTCAGGGGATCCTCCCTGAAACGGAAGGGCGAGCCGCCCATGAAATCGGTGCTTTCGATCGTGGGGCACCAGTATTTTTCTACATGCTCGACAACCAGGTCCGTACCCCGGAAATGATTCACGAAGGGCTTCTTCTGGGAGTTGTACATCGTATCGGTCATGTCGCGAATGAGCAGAACGTTCTTTCCGACGTTGACCATCTGACGGATCGCGAACGGTCTGCCGAGAACGCACATATTGAGATGTACTCCCATCAGGATCACGTTGTCGATCCCTTTTTCGCTCAGCAGGTTGTAGGTCTCCTGCCCGTTGTCGGTGATGGCGTCGGGTTCCCTGATGTCGATGGTCTTGATCTGGCGGGTCCAGGGAGGGACGATCTCGCACTTCTTTTCGCAGTCGCAGCCCATGTCGGAGTCGTCGATTGGCATGGCCGGCTCGCGTTCATCCTGGGGCCAGCACCAGGCCGTCCCCCAGCGCTCCTTCCTGGAAAGCTCTACCGGCGCTCTGGAAAAGGCCGCGGCTACGGCTCGTTTGCGCTGCGGGGTATCCTTGTAGAAATCAACGCAGGTGCTCGGGGCGTGAATGATCTGGATTCCCATGCTCCTGGCGGTCTCAGCCAGCCGGTTCATCTCCGGGGCCATCTCCGCCACCCTCGCCTCTGCGCCCTTGCACCAGTGGTGGTCCCACATATCGCAGATCACCAGCGCCGTTTTTTCAGGAGCCCATCGGACGGTCTTGAGGAGAGGTCTGTAGCTGCCGTCTTGCTGTTTCGTGCCGGGAGCCCGCTCCATGGAGCGGGTGTGCAGTTTAAGCACGGCCGTCTTGCCCGCGGGCGAGCCCGCGCAGCCGGCGCTCAAGCCGGCCAGGAATATTGTGAAAATAAAAATGGCGTACCGGGTCATGTCCGTGACTCCTGCGGTTGTTGATTCGCCTGGGTATGAATACTGTCAGAGCTATAGGATATCCCGTTGGGCGTTCGGGTTCCACAGTCGCAGGGGAGTGTAGCAGGCTGGAAATGATCCCCCGCTTGTCTCTCTCAACAGGGGGGGCGGTCACGGCAAGGTTTCTACTTGCCGGTATCAGGCCAGGATCCCCTTGATGACCTTTCCATGGACATCGGTGAGGCGGAAGTTACGTCCCTGGTACTTGAAGGTCAGTTTTTCGTGATCAACGCCCAGCAGGTTCAGGATCGTCGCGTGGAAATCATGAACGTGTACCGGGTCTGTAGCGATGTTGTAGCAGAACGGGTCGGTTTCTCCGTAGCTCGTTCCTCCCCGCACGCCGCCGCCTGCCATCCAGAGCGAGAAACACCTTGGATGGTGGTCGCGGCCGAAGTTGGCGGAGAGCTTTCCCTGGCAGTAGTTGGTGCGTCCGAACTCACCGCCCCAGATGACCAGGGTGTCTTCGAGGAGTCCCCTGCGCTTGAGATCCATCACCAGGGCGGCCGAGGCCCGGTCGGTCTCCTTGCATTGGCCAGCCAGGCCTTTTGGCAGACCGCCGTGCTGGTCCCAGCCCGGATGGTAAAGCTGGATGAAGCGAACGCCGCGCTCCGCGAGCCGACGAGCCATGAGGCAATTGGCGGCGAAGGTTCCCGGCTTTCGGGACTCCTCTCCGTACTCCTTGTAGATGTAGTCAGGCTCCGTCGAGAGATTGGTAACCTCCGGAATCGAGGTCTGCATCTTGAAGGCCATCTCGTATTGGGAGATTCGATCTTCGATCGCCGGATCGGAGTTGTTCTGCAGCTCGGCCTGGTGAAGATCCTTCAGGCGATCGAGCATTCGGCGGCGGTTCGCGTTGTCGATGCCGGGGGGATTGTTGAGGTAGAGGACAGGGTCCTTGCCGGAGCGGAAACGGACACCCTGGTAACGAGATGCAAGGAAGCCGCTTCCCCATAGCCGGGTCAGGAGAGGCTGTCCTCCCTTGTTCTTCGTCACCAGAACGACAAAGGATGGCAGCTCAGCATTCTCGGTTCCGAGCCCGTAGCTCAGCCAGGAGCCCATGCTGGGCCGGCCGGGAAATTGGGAGCCCGTCTGGAGATGGGTTACCGCCGGTCCGTGATTGATGGCCTCGGTATAGAGGCTCTTGACGACGCAGATCTCATCGGCGATGCGGGATGTGTGGGGAAGCAGGTCACTCATCCAGGTGCCGCCCGGTCCATGCCGGGTGAACTTGAAGGGGCTGCCGACCAGCGGCAGGCTCGCCTGGTTACCGCTCATCGCGGTCAGGCGCTGTCCCCTGCGGATTTCATCCGGGAGCTCCTTGCCCTGCATCTTCTTGAGCATTGGCTTGTGATCGAAGAGATCCATCTGGGATGGGCCGCCGCTCTGGAAGAGGTAGATGACGCGCTTGGCCCTGGGGGGGACGTGCGTGGTCGGAAGAACCCCGCCAAGGGCGCGTTGTTCATTCGCGCGCAGCAGGTCCGTGAGGGCTATGGAGCCGAGCCCCATGCCGAAGCGGTCAAGGAAACGTCTCCGGCTCATGCCCAGGGAGGAATCGTAGCCCGTGCAGATCTCAGGTTTCATGTCTTCATACTACCTTTTCATGACAGCTTCGTCGAAGTTCAAGAGAACATTCGCTACAGCCCCCGCGGCCGCCAGCCGGGCGGGAGCAAGATCCTTGTCCGCGGCTGCGTCACCTGTTTTGAGGAAGTTTTCAGCCTGTTCAGGATTCGCCTGGAAAAAATCGAGCTGTTCCTTGTAGAGCCGGTTGAGGATCTTCTTTTCGCTATCGCCCGGCTTTCGGCCTGTCAGCATCCGAAACATCTCACCCAGCATGGAGGCGCTGTTCTCGGCGTGTTTTTTCAGGAGCCGCTGGCCGAGGACCCTTGCCGCCTCTACGAGCTGCGGGTCGTTCATCAGCACCAGCGCCTGCAGGGGAGAGGAGGTTCTCTCCCGCCTCACCGTGCAGACCTCGCGCTTGGATGCATCCAGGGACATCATGACCGGCGCCGGGGCCGTGCGTTTCCAGAAGGTGTAGAGGCTGCGGCGGTAGAGCCCCTCTCCCTTGTCCCGCTTCAGAGGCTTGAAGGATACCGCGACCTCGTAGGGGCGCACCGGGGCGCCGCCGATCTTTCGTACAAGGAGCCCGCTGGAGGAGAGGGCGTTGTCGCGGATAACCTCCGCGCGGAGTCGGTAGCGACGTCCCCTGGCCAGGAGGATGTTCTCAGGATCCTTCTCGATCAGTCCCGGGGAGATTCTCGAGTCCTGGCGGTAGGTCGCAGAGGTCACGATGGTTCGCAGCAACCCTCGAATGTCCCAGCCGCTGTCGATGAAACGCAGCGAGAGCCAGTCGAGCAGGCCCGGGTGACTGGGAGATTGGCCCTGGCTGCCGAAGTCCTCGGTGGTTCTGACCAGGCCGAGGCCAAAGCACATTTGCCAGAGACGATTGATCATCACCCTCGAGGTCAGCGGATGCTCGGGGGCCGTTAGCCAGCGGGCGAGTCCGAGACGGTTGGCCGCGCCTTGCTGCTTCATGGCGGGGAGGATGGCTGGAGTTCCGGCTTCCACGGGCGCTCCTGGCTTATCGTAGGCTCCCCGGACCAGCAGGTGGGTCTGGCGTACCTTGCCGGTCTCTCGCATGACCATGATCTCGGTGGTGCCGTTGATAATGTTGTTGTGAGCCTCTCGCAGGGAGCGGATCTGTTCGAGGCCCTTCTTCCAGGCGTCATCCGCTGTGTGGAGGTAGTACTCGCGGAGCTTTCCAACCAGCCTGGCGTCGAGGGATGCTCTCGATTTTGCGAGGGCATCCCGGAGGCTCCTGCCATCATGTACCTGGGCGATCTCAAGCGCTGAGAGCTGCCGGTTGAAGACCTGGAATTCATCTATCTCTCCCCCGGAAAAACCCTTGTCCCGGAAGCGGGCGCCGATGGTGATGCTCTTGCGTCCTCCGCCGCTGATGTTTTTAAAGAGATTATCGCGCACGATCTCGCAGTCAGCGGGCACGCCATCGAGGAAGAGCCGAGCGCCATCGGCCCGGCTGGAACCATCGTAGGTGATGGCGACATGGACCCACTTGTTCACCTCGAAGGGAACCCGGGTGCGGATGCGCAGGGCGTTACCTGGCCAGAAATGGATCAGGGAGAAGCTCAGCTTTCCTTTCTCGAGCAGCAGCTGGTAGCCGCGGCTGCCAGCGTCCGTCCAGGCCTGCGAACGATGAAATACAATAGCCCGGTCCTTGACCTCCGGGGTCTTCATCCAGAGAGCGAGCGAGAAGGGGACTGAGCGTTTGAAGTTGCCCTGCTTGAGATGGTACTCGTCATCTCCACTGAGCCGGATGGCCTTGCCCTCGACTCCGGGTATGCTGGAGTTGGCGCCACCTTTGTGTCCCTCGAAGTCCTGGTGCTCGATTCGTCCGGGGATGGCCGGCTCAGCCGGTCTGGCGGCGAGCCATTTTTCGAAGTCCGGCTTCCTGGTATCGGGAATCTTCGCAAGCTCTTCCTCGGCGCGGGTGATCTTCTCGGCGGCATCCGCGATCTTCTGCTTGTGGGCCTTCGGCGCGTACAGGAGGGTCGGGGTCGGCACAGAGCCCGTGAAATAGGCGTAGAGGCCGAACTCGTCGATGTTGTTGAAGAAGGCGAAGAGCTTGTAATACTCGCGCTGGGTCAGGGGATCGTATTTGTGATCATGGCAGCGCGCGCATTCGAAGGTCAACCCGAGGAACGCGGTGGCGAAGGTGTGGGTCCGGTCAGCGACGTATTCAACCCGGAATTCTTCGGGCGTGCTGCCGCCCTCGACCTTCTGGGAATGGAGACGGTTGAAGGTCGTGGGGAGAATCTCTTCGTCTCCTGCCCCTGGGAGCAGGTCTCCTGCCAGCTGGAGCTCGAGGAAACGATCGTAGGAGATACCCTCATTGAAGGCATTCACCACCCAGTCCCTCCACGGCCACACGAATCGATCCCGGTCCACCTGGTAGCCGTAGGTGTCCGAGTAGCGGGCGACATCGAGCCAGTCCGAGGCCATCCTTTCGCCATAGGCTGCTGATGAGAGGAGCCGGTCGACCAGCTTCTCATAGGCGCCTGGATGATCGTCTTCGACGAAGGCGTCAATTTCGGAGAGAGTGGGGGGGAGCCCGGTCAGGTCAAGGGTAAGCCTGCGGATCAGCCTTTCCCGGCTGGCCTCGGGCGAGGGTTTCAGTCCCTCCTCCCGCAGTCTGCTGCGGATAAAGTTGTCGATGGAGTTGCGCGCTCCGGCTGACTCAGCGAGGTCTGGGATGGGGGTCTTCTCGAGCGACCGGAAAGACCAATGCCCACTCCAGGCGCCTCCCTGTTCAATCCAGGAGCGGATCAGCTCCACCTCATTTGTTTTCAGCTGGAGCTTGGATTTCGGCGGCGGCATTCGCTCCCCGGACTTCTGTGCGGTGATCCTCTTGTAGAGCTCGCTCTCGCCAGGTTTGCCCCCGACGACCGGCCGGGCTCCATCGTGGTCGGAGTAGAGGCCGTCCCGCAGATCGAGCCGCAGGTCGGCCTTGCGTTTTTTCTCATCCGGTCCGTGGCAGGGATAGCAGTTGTTGGAGAGAATCGGGCGAATATCGCGGTTGAAGTCGATTTGTTTCGCCGGGGATTCGGCCCGGGCGCCCACGGGGAGGAGGCACCAGGCAGCCAGCAGAAGGGCCGGAATTCGCATCTCTGGGTTGCTCATGAGGCGTTCTCTATTGCAGGCAGGTAAGTTTCCAGGGCGCCTGGATCGAGCCAGGCTGCCCATACGATTTTCCACCAGTCGGCCCGTCAATTCCACATTTACCGGGTCCCGGCCGCCGATTCATTCTACATCCGGGGGAGGGAAAATTTCTTTAAGCCTGTGGTGCCGATAGCTGAATATTTGTTCGAGGTCGCGCTTCACCAGGAGCCGATTGATGATGGCCCCGCCCAGCACGGCGTATTCAATCCGGTCGCGGGCGAGGGTCCCTCTTTCGTGCTCGATGAAGGCGTGCTCGTGAACCCATCTTCGATAGGGTCCCTTCACCTGCTCGTCGACAAACCTGTGCGGGGGCTCCCAGGCTGTGATCTTCGAGCGCCACCGGATCGGAAGCATCCCGATGCGCAGCTTGTAGTCGATGAAGGCTCCCTCCTTCATCTCAATTGGCAGCTCGGTGAGAATGTTGAAATGAAGCCAGGGGGGAGTCAGCTCGTCCAGGTTCTCCGCCCGGGAGAAAAAGGGAAAGATCTCCCCAGGTGAACGAGGCAGCAGGATCTCCCGCTCGAGAACATGGATTTTCATTCGCTTTTGGAGCCTGCTTGAAGAGATGAGGCACCCGGGCTCCGTTTCATTTTTCCGCGGGCTGGCACGGGACTACGGGGGCCTTATTCTTTTTCTCGGCAACTTTTTTTGTAAAGAGGGCGGTGGCGGGCAGAGCCTGTTTCTTGATGTCGGGACCCTCCCATGAGACCACGAATTTTTCGTCGCCCGTGGCTTCGAAGAAGTTGGCCGTAAACGGATAGAAGCCGGCTTTCAGTTTGATGGTTCCGGAGGCTTCTGAGTAGGCGTGCAGTCCGTCGTTTTCAACAAGGAGCCTGTCCCCGACCAGGATGCTGCTCCCATCGTCAGAGCCTGCGTAGAAGGTATAGATTCCATCTTTCGGGATCCTGACAAAGCCGCGAAAGCGCAATCCGAAATACTCTTTACCGGCGAGACCCGCGGGTATGGAGAGGGTGCCGGATCTTTCGCTCCCGGCCGCCTTCAGCTTGTTGAAATCGGGAAGGCTGCTCCAGCTGCCCTCGTAGACATCGAGGTCGAGGCCGCCGGGCTCTCCAGGGGGTTTCTCCAGCGCGATGGCCGAAAGCAATGGGGCCAGCTTCAGAAGGACGGCCTCGCTTTTTTCTCCTCTCAATATGGAGATCGGAAGCTCCTCGCCGGCGGCTCTGCCCATGAGGGCCAGATGGAACTCGAACCCGCTGGTTATTTTTCGCCCGGCGGCGCCAGTGATGAGGTCGCCGGGCCGCAGGCCCTCTCTCGCGCCAGGCGAATCCGGAGCCACTCGGGTGATCTTCGCTCCGGGCTCCAGCATGTCGATCTCGAGTCCGAGCAGGAAGCCATTGAGATTCTCGGCATTGATGAGCCGGGGAAAT
Organism: Planctomycetes bacterium UBA1146; assembly: GCA_963579555.1. GTDB lineage: Bacteria > Planctomycetota > UBA8108 > UBA8108 > UBA8108 > UBA8108. The sequence goes on from CAUZHA010000029.1 coordinate 23,238, forward strand.
CTATTACGAATGTGGTCGATCGTTATGGCGAAATTCAGGTTCTGGGCGTTGTTATGTTGCGAGGTGACCATGCCGATGATCTGTCCGAGCGCGTTGATGAGCGGACTGCCGGAGCTTCCTCCGCTGATGGGCGCGGTGGTCTGAACCACCGCGGGGAGATAGGATGTGCTGGTCGAGGTGGAGCGTTGCAGGCCGCTGACGATGCCGGTCGAGACCGAGTGGGCCAGCCCGTTGGGGTTTCCGATGACGAGCGTAGGCTCTCCAAGGACCAGGTCGTGGCTTCTGCCAAGTGACAGGAAGGGGAGAGGCTTGCCGGTCTCTATCTTGAGGATGGCAATGTCCTCCGCCGGCAGGCGCGCCAGGATCTTGAAGATATACTGGCTTCCATCGGCGAAGAGGGCGAGGCCCTGCGGGCGGTCCTTATTGCCTGCCACGGTCATGATGACATGGTCATTGGTCAGGATGTAGCCCGCTGGATGGATCACGGTACCGCTGCCGGCTGCGAAATTAAGCAATCCCTTTGGGCCGCCAGGATGAAAGTTGCGCAGGGCCACGACCGTCGGCATGACGCGCTTGATGAGGTGGACCGTCGGGTTGTCGCGTTCAGGGGGCAGGGGCGCCGTTTTTTTCTCCTTTTCGTCTGCAGGCATCGAGCCGGGGAAGCAGGCCAGGAGAAAGACGGCCGCGGAGGCCAGGAGGAGCGTTCGTCCCCTCAAATCGGCAACGGTTCTGGTTGTGTATTTGGCGCGGATCACAGCACCGATCTTCGCTCCGGCAAGCTTTCTTGTCGAGCAAGATTATGGGGCGCGGAATCTTTCACTGGCAGGCCGGGCTGGCGGCGCAATCAAGGTCATCATCGGTTTTGTCGCGCCGGCAGGATGGGGCCGCGGCGTCCAGGGCGTTACCGCCCAGGAAGAGGAAGTTGAAGATGAGGATGCCGTCACTCAGATCTACGAGGCCGCTGTCATCGGAATCACTCGAATCAAGGCAGGTTGGCGGGCTCTCCCCCAGGAAGAGGTATCCGAGGATGTTGATCCCATCGCTGATGTCGATGGATCCATCGCTGTTCGCATCACCGCGCAGGAAGAGCGGGGAGCTTTCCACCGCGGCCAGGTCGACGACCCTGGGGAGGTGGTCGGAGGCGGAGGCCGTATCCGCAGCCCGCAGGCCGCCGTCGGCCAGGGCATCTGCGGGCATGGACCTGGTCTCCAGGGTGAAGGAGTGGACCGGACGGATAGCGCTGCGGGTGTAGAGAATGTAGTCGAGCTTCTCGGGCCAGAAGGTCGAGCTGTCGGAGCGCCAGGTGTAGGCCAGCCGGCCATGGGTATGGCGGGATGGGAGATCCGCCAGTGGGGAGCCATCCCAATCCGGTTCGAAATCCGGCCCGTAGGTTTGCTCATCCTGGATGTCGCCATCGGTGAGAGTCCTGAGCTGGCTTGAATAGCCGACGAGGTTGAAGTCGCCGGCGTGGATGATCGGGGTGCCCTCGGGAAGCTCAAACGCGCCATCTCCTGTTTTCAGGATCCTGATGGCATCCATCAGCTCATCCGCCTGCCGCTGGCGGCCGTTGTCGTCGGTGCAGCAGGGCAGGTGAGAGTTGATGGTCAGGAGGGGAGTTCCAATGATGTCGCTGGTGTCGATCAGCGCGGCGATGGTCCTGCGCTCGCTGGTGAGAGGCCCCTGGTAGATGATCGGATATTTCGAGGCTGTGAAATTCCAGCGATAGTTGGCGGTGACATGCCAGCGGCTTCCGGGGAACCAGGACCTCAGCCGGTCGGTCAGCCCGGCTCCCGTGCTGCTCTGTTCCTGAAGGAGCCAGATGTCGGCATCGATCGCCTGGAAGATTCTTTGAAAATGAGGCGCCCGCTCACGGCTGAGGATACCCGGGTTCTTGACGTTGTAGGTGGCGAGGCGAATGGAGTCGCCCCCTGGCCGATCGATATTGAGGGGCTTGGCGGGGGTGACTTCCCGTGCATCGATGGTGTAGGGGAAGCCTCCCGGCTGGTCGGGAAGCAGATCTCCTTCGCCGCTCGAGCTGGAGATGACGATGGATATCCGCCTCCCATCGGAGTCGAGGGCGATCGCGTCCCGGGCTATGCAGAACTCGAAGATTTTCGATGTGACGGTGGGCGCGCTGAGGATGGAGATGTTGGCGTGCCTGAGTCCGCGGCTTCCGTTTTCGTTGTGCCGGGTCCCCGACCGGCAGCCGAAGCACCACTCGAGCTCAGCCCCGACCCCATGAAAGGAGCGGCCCGTCCCGGGATCGTCATCGGCATCGATGAAAAGACGCATTGTATTCCATGCCTGCAGGAGCTCCTCCGGGCCATGGAAGGAGAGGTAGATGAAGAGGTAGTCTTCATCGTTGGTGACTCTGATCTCGGAAAAATCTTCGCTTTCGGCCGTTCCATCTCCAGCGGGATCGAGCTGGGCGGCCGTGACCTCGTTCCAGTCGTCGAAGAGTCCGTCAAGGACGATAGGGTCGGAGGCCGGGACAGGGTCCGGGATCAGCGCCGCCGTCATCAGCAGGGGTAGCCAGTAAAATGCTTTGCCGTACATTCCGGGAGATCTCCAGGGCGGTATTGAATCGGTCTGCCGCAGTGTGCGAGCACCCGGCGTATGGTCCTTTAGGAAGATGTTCCCGCCTGGAAGCTTCCGGGTCAAGGATGGTATGGCACGCAGACGCGCCGGTTCGCCTGGATGAAAAGAGGGCCGCAGGAGTTTCCTCCCGCGGCCCTCGCGCTGCGCGGACACTGACGAATGACGATCAATGTGGTTGTCGAAGAGGCATGAAGTTCAGGCAAGGTGGGAAGACCGGGCTGTTGACCAGGTTTTCGATGTCGATTCTGCGCCTCTCGAGATCCGCGAAGTCGCGGTTCAGACCAGTGCAGGGGTCGGAGACCGTGATGCCCGTAAGAAAACCCGAGAGACCGGCCGGGGATTGCTGCGGGTCGATGTGGAGGAATGGAGTCGCGGTCTCTCCTGCATGACAGCCGTTGCAGGTCGTCAGGGAGAAGTTGTGCCGCGCATCGGGATGGTTGATACTGGCGCAACCCGGCGAGCCATCCCAGAACATGCCGAATGGAGTAGGCGCGTTTCCGCCAAGGAAGGGAGCTCCCGAAGGCAGCGAGAGGGGCACATCGTAGGTTCCCGCCACGATTGCAGCCTCGTTCTGGTTGATGAAATCGGTGAGCGTTGAGGTCAGGTTGAAGGAGAGGTCGGGGGTCATGGCGACGGTCACCGGCCGCAGGTGTCCTGAGTCGTAGTGTCCCGGCGCCTGGATCCTGAACTCGCGCAGTTCCCAGGGCGCGTCGAGAGCGATCTCGTTCGTGCGAATCTGATTCAGCGCGCTCTTGTTGGGGAGATTCGCCGGATTGGCGCCGGCTGTAACGAACTGCTCGGTGATGTTTTCGAGCGCGGCGTTGTAGGCCGGGGAACCCAGGGTGAGGTTGCTGAGGTCATACCATTCGGCCGCCCACTGCTGGAGGTCGAGGCAGTTGTCTTTTTGGACGCCGTATTCGAAGATGACTGCGAACGGCATCATGAAGCACCCGCCGCCGCTGCGATTCAGCACACCGAATACCAGTCGAGCTTCACCCGCGCTTCCGGCTCCATAGGCCAGGTTCTCGCGCAGATCTACACGGTTGACGATCGCGACGAGCTTGAAGGGCGCTTCATCGAGGTTGAGGGGCTGGCCTGGTCCGCCGCTGGCTTGCTCCCAGGGGTCGATGATGCCTTGAACGATATTGGTGCGTGCCGGTACCTGGTGGAAGTTGATGGAGAGGTCGAATTCCCACTGCTTCAGCCAGCGCCGGGTGAATTCGGCTGCCGAGATCCCCGTCTCCAGCTGGTTGGCCATCTGTTCCATCACGTAGCGGAAGGTCCACTTGCCTCCTGGAGTTCCAACGCCGCTGCAGGGATCATAGGTCCGGGTCGGATCTTCTACGACGCTGAGGTCACGAATGAGCAGGGAGTTTTCAGCGTCCAGGACAAGAGGAGGGGGCAGGAGGACGGGTGGGAGAGAGCTTACGCTGCCGCCGCGGCAGACATCGTCCGCTGGAGCGATCGGCCGGTTGGCTCCGGGGGAGGGCGCCAGCCGGACACGGTCAGGAGTTTCACGGTCCTCCTCTCCCAGGACTCTTTTGCTGCCGACAAGAGCTCTTCCATCGAAACGAAGGGTTTCGGCCCCTCCGTTGGCGGCCTCGTTGACGATGTTTCGCCATTCATCGAGATCTTCGAGGTCGAGGTCGGCGAGGGCGGTGTAGATGCTGTCGCCGGCCCTGTCATCAAGTTCCTTGCCATCGTCGCGTAGGACGATGACAGAGCCTTCGGGATTGAGCGAGATGGTCGAGGCCAGCCGCCGATTATTGCTATCGAACCGTACGTAAAGTATCGAGTTGTGGCGTCCTGTGGGGCGGTCGAGCTCTTCATAGCAGATACTCAGGGGCCGTGGCGGATTGGCCTGCAGGCGCTCAGAGACCACTGGGAAGGGTTTAGGTAGCAGCTCCTGTTCCAGCATCCGTTCCGCGGCGGCGGAGCGCTCGTTGACTGCCGTTCGGGGACTCTTCCGCAGGGAATCTTTCTGCTGGCTCCGTATTTTCAGGGCTTTCAGTGTTCCAGCCCCCCTGCCCTGTGCAGTGGCTTCTCCTGCGCTCATTACGCAGAGAACGGCAGCCAGCACCATCGGGAGTGCTGGAATCATTCGGGTGGTTGAGTTACGCGCAGCTGTAGTTGGCATCGGTCCTCCTTCCGCTTCTGTTGAAGACAACAGGTTAGTTTGAAAAACAAAGATGAGGGTACCTGCCAACACTGGCACAGCCTGGCCAGCCGCGTCGTTCAACAGGAACGATGGCTGCCCGGCTGGACCTCACAGGCCACCCCGGCCGTACTGTCTGCGCTGCCGTTCGTTATTGCCCCGGGCGATTCTGCCCTGAACGCAGAGCGTGAAATCGATACCGAGACTTCACGATTCCTGCCGGCTGATCGGGTTTACATTTTCCGGCAGAGCTCCGTGGAGAGCTTCCGGAATATGGGTGCCCGGTTATCCGGACTGCCGCGTTGGGCAGCGCAGGTGATCCAGTCTCGAAACGTGCACGATCCTTTTCAGATCATTGGGGATTATGGGAGCAGCCTGGCCGATTGCATGCGTTTCCCGGATTTTTCTTCTCTGCTAAGAGGATGGTGCGGCGAAGTTCGGTTCTTATACGGGTAAGCGGAAGACGCTGCCTGGTTGAGCATGCCTGGAAGAAGCGCTCTCTGAGCTCGCCAGCTTTTTTACCCGGCGGTTCCCCTTCGCCGCCGAAAGCCTGGAAGAGGACCTTATCTACAATGAAACCTTCCAACCCTTCCTGAAGGAGGAGTGGGTGAAGGCCTTGGCCTCCGGGGTGTTCACCGCTTCGAGCTTTTCCGCGTTCCAGTCAAAGCTCTTTCCACAGCGGTAGGCGGCGTTGCCCAGCAGCACGGTCTCGGTCATCGGGCCGGAGTAATCGAAATTACACGTGGCCGCCTCGCCTCCCTTGCAGGCGTTGATCCATTCCTTGTGGAAGCCGGGAGAGTTCGGAATGAACATATCCGGTTCCTTGAAGCCCTTGAACTTCTCCTCGGGGTAGAGCTTTCGCTTGCCGAAGTCGCACAGCAGCATGCCCTTCGATCCGATGAAGAGTGTGTTGCCGGATCGAGGCAGATGATGTTTTTTGAGGATGTCCGGTCCACCCCCGGAGTGGTACCAGTGGAGGGAAACCGGAGGCTTGTCGCCGCGCGCAGGGAAATCGAAGCGGGTATTCAAGGATTTCGGGGTGCGGTCGGCATCGACCTTCGGTCCCGAAGCTTCGACCCGGGTGGGGTACTTCAGGTCCAGGGCCCAGTATGGAAGGTCCAGGATGTGGCAGCCCCAATTGCCGGTTTCGCCCGTTCCAAAGTCCCACCAGAAGCGCCAGTTATAGGGCGCGTAGGCCGGGCTGTAGGGGCGTGACCTGGCGGGTCCGAGCCAGAGATCCCATTTGAGATGATCAGGAACCGGGGGGCTACCCTTGGGCATTCCAGGCATTCCTCTGCTTCCTCCGACCCAGGAGTGGCACTCCCGGACCTCGCCGATGGCCTTTTTCTGGATGAGCTCGATAACCCGGTGAACATTTCCGATCGTATGACGCTGGACGCCGAGCTGGGTTGCGACCTTCTGCTTACGGGCGAGGTCGGTCATGATCCGGACCTCCTCAATCGAATGTGCCATCGGTTTTTCACAGTAGAGGTGCTTGCCGAGCTGCAGGGCTGCGATAGCCGGGTGGAAGTGGGCGTGATCAGGTGTGCTCACGGAGACCGCGTCAATGTCCTTGGGCATGGCATCGAACATCCTGCGGAAATCGTAGAATTTTTTCGCCTTGGCGAACTTGGCGTAGGCGTTCCCGGCCCGGCTGTCATCGACATCGCAGAGGGCTACGATGTTCTGATTTCCCAGTGCGTTCAGGTTGGCCCGGCCGCGGCCGCCAATCCCGATGCAGGCGATATTGAGCTTCTCGCTTGGAAGGGAGCCGAAGCTGGCCGAGGTGACACCCGACACCCAGGCTCCAAGCCCGGCCATCGTCGTATTGCGAAGCATGTCGCGGCGGCTGATTCGTTGGGTCATATCGTGCCTCCCGAGTCGCTATTTCCAGGGATTGAGTTCAATAAGATCAAGCAAGCTACAGGGTAGCAGGCGCTAAACCCGATCTCCCCATCAAAAAGAGAGCGGCCGGAAGGTCTTTCCGCCGCTCTCTAAGAGGTGTACTGGTGGAGGATACGGGACTTGAACCCGTGACCTCAGCACTGCCAGTGCTGCGCTCTCCCAACTGAGCTAATCCCCCGGATTGTCTTTATTACTCCCCGATGATACCCCAGGAGGTATCACGAGAAGGCCCTAATATCTAGATCACTTGGATGGGTGTCAAGATTGTTTTCAACGGAGTCCCCTGTCTTTCAGGTGGCTGGTCGGCTGTCCGGGTTGCTTTTGCGTTGAAACTTACCTGTAGGCGACTTATCTTCGCCCGAATGGCGATCCAACCCTATGAGATAACAAGTGTTGAGGAAAAATGGCAGAAGGTCTGGTCTGAAGCCATCGAGTCGGCTGATGCCCCGGAAATGTCCGGAGATTCGTCCGGAAGCCTGGTGCTGCAATGGCCATTTGCTCCCGGCGGCCTGACGTGGACCGACCTGCGCTGCATGGCGCTTGCCGATGTTTATTCGAGATTCCAGCGTCTCAAGGGGCAGGATGTTCGCATTGGTCGAGTACTGGACGGATTTCACGAAGGGGTCCTGGGCCAGGCCATCGAACAGGGAAAGCTTCCGGAGGAATTTCTCAGAGAAGAGCTTGGACGCATTGAATCCATCGAGAGAGCCATGGCGATCCAGGCGGATCCGCATTCGAGTCCCGGAGCTGGAGTCGCGAGCACATCGGACCCCGCCTATTACCGCTTCACGCAGTGGCTCTTCCTCGAGCTGTTGAATTCGAGACATATTCGTTCCGTCGCCGATGATGAGAATCCTGCAGCCGCAGGCGAAGCCGATACGGATGAAGGGGAGGTCCCGGAGGCGCCTGCCGAGGCGGAGTTGCCCCAATGGTTTCTGGATATCGTTCCTTTCGCCGAGAAGCTCTTCGCTGATGTCGACAAGTCGAAATGGCCGGAAAATTTGCGTAAGGAGCAGAAGGCTTTGATCGGGCGCAGGAGGGGGATCGAGCTCGAGCTGGCCTTCTCGCAGCCCTTCAGGAATGAGTGTCGGCACCTGGGGGTATTCACCTCCAGGCTGGAGGCGTTGTATGGACTTACCTTCGTGCTTGTCGCTCCCGGACATGAAATCATTGATTTCATCACCGACCCGGATTACGTCGAAGATGTCCAGGCTTACCAGGAGCGTTACAAAAATGGAGATGAGTCCCAGGACTCCGGTTTCAGGACGGGCGGCTTTGCGTTGAATCCGATCAACCTGGAGAAGGTGCCGGTCCTGATCTCGCCTCTGGCGCTCAACGCCTATTCCGATGGAGTCGTTCTCGGAATTCCCGCTCACGATAGAAAACAATTCGAATTCGCCAAGAGGGTGAAGCTGCGCATTCGCGAGGTGATTCATTCCAGCGCGGCCAGCTTTGATCACGAGGGATTGCTTGTCGAGGCCTATGAAGGAGATGGAAAGCTGACCAACTCTGGCCCCTGCAGCGGAATGAAGCCATTGCGGGCCCGCGAACGGATTATCAAGCAGCTTTCGAGTCGGGGGGTCTGCAGCAAGATGACCCGCTACTCTCTGAGAGACCTGCTGGTCTCCGGGTCGGGAGCCTGGAGTCCTCCTGTTCCGATGTACCATGGAGCCGCGGCGCAGAGCGCTGATTCCGAAGAACTTCCCCTGCATTGTCCACCTCTGGATTTAGAGACGCTTCGTTCGGGGGAGCAGACCCTTGCCTCCTGCAAGACCAGCGATGGGGCTGATTATTCGGCCCTGAAAATTCAGCGTGGGGGCCAGGCCGTCCAGCGAGATTCGAGGAGCCTGCTGCCCTGGCTGGGCCGCGCGCTGAGCTATCTGCAGATCGCTTTGCCAGAGCTGGGTGGCGTTGTAGAGGGCTTCAGGGAAGATTTCGACACGCCCTGCGTCGATGTGGAGTTCCAGGAGGAGGCTCCGGTCGAAGCGGAAGAGGCTGCGACGGAGCCCCCGGCGGAGGTTCCTGTTGTTTCCCAGGAGGCTCCGGCTCCGGCGGAGGCCGCCGAGCTCGACGATTCTGAGGATGCCCCTGGGCCGGCCGAGGAGGATTCGGCTGAAGCCGCGCAAGAGGAGGAAGGCAGCAGCGAGGGCGTGGAAGCTGATGCTGCCGGGGAGATTGAATCCCGGGAAGAAGATCTGGAGGATGAACCGCAGGAGCTGGCAGAGGATGCGGACTCACCCGAATCTTCCGAACTCCCTGCTGAGACGAAGGTCGAGGAAGAAGTAGAACCCGCTTCGCAGGAGGAGACGGATGGGCTCCCGGGCTCGTCGGATGAGTCCGAATCTGAGACTGAAGCTGAGGATGAAGTAGAAGCTGAGGATGAAGTTGAAGCTTCGCGAGAGGAACAGCCGGAAGAACAAACGCCGCCCGGGGAGCGGCTGCGGCCGTTTTCAGATAAAGGTCTCGACAAGACCCTCCCGGTTGACGTGGTCTTTTCCGGAGCCCGCTTGTCTCCGAAAGAGCTCATCGGTATCCGGTGCATAACCAAGTTCCTCTACATGAATCATCACATTCCTTCTTTTGAGCCGTTCAGAAGTTTTTGCCAGGTAGGGACTCTTTCTTTCGATTCGAAAGACGCTTCCGAAGACCAGGGTCCCGAGACCATGGCCGCATCTTCCATGGAGTTGCTGGGAAGATTTGGAGCAGATGCGCTCCGTATTCAGCTGCTTTGCCTCGGCCCGGCGGATAACAGCGCCAGCTTTGATGATGACAGCCTCTACAAGATCAGGCGTTTCCTGGAGAAGATCTGGAGAGCGGTCTGCGGGCGGATAGGGCAGGGGCGATTCGTCTCGCGAAATGTTCTCGTTGCCAAGCATCGATTGATTTTCGAGGTGTCGAAAAGACTGGAGGAGCTCAAGTTCCATACGGCGATCAGCGCGCTTCGGGAGTTCGTCAATTTCCTGGCATCTCCAAAGACGACCCTGGAAGAGGTTGACCAGAGCACCCTGAAGACCTTCCTGGTCGTGCTCAAGCCCTTCGCTCCCCATCTGGCTTTTGAGCTCTGGGAGCGCATGGGCGATGAGGCGACGATTGACGACAGTCCATGGCCCGAGTACAGCAAGGAGCTTGTTGAGCCCTTGGAACGGGAACATGCGGTCTTCGTGAATGGCCAGATGGTTGACCGGCTTACCGAATCGGTTGAGCTTGATCCAAAGAAGCTCGAATCGAGGGCGCTCGCCCTGGAATCCGTTCGGGATTTCATCGGAAGAAGGAAGGTGGGCCGGGTCGAGGTTGTTCCGGGCCGATTGATCTGGATTTGTCTCGGCAAGAATAAGCCCGTTAAAGGTAACCAGGAGAATGCGGCGGAAGACGCTGCCGCGGAATCCGAGGCTTCAGCCGGCGAGGAGCCCGCGCAGGGCAAGGCGGAAGGTTCCGAAAAGCCGGAGATTCCCTGAGTCGGCGGCTCTCACGCGGTTCAACTTCCGGTATTCTTCGCCCTCCTCCGCCCTGTTTGCTGGGAGGCGGAGGCCCATCGTATTCTTTGAAGAGGGGGACTCTCTTCAGGTAAAGAATGACGGTGCGAGCAATGGCTGCTGATAATTTGAGAGAACGACCGCGGGGCGGTCGAACCAGGATGCTGGTCTTGCTGGTCTTGCTGGCGCTCGTGGTCGTTCATTCACAGAGGGTGAGCCGCGGGGTAGCCGAGAGAGCGACAGGGTCGGAGTCATCCGGCCGGGAAGACCCGGGAGATGAACGTCGCGAGCAAGTCATCCTGGAAGGGCTCCTGCGGCGCATCGATGATTCTCAACGGAGAATCGAGCAGGCGATGGGGGATCTCGATATCGCCTCAAGAGCCCTGGCAATTGAGCGGGCTGGTTTTCAGGCTGCGCTAGATGCGCGCGAATCTCGGTTGAGGTCTTCGCTGGCCGATGTTGCGGCGGTGAAGGCCCTGGCCCGGGAGAACGCTGTCCGGCTGGGAGATGTCGGTCCGGAGACGGAATTTTCTTCTGAGCGCGGCAAGCGGCTGATGATTCAGCCTACCGTTCAGCTGCGAGGGAATGGGACAGTCGGCAGCGCGGTGGTTGTCTACTCAGGTCCATTGGCGGGAGACGCTTCACCGGAGCGCTACTGCAACCTGGCCCTGACGGCTTTCCATGTGGTGGCCGAGGTGCTGGGCAACAGGCTCGATAGGGAGATCGATGCGGTGAAGTTTTTTTTCCCGGGGACAGATCAAGAGACCGGCGCGCTTACCGCCCGGCTTATCGCTTATGACAAGGCCAAGGACATTGCCCTGCTTTCCCTCGGGACTGATCTGCGGCTACCGGGCTTCGCTCGCCTGCAAGACGAGGCCCTTCTTGGGGAACTGGATATTTTCTCTCAGGCTTGTGCCGTAGGTTGTCCTCTTGGAAGCCATCCGGTCGCCACGATGGGGCAGATTACAGCTGTCGACAAGGAGGTCGATGGAGAGAAATTCTGGATGATCAACGCGCCAACCTATTTCGGTAATTCCGGCGGCGGAGTTTATTCCGTTCCGGATTGCAACCTCATCGGAATTTTCAGCATGATCTACACCTACGGCAAAGCAAAGCCCAGCCTGGTTCCTCACATGGGCTTGTTTTTGCCGCTTGGGACCATTCGCAGCTGGCTCGATAACGAGGGTTTCGGGTTTGTTCATGAAGGCGCCCCTGTACCCGCAAAAGCTTGGAAGAAAATGGGTTACAGCTTGCACAACAGGCTTCCCGAGGAAGAAAAAAGCGACTGAGCCGAGTTTTTTCAGGGAGACCTTTCAAGTTGCCAAGAAATGGCCCTGATGATACAAGTGTCCGGGTTACATGCAATTAGAAGGGATCGACAGGGCGGGCAACGCTGAAACTAATGCAGCGTCGTCAGGATCAGGGTCCGGATCCGTGGAAGTCGGTACGAATGTCGCCGGGGATGGGATACCAGTACTTCAGGGTGTGAATATTCGATTATTAAACCATTTGGAGAAGACGAGAATGTCCAGGCTAACAGGCAATCTCTTTTGCGGGGCGCTCCTGGTGAGCGCTTTCTGCGTGACGCCGGTTCTGTGGACTCAGGAAGGCGCCAAGAAGGGGACCAAGCAGGTCGAAGATCTCTTCAAGAAGGTTGACCTGAAGTCCCAGGATGAAAAGAAGGTCTTTGGTCAGAAAAGTGACAAGGTGGCCGAAGCGGTCGTCGCTCGCTATCTTGACGCTATTGGTGGCAAGGATGTACTTGTCCTGGTGAAAGACCGGATGGCCAAGTTCCGCAACATCAAGTATTCGGCTACCGGTGAAACCGAGGCTGTCATCGCTCTTTATCTCAAACGCGGTCACAAGTACCGCGAGGAGTGGGAGATCAAGGGCTTCAAGATCAAGGATGCCCCGCTGGCCTTTACCCAGATCTACAACGGTGAGCTGCAGGAGGGCTGGGTGAAAATGCTCGGTACCGTTTCGCCCCTGGAAGGTCGAACGCTCAGTGTGTTCGTCTGGGACAAGCAGGTTGATGATTTCTTCCTCCACTGGCAGGAAGATGGTTACGGGTTGAAGATGATCGGCCAGGGCCTGGTAGATGATGACGCCGCCGATATTGTCGAGGTGTCCGATTTCACCGGCCGTCAGAAGATCCGTTATTTCTTCTCAAAGAAGACGGGCCTGCTGCTGAAGAAGGAGTGGTTCGATACCTCTGGAAAGCAGACCGTCAAAAAGGAGCAATTCTACAAGCTCTACCGTCCGATCAAGTTCAAGGACAAGTCTAACCACGCGCTCAAGTTTCCGCTCAAGGTCGAGATTCATGTCGATGGAGACCTGGACACGCAGCGTCAATATACCGACATCCAGTACAACCAGAATCTCAAGGACGCTCTCTTTGCCAAGCCCGAGGGGATACCCTTTACCGGGGGGATTGATGGAACGAAGAAGACTCCCCGGGTCCCTGCCGCCACCAAGGCAGGACCCGCTCCGCCCGTTGGCGTCCACGCTGGCCGCGGCCGTTCGCGAGGCAAGAAAAAGGGCAGCAAGACGCGGGGGCAAACCCCCAAGAAGCCGGCCGCGGGGGCCAAGGTCGTTCCGGTCAAGCCCGCTCCACCGAATCCGGCGAAGAAGACTCCCTGAGCTGATTCAGCGAGGCTGTCGTTCCGCACGGAGGCTCAACTGCCCGGGCTATTCTTCAGGCTGAGCTGTCCGCAGGCTCCCTGGATGTCCTCGCCCCGGCTTCTTCGGATGGTGACGTCGCCAGGATAGTTTCTTTGTATGCTGTCACGGAAGGCGATCATTGATCTCAGCTCCGGCTTGCTGTAGGGCGCCTCCTCGAAGGGATTGAACCCAATCAGGTTGATCGAGGCGGGGATACCCCTGACTTTTTTCGTGAGAGCATTAGCGGCTTCCCGGCTGTCATTGACTCCAGGGAGAATCACGTATTCAAAGGTTACCCTCTTGCCGGTGTTGGCACAGTGTTCCCTGACGGCCTCGAGGACGGCATCGAGGGGATATTTCAGGTTCAGAGGAACCAGCTCATCGCGAAGAGCCGGGTCGGCCGCATGAATGGAGAGTGCCAGCTTTACCTGCGGGAAGGCCTGCGACAGCTGGCGGATCCGTTTCGGAATGCCGACGGTTGAAACAGTGATTCGGCGTGCCCCGATTCCAAGCTGCCGGGGATCTGTGAGGATTGAGAGAGATCGTAGCAGGCCGTCAAAGTTCAGCAGGGGCTCCCCCATTCCCATGAACACCAGGTTGGTGGGAGCCTGCCGGCTAAGGCTTCTAATCTGGACCACCTGGTCGATGATCTCCGCCGCGCTGAGGTTGCCGCTGAAACCGCCGTAGCCGGTGGCGCAGAAGGTGCATTTGACCGGGCAGCCCGACTGGGTCGAGATGCAATAGGTTGTCCGGTCTCCATCCGGAATCAGTACGCTCTCGATGCGTCCGCCTTCACGGCCCTGCTTCCAGAGAAACTTCCTGGTCCCATCCTCGGATACCTGCTCCAGGTCGTGGTCGAGAGGGTGGAGAATAAATATTTTATCGAGATGCTCCCTGAGCGACAGGGGGAGGCCCTCCATGTCTTTGAACGATTGGGGAGTCCTTTCGTAGAGCCAGCGGCGCAGCTGGTCTACGCGGTAGGAAGGTTCCCCTGCCTCTTCAATGACGGTCGATACGGTCTCGATGAATTCATCGCCCAGCAACTGGAGTAATTCAGTCGGTTTTCGACCGGCTTCTTTATTCGGCAAAGCGAACGACTCCCTCGAGGATCAGGGGCCTGTCGGCATAGGGACGGTAGTTGCGGTCGTTGACGGTCCAGGAGCCGCCATGGCGAGGGTCGATCCGGATGATCGTCGGGCCAACCTGGAGGATTTCTCCCATCCAGACCATCTGCTTACGCACCCTGGAACGTCTCGCGGGCCTCGGCCTCGGAGCCCCTGGGTCTGAATCCTGGGGAGAGAGCTCAACCGTGCTGTAGAACACGGATGGACTCCAGCTCCTCCCGGCCTTGACGATGATTTTCTGATGGTGAAAGCGGAAGCTGAAATCGCCCGACCGTTCTTTGAACAGGAAAAGCTTGGAGCGCTTGCGCGGCGTATAGTTGAATCCTCCGACCTGGAATCGTCCATTTGAATAGACCAGCTCGTGCGGCCGGCCTATTTTCCAGACCTCCGCTCTGCCATCGCGGTAGGGTTGCGCCCGGTAGAGGTCTCTGTGCAGTCGCTCGCGGTCGTCCCGGGTAAGATCTTCGTCTCCCAGCTCCGCGATCAGGTTGACGCCGTGCGGGAAGCCCACAGGCCAGAGCCCGGTAGAGGTGATCGAGTCTGAAAAATCCAGGATCTTCGGCCGGTTGACGGAGGAGACTGTCTCACGGACGCATCCGCAGCCTATGGCCAGCGCCAGGCAGGCAAGAGTAACCTGTATCGTGGTTCTTTTCATCCTGCTATGGATTGTAGTCGGGTTTCTTTTTCAGGCAATGCTCCTGGCTCTTCTTTCCTGGTGCTTGCCGCCTTCTTTCCTCTCGCCGGTGAGCCGGTCTGGTTTACCTCAATCGGTAGAAACCGGAAGAGGTTTTCATGAGGTATCCATCCAGTTCCAGTCGACTCAATATCGAAAGGAGAGAGCTGCAAGGTACCCCGAGACGGGCTGAGAGCGCGTCGGGGTGCCATCCATCCTCTTCCTGGAAGAGCGCTTCGAGGGACCCGCCAAGTTCTCCCGGCAACGTCCTCCGCTCTCCATGCGTTTTTTCCTCTCCGCGGGACGGTATGCCGGTGAGTCCAAGCTCGAGGGAGAGGTCAACCGGTGAGGTGGCGACCGCCGCTCCATCCCGAAGCAGGTGCAGGCCGCCGCGGTTGTGTTCTTCGTCCACCCTGCTTGGCAGGACAAAGATGTTTTTCCCCTGGTCCAGCGCCCAGCGCGCGGTGCTGAGGCTGCCTGATTTTTCTCCGGCCTGGATGATGAGCAGAGCGTTTGAGAGGCCGCTGATGAGCCGGTTTCTCTGCGGGAAGTGATAGGGCCTGGGCCGCATTGAAAAGGGGAATTCGCTCAACAGGGCCCCTGAATTTTTCGCAAGGACGCTGTCGGCGAGGGTGTGATTCTCCGGCGGATAGATTCTTCCGAGGCCGGATCCCAGCACTGCGATGGTGCGCCCCCCGGCCTCGAGGGCCGCGCGATGGGCGCAGGCATCGACGCCTCTTGCCAGGCCGCTGACGAGGGTGGCGCCCCTGCCGGCCAGGTCGGCTGCGAATAGGCGTGTCTGCCTTAGAGAGTAAGGGGTGGGGCGTCTCGAGCCCACCACTGCGAGAGCCCGGGAGTCAGCCGCAGCTAGTTCTCCCCTGGAGAACAGCAGCAGCGGCATCTCCTCCAGGTCCAGCAGCGGGGCTGGATAGCCGGGCAAGGAGTGGATGAGGACACGAATTCTCTCTGATACACACCTGCTCCACTCAGCTTTCGCCTGCTCACGTGTTCTTTTGCAGCGGAGGCGTCTCCTGACCTTTACGCTCATGCCTTTGATCCCGAGGAGCTCGGTCGTTCCAGCTTCGAGGGCACCTCTCGGGCTGCCAAAGGCCTGGAGCAGCCGCAGCGCCAGGCCGCTGTTATAGAGCGTTGCCAGGTGCAGGTGGATGTAAACGATGGCTTCCCGCGGGTTCATTGGCGAGCCTTTCCCCGGTCAGGTGAGGGATGCCGTAGGGAGGCGGGCAGGGGATAGCATAGGGCTTCGCCTCCAAGCTGCCAGTTGGCGAGCCGAAAAATCTTAGCTCTTTTTTGGCTATGGACAAGGCAGGGATGAACTAAGAAAATACCGCGCATGTCCAACAAAGGCGATTTCAACAAACGTACGCATACCTGTGGCCAGGCTCGGCTTGGTGACGTCGACGAAACCATCACCCTGAACGGCTGGATCGAGAGTATCCGTGACCATGGGGGGCTGACCTTTATAGATCTGAGGGACAGGTATGGCCTGACCCAGATCGTGCTCGACCCGGAGCTCGGCTATGGGGGGGTGCTTGACCAGCTCCGCGTCGAGTTTGTCCTCGCGGTGACCGGCACGGTGCGGGCCCGGCCTGAGGGGATGAGGAATCCCAAGCTGGATACCGGGGATATCGAGCTTGCCGCTGCGGGGGTTGAGATTCTCAATCCATCCGAGGTTCCTCCTTTCGAGATCGCCGAATCGAAGGAGGAGCCCGGGGAAGAGATTCGCCTGAAGTACCGGTATCTCGATTTACGCCGCCAGCGTATTCAGAAGAACATGATCTTTCGAGCCAGGGTTACCCGCATCATTCGCAATGTGCTGGAGGAGCATGATTTTCTCGATCTCGAGACGCCGTTCCTCACTCGGAGCACTCCCGAGGGCGCGCGGGATTTCCTGGTTCCATCCAGGGTTCATTCCGGCAGGTTCTACGCGCTCCCGCAGTCGCCCCAGCTTTTCAAGCAGCTGTTCATGATCGCCGGCTTCGATCGCTATTACCAGATTGTTCGTTGCATGAGAGATGAGGACCTCCGCGCTGACCGCCAGCCCGAGTTTACCCAGCTCGATATGGAGCTCGCTTTCGTTGACGAAGACGACATTCGTAAGCTGATCGACAGGCTGCTCAGCAGGCTCTTTGAGGAGATGCTTGGAGTGGAGATCGAGCTTCCGATCCAGCGAATGGAATACCATGAGGCGATGGCCCGCTACGGTTCAGATCGCCCCGATACGCGCTTTGAGCTCTTTATCCGCGATGTGTCGGAAGAAGCTGGCTCTACGGATTTCCAGGTTTTCAGCAAGGCTGTCGAGTCCGGCGGTGTGGTCAGGGGCATCTGCGTTCCAGGAGGAGCGAGCCTGTCGCGCAAGGATATCGATGGCTGCGAGAGCATCGCCAAGAGCTTCGGGGCCAGGGGCCTCGCCTGGATGAAGCTCGAGGCCGAGGGGGCTAAGGGTCCTATTGCAAAGTTTCTCGGAGAGGAGGGGGAGGCCGCTCTTCGCAAGACGTTTGAAGCCGGGGAGGGAGACCTACTCCTGATGGTGGCCGATAAGGAATCGGTCGCAGCGACCTCGCTTGGCGAGGTGAGGCTGCACCTGGGAGCGAAGCTCGAGCTGATTCCAGAGGGACGCTATGATCTTCTCTGGATCACCGACTTCCCCCTGCTCGACTGGAATGAAGATGAGGGCCGCTATCATGCCTGTCACCATCCATTTACCAGTCCCCGAGAGGAAGATCTCGAGCTGCTGGAGGAGAAGCCCGGTGAGGTGAAGGCCCGGGCGTATGACATCATTCTCAACGGAATTGAGCTCGGCGGCGGCAGCATTCGTATTCACAGCCAGGATGTCCAGTCCAGGGTCTTCAAGGCGATTGACATGTCCGAGGAGGAGGCTCGCGAGAAGTTTGGCTTCCTGCTCGACGCCCTCTCCTTTGGCGCTCCGCCACACGGTGGAATAGCGCTGGGGCTCGACAGGCTGGTGATGTTGCTTCTGGGGGTTCCATCGATTCGAGATGTGATCCCCTTCCCCAAGACTGCCAAGGGCGGCTGCGCGATGACGGATGCCCCGGGAGGTGTCAGCCGGGAGCAGCTGGAGGAGCTCTGCCTCGAGCTCAATATTCCGGAGGAACCGCCCGAGGAGTCGGCGGAGTGATCTTGCTCCATCCCTCCTGAGCCGCGCCTTTTTCAGTTGACGGACTTTTTTCTCAAGGATTAGTATCAGGTTATACTTTTTATTCACCGGGTTGATTTGAACTGGAGCATCGCTCCCTGCAGTGCAGGTGTTGTCGGTGTTCCGCGATTCCCGACAGGCTTATTTACAGGAGCAGATTTTATTTCCACTCAAAATTTCCGTGGTAGAGCAGCCCTTCGTCAGAAAGGGCCTCGGATTCTCGCTGATCGTGACGCGGTGGGCAATTGCCGCCTGATTGATGATAAGGGAGAGCAGATGGGTATCATGGAGGTCAGCGAAGCTCTCCAGATTGCGAAAGAGCGCGAGGTCGATCTCGTGGAAATAGCTCCGAATTCCGACCCCCGTACCTGTAAGCTGATGGACTTTGGCAAGTTCAGGTACCAGCAGACCAAGAAGAACAGGGGCCAGAAAAA
>CAUZHA010000030.1:0-40522 GCA_963579555.1 Planctomycetes bacterium UBA1146
ACCCGCCAGCGCAAGGCCCTCGACAGCTTCCGACAGGTCTACCGGAAGCTCAGCGAGGCGCGGGAGGAATCTGTCGAGAGCGTCCTCCGCTCCATATTGCGGGAGACCGGCTACGAGGGCATGCTCGAGAGGACGGGCTACGAAGAAGCGCAGGAGCGCAAGGCTAACATCGGCGAGCTCCTTGGAGCCGCGGTTGAATACGACCGAAACCATCCTGAGGGTTCGCTGACCGACTTCCTGGAACTGACCGCGATCCTCGGAGACGTCGACCGCTGGGACCAGAAGGAAGACCGAGTCTGCATGATGACACTGCACTCGGCCAAGGGCCTGGAATTTCCCGTGGTGATCATCGCCGGGGTCGAAGACGGAGTGCTGCCCCTGCTGCGAGCAGATGATGATGAACCTGACATCGAGGAAGAGAGGCGCCTGCTCTTCGTCGGAATCACTCGTGCCGAGAAGCTACTCTACATCACGCACACCAACAGCCGGCAGCGCTTCGGACAGATACACTCATCCATCCCCTCCCGTTTCCTCGGCGAGCTCACGCGACCGAAGGATGAGAACACCGATCATCTCGAGCTCGATGCCGAGACCCGGGCGAGCCTGCAGGGCCAGGGACTGAGACGGCCCGGCTTCGGACACGCGCAGGAAGAGAACCTCGATGACCCCTACGCCGACGATGATCCCTTCGGAGATTTTTTCGATTTAGATGAGGATCCCTATCCGGCAGGGGCCCGGGTAGCCCATGATGTTTACGGCGAAGGCGAGGTCGTCAGGACCAACGGCTTCGGTGAGCGCCGCAGGATCACCGTCAGGTTCGAGGAGGCCGGAGAAAAACAATTTGTGATCGCCCACGCCAACCTGCGGGTCATCCGGTAGTATACCCGGCTCTCTCTCCTGCCGGGTAACCAGCCATGACACGAGCCCTTACCGCCTGCCTTCTTCTCAAAGCTCTGGGAGCCTGCCTGTGCCCGGCAGCCCTCGCCCACGTCCCCCGCCACCTCGCCGGCAGCCAGTGCCGGGTCCTTTTCTTTGAGGATCGAGTTGAGATCTCGATCGACCTGGGCTTCAGGGGATCCTGGGCGCAGGCGGAGATGCTCGAGGCCGACTCCGACAGGAACTCGGTGGTCAACAAGACCGAGGCAGATGCCTACCTCGCGCGGGGCTGGAAAAATAGAATCCTGCGGCAGGAAACAGGAGAGGAAGGCCCCGCCATCACCTGCCGGGTGGATGGAAGAGAGATCGAGCTGGAGCTCGTCAAGTCGCTGCATGAAGGTCTCGTCGGCCAGGTCGCGCCGACTCCCTTCAGCCTCTACTTCACCGTTATCGCCCGCCTGGGGAGGACCTCCATGAAAACCGGGAGCACCCACAAGGTTGAAATCACCAACCTGATCCTGGAGGGCGCTGTTCCCGGTCTGCCCCTCTTCCTCGTCCCCTTCTCGGGCCATGGCCTGGACCCCTCGAAGACGAACCTCCGGCATCGCCTGGTGGTGCCGGGGCCGGAGGAACAGATCATCGACGCCCAGGGCCATCGGATTCTCATCGAAAACCGGGAGCTTGCGGCCGAGCTCAGCATAGAACCTCCGGGGCCCGAGGCGGAATCCGTGCCCCCGCCCTTCGATGTGGAGATCAACCTGCAGGCCCCCCTCCGGACCGGAAACCTCCCCCTGTCACGGGAAGAAAAGGAGAACTCTTTCTTCTCCTCTCTTCTCGACCAGGACCTCTCGGAGAAAGACACATCCTGGATCCTCGGCTTTCTCCTCCTCGCCTTCACACTCGGAGCCGGCCACGCCCTGGCCCCCGGCCACGGCAAGACCATGGTCGCAGCCTACCTGGCCGGCTCGAGATGCCGCTACCGCGATGCAATCCTGCTGGGGGTCACCACAACCTTCACCCACACCCTTACCTTTATCATCGTCGGCGCGGCCCTCATGGCTATCATCAGCAACGCGGCAATGGGGGTTCTCCAGGAGCGGCTCATCACCGTCTGTATGCTGATCTCGAGCATCCTCCTTACCATCATGGGGCTGGTGATCTTTCTCAAGCGGGCCGGGGGGGAGACGGATGACCGGAACGAAGAGTCCCGCGATCACTCCACTGGCTCCGATAAACGAGGAAATCGCCTCAGGGAGCTGCTCGGCCTTGGGATCTCCAGCGGGCTCCTGCCCTGCACTCCGGGCATCATGGTGATCCTCATTGGCCTGCATCAACCCGGCAAGCTCTTCTTCTCCATTCTCCTGCTTCTCTCCTTCAGCCTGGGGGTAGGCTTCGTCCTGGTGCTGATCGGGATTCTCACAATCAGCGGCAGGCAACTGCTGGCGACCCATCGCATCCTCGCTCCACTGCGCCGGAACCTGCCTGGGTTTTCTCGCGCATTCTCCCTGGTCTCAGCCCTGGCCATCCTGACCCTAGGGGCCTTTCTTCTCTCCCACACGGTGCTATCGAGACCGACTGAGATTGGTGAGCTCTTCGCCTGGTTGAGGTTCTGAAAAAGCGGGCCCCGGCTATTTTATCGGCACATAACAGGCCTGAACTGAACCCCCTGTTGCGCCACTATTTGTGCCCCCTTTTCGCATGAATACCCCATTTCTTGGCGTCCGAAAATATTCATCAAGGAAATAGCGGTCGAACTGCCGATATTCACAAAAGTGATATTTACGGACTCTCTGGTGGCCGTTTCGTGGCCCCCGGCGAATTCTCAGGACGGGTTTCGGGAACAGAATAACCAGGAAGGAACTGTTCAGGGAAATGTCTGAGAGCGTCAACAAAACGACCGTCGTAATCAAGGAGGGGCAGGAGTACTGCTTCCTCTCCAACAACGAGGATCCGTTCGAGATCTTCCGCGCGCTCATGGAGCAATCGGGAGAAAAGGGCTCGGGACTGACGCGCGGGGAGGCATACGAAATCATGGAAGGGATGATTCCAGAGCGGCTCAGGTCGATTTGAAGCCTGGCCACGAAGAATCATAGCTAAGGAGCTTTTATCGGTCACCAAGGACCGGGAGTAAGGAACAAGGATATGGAAAACAACACGCAAACCTACCAGCCGACTCAGCCTGAGCCGGACCCAATGCCGGAACAGTCCCAGGGAGAGACTGGCCCCAGGTCGATGGAGATGCCCGCCTCGACGCCGCAGTTGCCAGCGATGCAGCCCCCCGTGGCACCGCCGGCCGCTCCCGCCAATGACGACAATCTCGCCGCCGAGACAGACTCCCCTCCCGCTGTGGAGCCTGCCGAGGCCGGCGGCCCCGCCCCGGGCGGAGCCGACATTGATTACGAACAGGAATTCGTGAAGTACCTCCGCTACGAGCGAAACATGTCTCCTGAGACGATCCGCGCCTACGAAAAGGATCTCCACCAGTTCATGCGCTTCTTCTGTAAGGAAACGCCTGAGATTCCTCATCCCGCCAGCATCACCACCATGCAGGTGCGTGAATTCCTGGCCGAGTTGAAAGAGCGCAACTACAAGCCCACGACAATCGTTCGAAAGCTGGCGACCATACGCAGCTTCTACAAGTTCCTGATGCGCAAAAGGCACATCACGACCAACCCGCTGATCACGATCGAGACTCCGAAGGTCGAGAAGAAGCTCCCCCTCTCCCTCAGCGTCGACGAGGTAGAGAAGCTCCTGAGCGCTCCCCAGGGCCACGCCTTCCAGCCGGCCCGCGACAGGGCGATCCTCGAGACCCTCTACTCGACAGGCCTGAGGGTCAGCGAGCTGACCGCTCTCAACGTGGCCTCCCTCGACTTCAGCGCCGAGGTGATCAAGGCGCGCGGCAAGGGCTCCAAGGAGCGGGTCGTGCCGATTGGAAGTTTCGCCCTCCAGGCGATCAAGCGGTATGTCCACTCCCGTGAACAGACCCACACGCCTGACGAGAACGACCCTGACGCTCTCTTCCTTAATCGCTTCGGCAATCGGCTTTCCAGCCGGAGCATTCGGAAGATTCTCGACAAGTACATCAAGGTCACCGGGCTCAACAAGAAGACCTCGCCGCATACGCTGCGTCACAGCTTCGCGACCCATCTTCTTGACCGGGGCGCCAACCTGAGAATGGTCCAGGAGCTCCTGGGACACAAGCACCTCTCGACGACCCAGATCTACGTCCAGGTCGCCAAGGAGAAGATCAAGGAAAGTTACGCGGACGCCCACCAGCGTCCATAAGCTCTTGGAAAAGAGACCGAAGAGAAAGAGCGGCGGCCTCACCGGCCGCCGCTTTTTTTGTTGCGGGTTCCCTTCGGCGCCCGGGAATGAAATGCCCGTATTGACAGGACTCGAGGAGCCTTCTATCCTTCGCTTGGCCCCTCCAGAGGGAGAACATGGCAAACCAGAGAGGATGTCGGCGCGATGAGTTCACTCGAGACCCTGAAAAAGCTTGTAGAGATTGACTCCCCCACCGGTTTTACCGAGCAGGCCTGTAAATACGCGGCCGAGGTTCTCGAGGGCTACGGCTACTCGCCGGAGCTGAGCAATAAGGGCGCCGTACGCTGCTCGCTTGGACCGGCTCCGAAGCTCGCGATCGCCGCGCACACCGACACCCTGGGGGCGATGGTCAGCGGCATCAACTCCAACGGGAGCCTCGCCATCTCCTCCATCGGCGGACTGTCGCTGAACATGGCGGAGGGTGAATACGTGAAGGTCTACACCATGGAGGGAAAGATCATCACCGGTACCTTCCTGCTCGACAATCCCTCCTCGCACGCCAACCGGGAGCTGAACAAGACCCGGCGCGATGTCTCGAATATGCACATTCGCCTCGACGAGGAGGTCTATACGGAAGCCGACACCAGGGAGCTGGGGCTCCGCCCCGGCGACATCGTCTGCTTCGATCCGCGCTACCAGGAGCTGCCATCCGGCTACGTCAAGGGCCGCTTCATGGACAACAAGGCCGGCTGCTTCGTCCTCTTCGAAATCGCACGGCGGTTGCCGCCTACGAACAAGGGACTCCCGGTAGAGCTCTTCTTCTCAAACTACGAGGAGGTGGGGCACGGCGGAACCTGCGGCTACTCCGACACCATCGAGGAGCTGCTCGTCATCGACATGGGAGTGCTCGGGGACCCCTGCGAAGGAAGCGAGGTGCGCTGCTCGATCTGCGCCAAGGACACCAGCGGTCCCTACGACTACTCCATGCGAAAGAAGCTCGTCGACCTGGCGGACAGAAGCTCCATCCCCCACTCTGTCGACGTCTACCCCTACTACGGCTCCGATGGATCCGCCGCCCTGAGAGCGGGAAACGACTTCCGGGTCGGCCTCATCGGTCCGGGCGTCGCCGCCTCCCACGGAGTTGAGAGGACCCACGTCAAGGGCATCGAGGCAACGATCGAACTCTGCCTCGCCTACATCGCCAGCCTCGGAGATTCCTGAAGAAATGGCGGGAGGCCGGATCAGGCGAGAATATCCCTGACGACCTCGCCCCCGACATCCGTCAGGCGGAAATCCCGCCCCTGGAAGCGATAGGTCATCCGGCGATGATCGACGCCGAGCAGGTGAAGCATGGTGGCGTGGAGATCATTGACATGCACCTTGTCGATGGTGGAGTTGTAGCCGAGCTCATCGGTCTGCCCATGGGAGATGCCGCCCTTGATTCCTCCACCGGCCAGCCACATCGAGAAGCCCTTCATATGGTGATCCCGGCCGACCTTCCCCTTATTGGTCTGCGCCATGGGCGTCCTGCCAAACTCTCCACCCCAGACGATGAGGGTGTCATCCAGCATGCCACGGGACTTCAGGTCACGAACCAGTGCGGCCGTCGGCCCATCGCAGAGGCCTGAGCAAATCTTCAGGTAGTCAACCAGGCCGTTGTGATGGTCCCAGCCTCGGTGATAGAGCTGGATAAAGCGGACGCCGCGCTCGGCGAGTCGGCGGGCCAGCAGGCAATTGTAGGCATAGGAGCCATCAGCCTCCTTCACTCCATACATCTCGAGAACCTTCTTCGGCTCCCTGGAGATGTCCATCAACTCCGGAACGCTCATCTGCATCCGAAAGGCCAGCTCGTACTGCCGGATACGCGTCTCGATCTGCGGATTCTTCACCTCCTGGTTGCGAATGCGGTTCAGTCCCTGCACCGCCTGGACCACATCGCGCTGCCGCTTGACATCAACTCCGGGTGGATTGCCGACATAGTGAACCGCGTCCCCGGTCGAGTGCATCTGGACGCCCTGGAAGCGGCCCGGAAGAAAGCCGCTATGCCACTGGCGCACAGCGATCGGCTGGGGATTCCTGCCGCCCTTAGAGGTGAGAACGACGAAGCCGGGCAGGTCGCTCGTCTCGCTGCCAAGACCGTAGTTGACCCACGAACCCATGCTGGGGCGGCCCGAGATGGAGCTACCCGTGTTCATGACGGTATGGGCCGGATCGTGGTTGATCTGGTCGGTATGGAGCGAGCGAACGATGCAGATCTCATCGGCTATGCCCGAAATATGCGGCAGCACGGTCGAGATCCGCTGGCCGCTTTTCCCGCAGCGTCTGAACTCAAACTGAGGGCGGAGACAGTTGAGCTTCTGCCCCTGCAGCTGGGCTATGGGCTGTCCCCTGGTATAGGAGGCAGGCATTGGCTTGCCGTTCAGCTTCTCCAGGGAGGGCTTGTGATCAAAGGTGTCCAGGTGGGATGGGCCTCCCGCCATGGTGAGAAAGATAACTCGCTTGGCCCGGGGAGCATGGTGCAGCGGGGAGACCTCCCCCCGGCTCTCCAGCACGGTCGGCTCATCCCCGGAGAGAGCTCGCGGGTCGAGCAGGGAGGCAAGCGCCAGGGCGCCAAGGCCGCCAGAGGTCCGGCCGAGAAAGGCCCGGCGTGTCTGGTCAGGGTAATTGTCCTGCATGCCTGTCATCGAATTCAATTCCTGGTAATGGTCTCGCTGAGATTCAGAATCACCCTCGAGAGCGAGGTCCAGGCGGCGAGGTCGGCCTTCTCATCGCCCGCGCCCTCGGGCCTGTTGCTCAAACCGACACCGAGGAGAGCATCCGCCGCCTTCCCGTCCGCGAGATACTGTTTTCGATGAGCGGCCAGCAGCTTGTTGAGAATCTCTCGTTCCGCCATCGATGGCCGGCGTGACAGGGCGCGCCTGAAGGCCCAGTCCAGCTTCTCATCAACGCTCTCTCCCCCGAGAAAAGCTATGTTCTGGGCGAAGGCTCTTGCCGCCTCGACATAGGTCGGGTCATTGAGAAGAGCGAGCGCCGCCTGGGGAGTATTGGAGACCATCCGCTCCGCGATGCACTCCTCCCGGCTGGGCGCATCGAAGGCCAGCAGGCTCGGGTGCAGAAAGGTCCGCTGCCAGTGGGTATAGACCCCCCTCCGATACTGGCCGGAGCCCTTGTCATGCTGCCATTTGCGCTTGGGGAAATTCAGGTGTTTCCAGTATCCCTCGGGCTGGTAGGGCTTCACGCTGCGGCCACCGATTTCATCGACCAGCAGGCCGCTGATGTACAGCGCCGCATCACGTACAAGCTCGGCCTCCACCCTGTAACGCGACTGCCTGGCGACCAGGCGGTTGTAGGGGTCGAGCTCCCGGAGCTTGCCGGTCAGCAACGACGACTGGCGGTAGGCGCTCGAGGTGACCAGCAAGCGGATCATGCGCTTGATATCCCACCCGCTGTCGATAAACTCGAGCGCCAGCCAGTCAAGCAGCTCCGGATGGCGCGGCCACTCCCCCTGCGCGCCGACATCGTCTAGACGGGACGAGATGCCGGCGCCGAAATACAGTTTCCAGAGACGGTTGACGAACACCCTCGCGGTCAAGGGGTTGTCCTTGCTGACAAACCAACGGGCCAGGTCAAGCCGAGTCGCCCGGCCCTTCACCTCCAGTCTGCCGAGGAACTCCGGAATTGCCGGCTCAACAACCTCGCCGGTGTCATCCAGCCAGTTGCCGCGCGGCAGAACCCGCATCACCCTGGGCTTGACCGCCTGTGAAACAAGTGTCCTGGTAAAGCTCTTCTGAAGCTCTCCGCGCTCCTTCTTCAGCTGCTCAAGACGTTTCTTATCGCCATCGGCTGACTGCTCGAGCTTCCTGAGCTCATCCTCAAGGGCCAGCCAGCGCGCCTTCAGCCTCCCCGTCGGCACCTGTAATTCCGGTGGCCTCGGGCTGCCGCTGTAGTGGCCTACCTCCTTGAGGTCGGCAAAAAAAGCAGCGAAGGAATAGAAGTCCTTCATGGTGAAGGGATCGAACTTATGGTCGTGACACTCCGCGCAGCCCATCGTCACCCCCATCCAGACCGAGGATGTCGTGCGAACGCGATCGGCCGCGTATTTCGCCAGGTATTCCTTCGCCTGCGCGCCGCCCTCGTCGGTGGTCTTGTTGAGGCGGTTGTAGCCTGAAGCTACACGGGTTTCCATGCTCGCATCGGGGAGCAGGTCGCCGGCGAGCTGCTCCAGCGTGAAGCGGTCAAATGGCTTGTTGGAATTGAAGGCCGCTATGACGTAGTCACGGTAGGGAGAGATGTTGATCGTGGGGTCGCTGTGATAGCCCGCTGAGTCCGCGTAGCGTACGAGATCGAGCCAATAGATCGCCAGCCGCTCGCCAAAATGCGGCGAAGCCAGCAGGCGCTCGACCTGGGCCTCGTAGGCCCGGGGGCGCTTGTCCGCGAGAAACGCATCCAGCTCGGCGGGGGTTGGCGGCAGACCGGTAAGATCAAGATGCAGTCGCCGAAGAAGCGTTCGCCTGTCGGCCTCGGGAGATGGCGAGAGTCCCCGCTTCTCATGGGCGGCGGAGATGAACCGGTCAACCGGGTTCCGGACCCAGTCCTCCGCTCCGGCCTTCGGCGGCTGCGGACGTCCCGGCTTGACGTAGGCCCAGTGCAGATCGAATCGCGCGCCATCATCGATCCAGCGGCGGAACAGCTCCTTCTCGGCCAAGCTGAGCTGCTTCTTGCCTGAATCGAGCGGCGGCATGAGGTCGTCGGGATCCTCGGCGGTGATCCGTTTGAGAAGCTCGCTATCGAGCGGCTTGCCCGGGGAAATAACCCTGCGCGTCTCCTTGATTCCCAGGTCGAGGCGGAGCTTCTTTTTCCGACGTTTGCGGTCCGGGCCATGACAGGCAAAGCAGCGGTCCGCTAACAGGGGCCTGATATCACGGGAGAAGCTTACCGGATCGACAGCTGATGCGGCGCTGGTGCAGAGAAACAAGAGGAGGATGAAAACAACAAAGCCGGGCTGGCTGAAGCCGCCTGGAATCCCGCGAGCCGAACCTGTCATGCGAGTCATCTCCTGGATGGTTGGTACGCCGAAATAATTGAAGCTGAAAACAGGATGGCCCCTCGGGTGGACTTTATCAAGCCCGCTTGCTTCACCTCGCACGGGTCTACCGGACGCGGCGAAGTTGTAGTACCCTGAGCGAAACCGTGAACTGCGAGAGCGAGTCTGAAATGATGAAATGGCTCTACCTGGCCGCCTGTCTCGGGCTGGCATCAGCCAATGCGGCCGGATCCCCCGCCACAGGCGGGAAGAAGGTCCGCCGTCCCAACGTGGTGATTCTCTTCACCGACGACCAGGGCACCCTGGATGCCAAGTGTTTCGGCTCGCAGGACCTCCGGACACCGAGCATCGACAAGCTGGCGAAGACCGGGGTCCGGTTTACCCAGGCCTACGCGCACACCGTCTGCTGCCCCTCGCGGGCCGCTCTTCTAACCGGCCGCCACCCCCAGCGTTCAGGGGTCAACACCTGGATGCAGGGTGACCTGAAGAGCAGGACCGGCCGCAACATGGCCCTGGAGGAATTCACCCTCGCCGAGGCACTGAAGGCGACCGGCTACCGCACCGCTCTCTTCGGAAAATGGCATCTCGGCGCCCATCGCGACCACGGGCCCATGAAGCAGGGCTTCGACGAATTCTTCGGTATCCGCGACGGCTTCATCGACAACTTCAACCACTACTTCCTCCACGGCGATAAGGGCTATCACGATCTCTACGAGGGGACCACAGAGGTCACGCGCAAAGGCGCCTACTTCCCGGAGATGGTCGTCAGCCGCTCCCTCGAGTTCATCGAACGCAACCGTGACCGGCCGTTCTTTCTTTACCTGGGCTTCAACATCCCCCACTACCCCGAACAGGCGCTGGAGGAACATGCCGCCCTCTACCGGGAGCTGCCCATGCCGCGGCGCTCCTACGCCTCGGTCGTCACGACGACGGATCACTACATCGGAAAGATCCTCGACCGGCTCGAAAAGCTCGGCCTGCGCAAGGACACGATCGTGATCTTCCAGAGCGACAATGGCCACTCCACCGAGAGCTACGCTATTCGAGGCGCCGAGCATGCCAGCGGCTACCCGAAGGGGCACCGCTACGGGGCTAACGGAGGCGGCGGAAATACCGGCAAATGGATCGGCGGCAAGGGAACCTTCCTCGAGGGAGGCATTCGCACCCCTGCCATCATCAGCTACCCGGCCGAGCTGCCGCAGGGCGCGGTGCGCGACCAGGTCGTCACGGTCATGGACTGGTATCCGACCGTCCTCGAGCTCTGCGGGCTCGCTCCACCGAAGGTCACCCTCGACGGCCGCAGCGTTCTGCCGATCGTAAAAGACGCGAAGGCCACCTCGAAACACGAGACCCTCTACTTCCAATGGCAGAACCGGTGGGCGGTTCGCCAGGGCGACTGGAAGCTTATCGGAACCCGGGATCGAAAAGGCAAGGACGAGGTGACCCTTCACCAGCTGACCGGAAAGAACCCGGAAAAGAAGAACCACGCCGCCGAACGGCCAGAGCTTGCGAGGCGGCTCCACTCGCTCCACGAGGCCTGGAAAAAGAGCGTCACTCCCGGCCCAAAATAATTTCTCCGGCGGCTTTTTTTTCCTTGGCTCCGGCAAAAACCCACCCTTAGCATTGGAAGTGGCAGGAATAGTGGGGTTCGGGGCCGCACCCTACGCCGTACCGTAGCCTCTACCAAAAAGGAGGGTGCGATGAGAATAAGAACCACACGGTCTTTACCGATGTGCCTCTTGGCTCTTATCACGGCTGTATTTCTCGGACAAAGTGCGTTTGGTTGGCAGGATGAAGACGGCAGGGTCGGCTTGAGCCATGGCCGTGTCGATCTTTCTCCAGCTGAAGACGCCGAAAACCAGGATGCCGATGGCGGCGCCAAGCTGCTGCAGATCGACGATCGCTCGGCCATCCACGTCAATGTTTCCGGACTCGAACCCGGCTCTACCTACGATGTCACGGTGAGCTCCGGTGACGACAGCGGCTCGATCGGCAGCATCACGACACGCGACGGCGGCGTAAACCCGGCGCGATGCTACACGGGACGCCTGGCTTCCCCCGAGGAACCCGAGGTGCCGGATGTAGTTGCCGAAGAGCCTGCTGAAAACGACGGTGAAGGCGCCGGCGAGGATGCCGATGACGAAGCCGACGATGACGGTGACGATGCCGCAGATGACGACGGCGACAGAGACCGCCCGGACCGCGACCGCGACGACCACCACCACTGGGGCAACAACCGCGACAACGACCGCGGCCGCAGCCACGGCTGGAACTTCTGGCGCCCCAGCCGCAGAGCTTCGGGCTCCGCCACCATCCTACTCAACCGTGACTACAGCGAGGCCTCCTACCGCGTCAGCGTAAGACGCCTCGAGAGCGAGGTCAGCGGCATCCGCATCATCCTCAGCGACGACAGCGTGATCGAGTCTGAGGACCTGCGAGGAACCTTCGAGCTCGCGGACGGACAGCTTGCCGCGATGACCGGGGGAGCCACCGTGGAGGTCTACACCTCGGGAGAAGATGGCGAGGCCAGCCTCGCTCTTGTGGGCGGCGTATCCTCCTGCTTCCCCTTCCTCGACCGGATGCGCGAGAGGCTCGCGGCCCGCCGGGCCGGTAAGGGCGTCCTGCGATTCGACACCGCCCGTGATGACGTTCTTCCCCTGGGCGCCGAGTCCCTCGCCGACCTGGTCGGCTCGACCATGAACGTCGTCGACTCCGAAGGCGGCGTCATGATGTCCGGAGACATCGGCGAGCTCAGCTCCGCCCGTGTCCGCCACCCGCGCCACCCGGGTCGTAATGATCGGGACAGGGGAGATGGCGATGATGAAGCCGATGACGGCGACGACGATGCCGGCGATGGCGTCGCTGCCGCCTTTGAGGAGCTGCTCGAGCTGGATGCTCCGGAGCTCAGCTTTGACGTCCGCGAGCCGCACAACGCCCGGTTCCTGCGTGGAGATTCGAACGACGATGGTTTCGTCGATATCTCTGACGCCGTGTCAGTCCTGGGCTATCTCTTCCAGGGCGGAAGCGCGCCCTATTGCGCCGATGCAGCCGATGCCAATGACGATGGCCAGGTGGACATTGGTGACCCGATCTTGATCCTCAGGAGTCTTTTCCAGAGGTCGGCCAGGATCAGGCCCCCTTATCCGCGTGCGGGCTATGACCGGACCCCGGACGAGCTGGACTGCGACATCTACGAAAACTGATTCGCAACCTTCTCATGCGTGGCCGTGAGAGGTTCGATATCGAACCTCTCACGGCCTTCTTTTATTGACGCAGAGGAAGGAAATTATCGGAGCAACGAATAAGAATGGATTGAAGAGGGTGAGTAAATATGAGACTCTCCGAGAGTAAGAAATGTACGTAATGGGGTTGTTATAGTGGCTCCCCTCCGCTGCTACGCTGCGGCGTTATTCGGCAGGAAGCAGCGCATTGAATGATGGGCATTGTGGGCTCTTCTCTTTTCCAGTTTCAAGAGGCCGGTGATAACTGTCGCCTGGGGCCTCAATACTAAGGAGATTCAACGAGATGTATTCGAATCGTTTTCGCGCCCTTGCGGCCGTTGTGGGTATTCTCTTCGCCGGACACTGTCTTGCGCAGGATCTGGAGCTTTCATTTGACGGCTCCTGTGACGGCAATCTCACCGGTGATGCCGGCTCTGTCCAGACCGCCTCCCTTGACTGCGTATTGACCACCTCGAACAACCCCACCGAGGGGGGCGTGCAGGCCTGGTCGATCAGTGTCGCCGCCGAAGGCGCCACCATCACCAACATCACCACCGATGGAACAGCCGGTGCCGAGACAGCTGACGGCGGCCTCCGCAATATGGGCTTCGAAAAATCCGAAACCACTGACGATTCAGGTACCGCTGCCGGAGGAAACAACAATTGCGAGGGACTGAGCGGCGCGGTCAGCGCGGTTGTTCTCTCCTTCGAGAGCCCGGTGACCCTCGAAATCGAAGGTTCGGCGGTTGTCGCCCGGGTAGATATTGAAGCTGGAGCGCCCGATGGTCCCGGCAATTGCAGTACGGTCAACGTCTTCTACGCCGATGGCTGCCGTGGATCAGGGCAACCTGTGCGCAACTCGGTAACCCTGAATACGGCCACCTTCATTCCCGAGATCGCCAGCTGCTCTTTCGACGTCTGCTCTGCCCAGGTCGAAGACTGTGACAGCGAAGGAGATGAGGACGAAAACGGGCTCGCCGACTGTGCCGACCCCGCCTGCGCGGAAAACGCCGCCTGCCTTGACGATGGTGGAGACGATGGCAACGGCGACGATGGCAATGGAGACGATGGCAACGGAGATGATGGCAATGGCGACGAGAATGGCGACGAGGAAGAGGGCGAAGACGCCCCTCCCGGATTCGCCTTCGGCCGCTCCGAGCTTTCGCCTCCTGAAGATACTGAAAACGAGGACGCCTCCGGATCGGTGAAGCTTGTCCAGGTACGCAGCCGCGCCTCGATGCACATCCACATCGCCGGGCTCGAGCCTGGCGCAGCCTACAACGTCGACGCCTCTCTCGACGGGGCGAGCGAAAACATCGGCACGATCACCACACGTGAAGCGACCGCCAGGCCCTCACGCTGCTATAGCGGCGGACTCTCCGTCCCCGAAGAGGAGGAAGAAGAGGCGCCGGTCGATGAAGGCCCCGCGGAAGAAGGCGTCGAAGGCGCCGGCGCGGGAGATGAAGAAGTCGCGGTGGAAGGCGAAGACAACGGCGACGAGGCTGACGACGGCGAAGCCGACGCTGACGGAGCGGATGACGCTGACGACGATGAAGCGGAGGATGATGACGATCGCCGGGGCTGGCGCTGGGGCTGGGGCTGGCGCTCCCGGCATGGACGCAACCAACGCGAAAGAGAGCCCTCCGGCTCCGCCAGGATCAACCTCAACCGGAGCCGCTCGGAGGCTTCCTACCGGGTCACCGTCAGGCGGTTAGAAGATCCCATCGCCTCGGTGCGCCTCATCCTGAATGATGGAACTGCTATCGAGCTCGATGGTCGCAGGGGAAGAATCGAGCTGGCCGAAGGCCAGGCTGAGACGCTCAACGGCGCTGTGGTCGAGGTCTACACCGCCGCGGACGAGGGTGCTGAAGCGACGCTCGCTCTCTCCGGAGACGTCAACTCCTGCTACCCCTTCTTCGACCGGATGCGCGCGCGGATCGCCGAGAGGCGTGCCGGCAAGGGCAGCCTGCGGATCGATACCCGCCGCGACGACGAGCTGCCGCTCGGAGCCGCGGGAGCCACCGATCTCGAGGGAGCGGTCATCACCGTCACCAGCGAAGATGGAACCGTGGTGCTCAGCGGCACGATCGATGAGCTCAGAACCTTCGGACGCGACGATGAAGAGGACGATGACGAGGCTCTCGAGGTTGTCGATGAGATCGCCGAGGAGGGCGGAGGCGCGGCCTTCAAGCTCCTCGAGCCCCACGATGCCAGCTTCGTCCGGGGCGATGCCAACGACGATGGCGTCGTGAACCTGAGCGATCCGATCCGGATCCTGTCGATGCTCTTCCAGGGCGGTGGAAACCTCTACTGCGAGGACTCCGCCGATGCCAATGACGATGGCGAAATCAACCTGACGGATCCGATCCTGATTCTTCGAACCCTCTTTGACGGCAACGTCGGCGGTATCAGCGCGCCCTATCCCTACCGGGGATTCGACCCGACCTCCGATGAGATGCACTGCAAGGACTTCGAAGGTTAATCGGTCCCTCTCCCGGAACTCGGGAGAAAACGTAATAAGAAGGCGCCCGGAAAACAGAACGTTTTCCGGGCGCCTTTTTGCTGCAGGCCGAATTCGCTGAAATGGGATACACTCAAAAGCCTTCAAAGCCTAAGATGATGGCAACACCAACGGCACCGAGAACAGAGGCTTCAGATGCATCTCCACAGCGACAACAGCAAATCTGCCGGGCTCCTGCTTCTCCTGCTGGTCTGCTGCGGATCGCTGCCCGCGGCCGAGGGCGAGCTGCCTCCAGCCGCCCAACACAAGGTCGATTTCGAGACAGAGATTCGTCCCCTCCTCAGCGGCACCTGTGAAACATGCCATGGCGCGAAGAAGCAAAAGGGCGGACTGAGGCTCGACCTGCGATCCGCGGCGCTCAAGGGCGGCGACTCCGGGGCGGTCATCCTGCCCGGCAAGGGTGGCGGGAGCCGGCTCGTGCTGCTGGTGTCCGGCACTGACAAGAAGCTCGTGATGCCGCCGCGCGGCAAACGGCTCACAGCGGTCCAGGTCGGCGTTCTGCGCGCCTGGATCGACCAGGGAGCCGACTGGCCGGAGGACCCCGCCGGCTCCGGCCGAATCGAGAGTGATCACTGGTCCCTGAAGCCGGTCAAGAAGCCTGCGCCGCCGGCAATCAAGGGAGCGGACTGGGTGCGCAACCCCATCGATGCCTTTGTCCTCGCGAGGCTCCAGGAAAAAGGGCTCAAGCCGAGCCCCCAGGCCGACAGGGTGACCTTGATTCGGCGACTGAGCTTCACCCTCCTGGGACTCCCGCCAACCCCCGGCGAGGTGAAGGCCTTCGTCGACGACAAGGATCTCGGGGCCTACGGCAACCTGGTCGAACGGCTGCTGGCTTCGCCGCGCTACGGAGAGCACTGGGGTCGGCACTGGCTGGATGTCGTGCGCTATACCGAGAGCCAGGGATTCGAGTATGACCGGCTTCGGGACAACGCCTGGCACTATCGGGACTACGTGATCCGCAGCTTCAACTCCGACAAGCCCTATGACCGCTTCATGATGGAACAGGTCGCCGGAGATGCGCTCAAGCCGGTGATGTCCGACGGGATCATCGCCACCAGCATGCTTGTCTGCGGCCCCTACGACCAGGCCGGCAACAGCCAGCGGAACCAGACCCAGCGCATGAAGACGCGGGAAGAGGAGATGGAGGACCTGGTGAGCTGTGTGACCCAGGGCTTCCTCGGCATGACGGTCAACTGCGCCCGCTGCCACGCGCACAAATTCGACCCCATCCCGCAAACGGACTACTACCGCATCAAGTCAGTCTTCGACGGCGTCTTCCATGGCGAGCGGGATTTCGGCTCGCAAGCCGAACGAGAGGCTCGCCAGAAGAAGGTCGATGCCCTCAACGCGAAGATCGCCAAGCTCGACAAAAAGGTCGCCGAGCTCGAGAAGACGGCACGCGAACAGCTCCACGCGCGCACGGGAGAGAAGACCCTGAAAGCTCCGGCCGGTCCCCAGCCGATCGCCCTGTGGAACTTCGCCTCTGGAGGTCTCCAGGACCAGGTCGGAGGCATGCACGCGAAGCTGAACGGCTCTGCGAAGCTACAGAACGGCCGCCTCGTTCTTGACGGAAAGAACTCCTTCGCCTCGACGGCGACCCTCGGAAAAGACGTCTCAGAAAAGACCCTCGAGGCCTGGGCCTACCTGCCGACCCTCGACCAGGGCGGCGGCGGCGTCATCACCCTGCAGGCCAGCGACGGTGTGATCTTCGACTCAATCGTCTACGCCGAACGTAAGAAACGCGCCTGGATGGCCGGAAGCAACGGCTTCTCCAGGACAAGGGACCTGTCGGCGGCGGCGGAAAATTCGAACCCGGCGACGGCGGTTCACATGGCTATCGTTTACGGATCCGACAACTCGATCAGCATCTACAGAAACGGTGAGCTCTATGGACAGAGCTACAACCCCGGCGGCCGAATCACCTACCGCAAAGGGCAGGCCCAGGTGCTCTTCGGACTGCGCCACAATGGAGCCCGAAATGGCTACCTGAGAGGAGAGCTCGAGCAGGCCGCCCTCTACGACCGGGCCCTTTCCCGGGAAGAAATTCGGACATCCCTGGCCTCCCGGGGCTCGTTCATTCCGCTGGAGGCCGTACTCAAGGAGCTCTCTGAAGGGCAACGCCGCAAGCGCGCGGCGCTGCTGGCCGAGACCGACGGGCTTCGCGGACAGATCAGCTCGATCCCCCGCGGCGGCGGCAAGACCTACGCGGGACAGCGGCGCCAGCCGAAGACGACCCACAGGCTCATCAAGGGCAATGTCCGCGACCCGGCCGAGGCTGTTCGCCCTGGAGCGCTCTCGGTCATCAGCGAACCCACGGGAGATTTCGGGCTGGCGGAAAACGCTCCGGAGGCTGAGCGCCGGATTCGTTTCGCTCGCTGGCTCGCCGATCCAAAGAACCCGCTGCCTGCGAGGGTGATGGCTAACAGGGTCTGGCACTACCACTTCGGCCGGGGCATCGTAGGCTCTCCAAACGATTTCGGCGCCCTGGGCGAGGCGCCCTCTCACCCGGATCTGTTGAACTGGCTCGCAGCCACCTTCATTGAACGGGGCTGGAGAATCAAGGAGCTGCACCGCCTGATCGTTCACTCGAGCACCTGGCTCCAGGCCTCTTCCTGGAACAGAAAAGCTTCCGAGATCGATTCCGAGAGCCGCCTCCTGTGGCGTCATCCCCCCAAGAGACTTACGGCGGAGTCCATCAGGGACTCGATGCTCTCCATCAGCGGAAAGCTCAACACCCAGATGGGCGGGCCGAGCTACAGGCCCTTCTCCATCTCGAATTTCGGTTCATCCTTCTACAAGATCAGGGACCAGGAGGGTCCGCAGTTTGACCGCCGCAGCGTCTACCGCATGAACGTCAACTCGGGCAAGGACCCCCTGCTCGACGTATTCGACTGCCCTGATCCTTCGGTCAAGGCCCCAAGGCGGCGCTCAACCACGACACCGCTGCAGGCGCTCTCGCTGATGAACAACTCGCTTGTTCAGCGGCTGGCGAAAAGCTTTGCCGCTCGTCTCCAGCAGGAGGCCGGGGAGACGAAGACCGGCTCCAGCTCCATCGAGCAGGCCTGGCTCTACGCCTTCGCGCGCAAGCCCACCGGGGCTGAGCGCGGGCAATGCGAGGCCCTCGTGAAAGAGCACGGTCTCGAGACGGTCTGCTGGGTCATCTTTAACGCATCGGAGTTTCTCTATGTACGCTGAGCACGACGCGGCAATGGCACAAGCGATCAGCGACCCCATGTCGAGGCGTCACTTCCTCTGGAAAAACGGCGTAGGCCTTGGGGGGCTGGCTCTCACCTGGATGCTCCAGAGAGAGGCGGCCGCCAGCGAGAACAGGAGCATCACCCGGGGAATCCATTTTCCCGCCCGGGCGAAGAGGGTCGTCCAGATCTTCTGCATGGGCGGCATGAGCCAGATCGACACCTTCGATCACAAGCCCGCGCTGGAAAAACTCCACGGCAAGAAGCTCCAGGGCCGCGGAGAGCTGAGAGGATTCTTCGGACAGGCGGGATTGATCATGAAGAGCCCCTTCGAGTTCAACCGCTACGGAAAATCCGGCAGCTGGGCGAGCAGCATCCTCCCCAACCTTGCCACCTGCGTCGATGAATGCTGCTTCCTCCACTCGATGGTCGCCAAGAGCAACAACCACACGCCGGCCACCTTCCAGATGAACACCGGCTTCACGCTCAACGGCTTCCCCTGTATGGGCTCCTGGCTGAGCTACGGTCTCGGAACAGAGAACAGCAACCTGCCCTCCTTCGTCACCTTGCCGGACCCCAGGGGACTGCCGGCTGGCGGGTCGATCAACTGGGCCGCGGGGTTCCTGCCCGCCGCGCACCAGGGAGTCGCCTTCAACACCAGCGGCTCCGAGCTCGTTCGCGACCTGCGAACTCCAGCCGGCGTCTCCGCGGCGAAGAGAACGGCGGGACTCTCCTTCCTGGCGGATATGAACAGGAAATTCCTCGAAGAGAACCCCGGCAATAGCGAGCTCGCCGCTCGCCTGCGCTCCTACGAGCTGGCCGGCGCCATGCAGCTGAGCATCCCGGAAGCCCAGGACTTCTCGAAAGAGGGCGCCGAGATCAAGAAGCTCTATGGCCTCGAGAACAAGGCATCAGAGGGGATTGGCCGCAACTGCCTGATCGCGCGAAGACTCCTCGAGCGAGGTGTGCGTTTTGTCCAGATCATCAACGGCGGAGCCTTCGGCTCTCCCCGCATCAACTGGGATGCCCATGAGAGCGTTGTAAAGAACCATACCAAGATGGCCGCCAGCATGGACCAGCCCTTCGCGGGGCTGATCAAGGATCTCAACCAGCGCGGCATGCTCGATGACACCCTGGTTCTGCTCACCACCGAGTTCGGCCGCGGCCCCGCGACCCAGGGCATCAACCGGCCCGGGCGCGACCATCATCCCGACGCCTTCACCTTCTTCATGGCCGGCGCCGGACTGAAGAAGGGTTTCCACTATGGAGAGTCGGATGACATCGGCTTCGCGGTGGCGGACAAGCCCACCACGATCCACGACTTCCACGCGACGGTCCTGCACCTGATGGGGATCGATCACAAGAAGCTCACCTACTACCACAACGGCATCCAGCGTCGGCTGACCGATGTCCACGGCCACGTGATCAAGGGCATCCTCGCCTGAGGCGAGGCACACCCTGCCAGCCGGTGATTCAAAGCGCGCCGGGAATCAGTTCTTCACTGTAGCCGTGAACTGCTCGCGCAGGGATTTGACCAGGACTCCCGAATCTACATCTCCCGAGGTTCTGACC
This sequence comes from Planctomycetes bacterium UBA1146, assembly GCA_963579555.1. Lineage (GTDB taxonomy): Bacteria > Planctomycetota > UBA8108 > UBA8108 > UBA8108 > UBA8108. Next base: position 19,693 of record CAUZHA010000030.1, read on the forward strand.
GTTGCGGTCTTGGTCTTGAAATCGACCTTCACCTCCTCGACGCCCTTGACCGTCATCAGGTCTTCCGTGATCTTCGGAGGACACATGACGCCGCAGGCCATGCCTTCCACCTGCAGCTTGATCAGAGCCGTGTCGCCGCTGCCGACTGCGGAATCTTCAGAGGTACAGGCGCTGAGAAAAAGAATGGCGACGACACTGAATACGGCGAAAGCTCTCATGTTCAATCTCCTTGCAGATGGATGGTCCGGTTAACGAGCCTATTGTGACTTGCGAGGCCCCTTCAGGCGAGAATTACTTTCCCCCCTCATCAGCCGGCCAGGGCGATGCCGTAGAGGCCTGCGAGCTTCCTGATAAAGGCCTTGTGGCGATCGGGCGCGGCGTCGAGCCAATTGCGCAGGTATTTCTCGAATGGCTGGCCCTTGCCCTGTTTGGGGCTGTTGAGCCAGCGGACAGCCTCCCAGCGCTCCGGCTTCTCCTCGAATAACCGCAGCAGGACCAGGGCCATGGCCCCGTTCACTCCTCGATCGCAGCAATTCTTTTCAAGGTCCTTTCTGTGCGCGCGATAAAAGGCGGCAAGGCCTTTCTGATGGATCTCGGAAACCCCGGAGCGCTTCAGGACGATGTCGTCGACGTAATCCCGGATGGAATCGCGATAATCCGCCCAGTGGGGATAGGGAGGCTTCTTCTTCCAGCTCCTGGCCATGGCGCGCATGACGAAAAGCGAAGATGTCTCGGCCAGGGTTTCCTCGAACCACAGGTTGCGGGGATCCCGAGCGTCGCTGCCGCAGAGCAGGTGAAGGAACTCGTGCGAAAACTGATAGGCGTACTGGCTCCAATAGGTCTTTCCGGTATCGAGCAGAATCTCAAGCTCCCCGCGGGAGTTTTTAACGAAGCTGAAGAAGGGTCCCTTGTGACCGCGCTTCACCACGAAGGGATCGAGCTTGTAGGGCTTGAGGTGACGCCAGAGCTCACCGGCGGCGGAATCGCAGACAGCCTTGATGTCCCGATCGCTGGCCTCGAAGCCAGCCGCCTCGACCCGATAGGCCGGAAGCCGCCGCTCGACGGGAGAATCCTTCTTCTGCGCCGCCGCGGGAACGGCAAATACCATGAAGAGCACGAGCAGGGGTTTCTTGGGAATCACGACTCATTTCCTGTCTGAATGATGGTTGAAGAAGAAGTGCCGGGACTCTCCATCAGTCCGCGGCCGCCTGGATCTTGAAGAGATGATAAGCCCCCCGGATATAGATGGCCCCTGAGCTGATGGCGTAGCTCGCCAGGGTTCTCTCACCGAGCTTGTTTTGCGACAGCACCTTGAACTTCTTTCCAGCCTTGATCACCACCGCATCACCCTTTTCGTTCTGGAAATAGATCTTCCCATCGGCGGAGAGAACCGAGGAGGAATAGCCTCCACCGACTCGTTCACGCCAGTGGAGCTTCCCGGTGCGGGCCTCGATGCAGGAGGCGATCCCGCGGTCGCTGACGCAATAGAGCTCCTCGCCAACGAGGACCGGTGTCGGCGAGTGGGGCGCGGACTTGCTGCTCTGCCAGGCGATATGGGTCTTCGTCACCTCGCCCTTGCCATCGGGGCGGATAGCGAAGAGCTTCGCCTGGTCAAAGCTGCTCGAGAAATAGACCAGCCCGTGGCCGTAGAGCGGACGCGGAACCACCGAGTAGCCGCCGTGCCAGGCTCTCCAGATCTCCTTGCCGTTGGCTGGATTGTAGCTGGCGATCCAGTTGGCGCCCGGAAGGATGACCTGCGTCTTTCCATCGAGCTCGAGCGCGAGGGCCGTGGCGAAGGCGAAGAGCTTCCCCGAGCTCTTCGGGCGGTTCGTCTTCCAGCGGATCTTACCGTTATTGCGGTCGAGACCGACGACGAAGGGGGCCGCCGCGCCATCGCAGCTGAAGACGATCACCTCTCCAGCCCGCACCGGCGAGCTGCCGCCGCCGTGCACGGGACTGTAGATGAGCTCCTCGTTCTTCCAGAGGATCTTGCCGGCAAGGTCCAGGCAGGCCGTGCCGTTGGTGCCAAAATGAACATAGAGTTTCCCATCGTCAACCAGCGGCGTCGGGCTGGCGTGGCTGTTTTTCTGGTGCCGCCTGGAAGACCTCGCCTTGGCGAACAATTCCGTCTGCCAGATGAGCTTGCCGCTCTCAGAGTCTACAGAGAGCGCCACCAGGGAGGGGTTGTCCTTCGAGCTCTTCGCGCCCACCACCGCTGCGCTCAGGTACACTTTGCCATCCACCACCACGGGAGACGACCAGCCGGAGCCGGGCAGGCGGAACTTCCAGGCGACGTTCTTCTTGCCGCTCCAGGAAACAGGGATCCCCTTCTCGGAAGAGATCCCCTTCGCACCGGGACCTCCGAACTGGGGCCAGTCCTCGCCCGGCGCGCAGGTGCACGCCAGCAGAGCCAACAGGAAACAGCAGCGATTCAACATCGGGATAGATCTCCGGGGTAGATTCTGTTTACAGGTAGATCCTGTTCTCTCGAGCGCCTTTTTTCAACAAACTGTTACCCGCCTTTCGCCTGTTTCGGTGTATCTTGGCTGATCGGTCCGAGGGATAGATGAGCCCGGATCGCGGGCCATCGCCTCAACCAGTCTAATCTTCAGAAAACAGGCGGCGCCCGGGGCGCTCGTCCATCCAAGGGAGAACCGAGACATGAAACTCATTCGCCAGCACCTCCTGCTCATCCTGGTCGCGGCTCTCTGCTGCGGCTGCGGCGGCTCTTCGGATGACGGCGGTGAAACGAAAAAGAAGGGGCTCATCGGCTATTCGGCGATGTCCCTGACCAACCCGTTCTTCAAGATTATCGCCGACAGCATCACGGAGGAGGCCAGGCTCAACGGCTTTGATGTCGCCGTTAACGATGCGAACAGTGACGGCAAGCTCCAGGCCGAGCACATTGACAGCTACATTGTCCAGGGCGCCCAGGCGATCATCCTCAATCCCTGCGACAGGCTCTCCGTCGGACCCGCGATCCAGAAGGCCAACAAGGCGGGTATCCCCGTTTTTACCTGTGATCTTCAATGCGTCGCCGAGGGCGTCAAGATCACCGGCCACATCGGCACCGACAACTTCCAGGGCGGACAGCTCGCCGGCAAGGCGATGATCGAGCTGCTGGGGGAAACCGGCGGCAAGGTCCTGATCCTCCACTTCAAGCAGGCCAACTCCTGCGTGCTGAGAGTCGATGGCTTCATGAAAGAGATCAACGCCCACAACAAGGGACGCACCGAGGGCAGGATCGAGATCGCGGCGGAGCTGGATGGCGCCGGCGCCAAGGACCAGGGGTTCCAATCCACCTCGGCGGCGCTGCAGGCGCATCCGGATCTCGCGGCCATCTTCGCGATCAACGACCCCTCGGCACTGGGAGCCTATACGGCTCTCGAGCAGGCCAAGAAGGTCGGCCAGGTCAAGATCATCGGATTCGATGGAGAGCTGGCCGGGAAGCAGGCCATCAAGGATGGAAAGTTCTTCGCTGATCCCATCCAGTTCCCCGTCAAGATGGGAAAAACCTCCGTACAGAACATCATCAAATACCTCAACGGGGAAGAGTTTGAGGAAAAGGTCCTGATCCCGACCTACCTCTACCGCAAGGCCGATGCCGACAAGGATCCCGAGCTGAAATGAGCTCAAGCCAGGCAGGACGCTCCCCCTTGAAGCTGGCTTCCCGGTTCGGCACCCTCTTCGTGCTCCTGCTGCTCTGTCTCTTCTTCAGCCTGGCGACCCTCAACGACCAGCATCCGACGGACGAGGGTGCCGCGCGGGTACTGGCGCGCCGAATCGCCCGTGAGTGCCCCGGGACTCCCAACGTGCTCATCGTAGTTCGTCCAGGAGAAGATGACCTCCGCTACGCCACCGCCCTCGAAGAAGAGCTGGAGCGCTCCTCCGGGGCGAACATTCTCGGGAAGATCACCGGCATACCCAGCGCTGTGCGCAAGAGGCTCGAGGAGCTGGGGGCCGCGGGAACAAAGCTCGATGTGATCGCCACACACCATTTTTCCGCGCAGGGAGTGCTGGCCGGAGACCAGTTCAAAGTCCTCACCGCCAGCCAGCCATCTCTCGGATCGGCAAAAGTAATCATCCCCCCGAGCGTGCGCTGGCCGGTCTTTCTCAAGATGTCCAACCTGATGGATATCCTGAATATGATCTCGGTCATCGCCATCATCGCCATCGGCATGACCATGGTGATCATCACCACCGGAATCGATCTCTCGGTAGGCAGCCTGATCGCGTTCTCCGGAGTCATCGTGGCCGGCGCGGCCCGAGAGCTCGGTAGCGGCCCAGAGAGCGGAATCTTCCTGCTGCTGGGCTGCGCCCTCCTGGGTATTGTCGGGTGCGGACTTCTCGGCTCCTTTTCCGGCGTCATGGTGACGGCCTTCGGAATCCACCCTTTCATCGTCACCCTGAGCATCATGTCCATAGCCCGGGGCCTGTCCTACATCATCGCAGATGGCCCTTCAGACGTCGTTATCGAAGCTGAGAGCTACCGGTTTCTCGGAGCGGGACGCTCCCTGCTCGGAATCCCCAACTCCGTCATCCTGATGATCCTGCTCTATCTGTCGGCCCACCTGCTAATGACCCGCACCGTGCTTGGACGCCACATCTACGCTGTAGGGGGAAACCGGGAAGCAGCTCACCTCTCAGGGGTACCCGTAAAACGCGTGCTGATCATCGTCTACACCATTTGTGGAGCGCTGGCCGGACTCGGCGGAGTAGTCAACTCCTCATTATATGGCGCGGGAAGTGCGAAAAGCGGCGTCGGCTATGAATTGCAGATCATCGCCGCAGTTGTCGTCGGCGGAACCAGCCTGGCCGGAGGCTCCGGAAAAATCATGGGGACCCTGGTCGGCGCCCTGATCCTGGGAGTCATCGCCAACGGAATGAACCTGACCGGTGTAACGACCTACCCGCAGATGGTCGTCTTCGGCCTGTTGATCCTCGTGGCTGTGCTCATCGACCAGCTCAAGAACAGGAAAACCGGGACCGCCTCCAGCTGAGGAAACGGTCCCGCTGTTCCAGCGCTCAATGAATCAGGCCGACATGGATTCCGGTGAGCTTTCTCCGCCCTCGTGAACCTCGGCCTTCCCTGTCTCCACAGGCGCCTCGATCTCGAAATCGAGCTTTTTAAGCTTCAGATTGACGAGCTCACCCGCGACATCAACGCCGCTGGTTTCGTCCGCGCCCTCCTTTAAGGTCATCCTGACAAGCGAACCTTCCGCCACCGCGCCCTCCACCAGCTTCCGGGCCAGGGCCGACTCGACGTGCTTCTGCAGGTAGCGCTTGATCGGGCGGGCCCCGTAGACCGGGTCCCAGGCCGCCTCGCCGATGTGGGAGATCGCCTCGTCGGTGGCCTCGAGCCGGATCATGCGCTCAAGCAGTCGCTCAGAAATTCGCTCGAACTGCAGCACCGTGATCGCGGTGATCTCGCTTCGGGTCAGCGGCGAGAACAGCACCGTCTCGTCCACCCGGTTGAGGAACTCCGGCCGGAAGGCCTCGCGCAGGTGGTTCATGACCTCCCGGCGGGTGCCCTCGTTGATCGTTCCCTCCTCGGCAGCCGACTCGGTAAGCGCCTGGCTGCCGATGTTCGAGGTCATGAGCAGGACGCAGTTCTTAAAATCAACCGTCCGTCCCTGGTTGTCGGTCAGGCGGCCATCGTCGATCACCTGCAGCAGGATATTGAACACATCGGGGTGCGCCTTCTCGATCTCATCGAGAAGCACCACCGCGTAGGGTCGGCGGCGCACGGCCTCGGTGAGCTGGCCTCCCTCGTCGTAGCCGACGTAGCCGGGAGGCGCTCCGATGAGCCGCGATACCGAGTGCTTTTCCATGTATTCGCTCATGTCGATTCGAACGATGTTGTCCTCGGAATCGAAGAGCGTCTCGGCCAGCGCGCGGGCAAGCTCTGTCTTGCCCACGCCGGTAGGCCCGAGAAACAGGAAGGAACCGATCGGCCGCGAGGGGTCCTTCAGGCCCGCCCGGGCCCGCAGCACCGCCTCTGAGACGGCCTCGACCGCCTCCTCCTGGCCGATCACCCGCTTGTGAAGCTCCTCTCCCAGGCAAAGCAACCTTTCGCGCTCGCCCTCGAGAAGCCGTGTCACAGGGATCCCTGTCCAGTGGGCCACGATCGAGGCGACCTCCTCCGAGGTCACCTCTTCGCGAACGAGGCAATCACCACCCTCGCGGGCTGAAATGGCCTCTTCCTTTTCCTTGAGCTCCTGCTCGAGTTCGGGAAGAGTGCCGTGCTGGAGTTTGGCGGCACGAGCCAGGTCCTGCCCCCGCTCCGCCTTCTCGATCTCGAGCCGGGTCGCGTCCATCTTCTCACGCAGGGCGCGCACAGCCTGGATCTCGGCCTTCTCCTTCTCCCATTGGGAGCGCAGGGCTCCTACGCGCCCCTTCAGGTCGGCAACCTCCTTCTTGATCTTCCCTCGGCGCTCCTTCGAGGCCTTGTCCTTCTCCCGCTTGAGAGACTCGAGCTCGATCTCGAGCTGCAGCTGTCGGCGGGTCAGGTGGTCCAGCTCCCCCGGCATGCTGTCGATCTCGGTCCGGACGCTGGCGGCCGCCTCGTCCATGAGATCGATCGCCTTGTCGGGCAGGAAGCGGTCGCTGATGTAGCGATCCGAGAGGGTCGCCGAGGCGACCAGGGCGGCGTCCTGGATCCGGACTCCGTGGTGGACCTCGAAGCGCTCCTGCAGGCCGCGAAGGATCGAGATCGTGTCCTCGACCGTCGGCGGCTCGCAGACCACCGGCTGGAAGCGGCGCTCGAGCGCGGCGTCCTTCTCCAGATGCTGGCGGTACTCATCCAGCGTCGTCGCCCCGATACAATGGAGCTCACCGCGGGCGAGCATGGGCTTGAGAAGGTTGCCCGCATCCATGGCCCCATCGGTCTTGCCGGCGCCGACAATGTTATGCAGCTCGTCGATGAAGAGCAGGATGCGGCCATCGCTGTCCTGGATTTCCTTGAGAACCGCCTTCAGGCGCTCCTCGAACTCGCCGCGGTACTTCGCCCCGGCGATGAGGGAACCGAGGTCGAGCGAGAAGATCGTCCGGTCCTTGAGCCCCTCGGGAACGTCGCCGCGCACGATGCGCTGAGCGAGGCCCTCGACGATGGCCGTCTTGCCGACCCCGGGCTCGCCGATGAGAACGGGGTTGTTCTTGGTCTTGCGCGACAGGATCCGGATGATGCGGCGGATCTCCTCGTCGCGGCCGATGACCGGATCGAGACCTCCCTTGCGGGCGAGGTCGACCAGGTCGCGGCCGTAGCGCTCGAGGGCCTCGTAGGTGGACTCGGGATCCGGGCTCGTCACCCGCTGGTTTCCCCTGACGCGACCCAGAACCTCCTCGAATTTAGCCGGATTCACTCCCTCTTCTTCAAGGATGCGCCCGGCTGTAGAACCAGCGGCGCCCTTGAGAATCCCGAGCAGGAGATGCTCGATGCTGATGTACTCGTCCTTGAGCCGGCGCGCTTCCTTTGCCGCCGAATCAAGCACCCGTCCCAGCTCGTCGCTGGGCCGCAATTGGGTATCACCCCTGGATTCAGGTAACCTGCCGAGAAACTCCGAAAGCTTCTGGCGAACAGAGGTAACCGATACCTCCAATTGGTTCAGGAGACGGGCGGCGAGTTCCCCCCCATCCTCGATGAGGGCACTGAGAAGATGCTCCACCGTAAGCTCCGGATGACCTCGGTCATCAGCAAAAACCTGGGCTTTCTGGAGAGCTTCCTGGGATTTGATGGTCCATTGATTAAGGTTCATGTTCGGCCTCCTTACGTCGGGTAAATTTTAGCCGGGTAAATTTTAGCCACACTATAGAGGACTAATGCAAATCCTGTACCAGAAATTATAAAATGAATGATAATAATCACTTACAGATAGATGGCTTTTTCTGGCAGCACCATTTAATGCCATTATGGCATACTCATTTTTAGGTTTTATGCACCTTGCCCAGAAGGGCATGCCATATTGACACTCACTGATTTTTCGGGGGCTACGGCTCCGTCCAGGGTCGAAACAACCCCATCCCCGCGAGGGCGCGCCCGGGAGACGGACTGCACATCCGATAAGGGTTTGCAGGTCAAAACATTTTGGCCCGAAGAACCGATAGATGGAGATACGGAGAGGATTCAATCTCTCCTTTCCCGTCCGGATATCTGCAATCACCTCCTTATTTTTTGCGAGTGGACTCCCCATGCCCAGATCACACCTGACGCTTCTTTTCCTGCTGACCCTGGCCGGCTGCTCCTCCATGTCCTGGAGCGCCCGCAAGGACTACAAATACGACAAGCCCGCGCTGGCGGTCATCTCCTTCGAGAACCGCTCCAACGCCCCGCTCAACTGGAAGCTGGGAGAGTCCGTGGCCGAGCTGCTGTCGGACTCACTCTACCGCACCGGGCAATTCAGGGTGCTCGAACGAGAGCATCTCGATGCCGTCATGAAAGAGCAGCAGCTGCAGAACACCGGCATCACCCGTGCTGAACGAAAGGTCCCGGCCAACAGGCTGAAGAACGCGCGCTACCTGGTGAAAGGTTCCATCACCGAGTTCGCCAACGTCAACCAGTCGGGCCTCGACCTGGGTGTCGGTTCCCTGCGCATCGGCGGCGGAGGAATGCACGCCGTGGTGAGCATCGCGCTGAAGGTCACCGAGGTCGAGTCAGGAGAAATTCTCTTCAGCCAGGTCGTCACCGGTAAGACCTACATCGGTGAAACGGCGGCAGCCACCAACTACAAGAACGTCACCTTCGGCGGAACCCACTTCTTCCAGACCCCCCTGGGCGAGGCGCTCCGGGAGGCTCTCGATGGGGGCGTCTCCTCGATCAGCGAGGTCCTCGGCCACAGGCTCTGGCAGCCGACCATCGCCAGCGTCGACGGCAGAACGATCATGCTCAGCGGCGGCAAGGATCGAAAGATGAAGATCGGCAGCCGCTGGCACGTACGCAAGGGCGGGGAAATGGTCCGGGACCCTGAGACCGGAGATCTCCTGGGCCGCTCGGTAGGCGATGTCGTCGGAACCCTCCTCGTGCTCGAGGTGGCGGACCGCTACAGCGTCGCCAGCATCCTCGATGGGAATGCCTTCGAACGCGGCCAGAAGCTCGAGCTCATCTCCGGGAAATAGCAGCGCGCCCGCCTGCCGGAAACGGCGTCTTCACAGGCCCAGTCGAGACCTCCCTCCTCCTATGGTACAAGAGACGGCTGAGGACTTGACGATATGACAACAATCGAAACCAGCCGCCAGGACGACGATCTCGTATTGGAGGAGGCGCGCGTGCTCGCGAAGAGCTACGGGCTCGGAGATGACGTGTCCCTGCATCCCCTCCCCGAGGGCTACGCCAACACCAACTACGCCCTCGATACCGCCAGCGGAACCTTCCTGTACAGGATCTGCCGGCAGAAATCGGAGGACAACCTCGCCGCGGAGCTGGCGGTCCTCGAACGCCTAGAGGAAAAGGGCTTCCGGGCGGCCTACCCCATCCGGCGCGACGATGGAGACTTCATCTCGACGACTCCTTCCGGCATCGTGGTCCTCTACAGCTATATCGAGGGACAGGAACCCGGCCTCACGCCCGGGACCGTCGGCGAGGCCGCCAGGGCGCTCGCTGAGCTCCACGGCATCGAGCCGCCCGAGAGTTTCGACAGGGACAACTTCGTTCAGATTGAAGCCAGCCAGGAGCTCGCCTCACGCTTTGGAGATTCTGTCCATGGCGACCGGGAGATCCTCGGCAGATTCATCGAGGAGACAGCGCGGCTGCGCGGCCTGCTGGGCGCCGAGTCCCTGCCGAGGGGGCTGATCCACGCCGACCTCTTCCCCGAGAACACGATCTTCAAAGAGGACCGTTTAGAAGCCATCATCGACTTCGAGGAGTGCTGTATCGACAGCTTCCTCTTCGATGTAGGTACCGCCATCAACGGCTTCTGCTTTATCGACAATGCCCTGGAGCCCGCGCTCCTCGGACGCTTCCTGCGCGACTACGATGCGGTACGCGCCTTCAACAGGACCGAACGCCGCCTCCTGCCCGCCTCCATCCTCTGGGGAGCCCACGGCCAGGTTTGCTGGCATCTCGACCTGCTCTCGGGGCGAAAATATTCCAGGAGCCAGAACCGGGTTCACGAGCTTCTCGATCGGCTCGAAACCATAGGGACGCTCGACCTCGAGGGGCTCTGCGCGCTGGATGATTAGCTGGCCCATGACCACCGCACCGAAAATGGAGCTCATCGGCGGAATCGACCCGGAAGCCCTCTGCGAAGCCTACGGAACACCCCTTTATGCCTACAACGCCGAGACCATCCTGGAGCAGCTTAAGACCTTTCACGCCGCCTTCGCTGCGCTCCCGCACAGGATTCTCTACGCAGCCAAAGCCCTCAGCCCGGTCGAAATCCTGCGCCTGTTCAAGGAAGAAGGAACCGGGCTCGATGCCGTCTCCATCCAGGAGCTTGAGCTCGGCCTGCGGGCAAAGTTCCAGCCCGGCGACATCCTCTTCACTCCCAGCTTTCCCTCCGAGACCGACCTCGACCGGGCCGTCGAGCTGGGCGCGAGAATCAACATCGACAGCCTGGTAACGCTGGAGAAGTTCTCCGCCCGCCATGGCCGGGTCCCCTGCTGCCTGCGCCTCAAGCCCTCCTCCGGCGAAAGCGAGAGCTCCGAGACGTCGGCTCGCTGGTACGAAGAGTCGAAATTCGGCATCTCCACCGGGGAGCTCGAAAGGGCCGCGAAGCTCGTCGCGGACAGGAACCTGCGGGTCGAGGGACTCCACGTGCACTCGAGCTCGGTCATCCTGGACGCGGACGTATTTATCGAGGCTGCGGAGGCGCTCTTCGAGGCCGCCGGAGGATTCCCCTCGCTTGAATACCTTGATTTCGGCGGCGGCATCAAGGTTCCCCACCGCGAAGATGATCGCGTGGTCAACCTCAGCGAGCTGGCCGGCAGGCTTGAGCCCGTCTACAGAAGCTTCACGCAAGGATACGGGAAAGAGCCTGAGCTGTGGTTTGAACCCGGGCGTTTCCTCGTAAGCGAGGCCGGACTCCTGCTGGCCCGGGTCACGGGTCTCAAGGAGAACGGTGCCGAGGTCCTGGCCGGGGTCGACACGGGCTTCAACCACCTCCTGCGCCCCCGCCTCTACGGAGCCTGGCACGAAATCACGAACCTCTCGAACCCGGCCGGCGAGCCGGCGGAATACAGGATCGTCGGCCAGCTCTGCGAACCCGACGACCTGGCCATCGCGCGGACTCTCCCGAAAATCCGCGAAGGCGACCTGCTGGCCTTCCACAACGCCGGCGCCTACGGAGCCTCGATGGCCTCGAACTACAATTCGAGACCGCGGCCGGCCGAGGTCCTCCTGCGAGGAGGTGAGGCGAAGCTCATCCGCCGCCGAGAAACTCTTGAGGACCTGCTGAGAACCCAGCCGGGCGGCGGCTGAATCAGAACGGGACATCCACTCTCCCCTCAGCTAACCTAACGCTTCGCGCGACCGCCGATTTCTCCCGACAGGCCGCAAGACCTCCGAAATCGATCCAATGCCTCCCAAGACCGACCAGAGAATTCACGGCGCCGCCCTCGTCTTCGCCCTGCTATCGCTCCCCCTCTTTGCCCAGGAAGGGGGGGGAAAAGAGGGCCTCTTCCGCCGCCCCTCGATCACGGCCTTCCGCGTCAAAGAAGCCCCCGTCCTCGATGGGCGAATGGACGATGCCGCATGGGAGGGGGCCCAGGCCTCGGGGCCGCTGCTGCAGGAGCAGCCCGATGAGGGAGCCGCGTCGACCGAGCGAACCGAGTTTCGCGTCGTCTACACCTCCACAGCACTCTATATCGGCCTGTGGTGCTTCGACAGGGAGCCGGAGAAGATCATCTCCAGGATGATGTCCCGCGACTCGCCGCTTCCCAAGGACGATGCTATCTGCATAGCCCTCGACCCCTTCCTCGACCGGCGCAACGGCTACTGGTTCATGATCAACCCGAACGGCGCCCAGGGCGATGCCCTCATCACCAACAATACCGACATCAACGATGACTGGGATGGAGTGTGGAGCGTCGCCGCGCGTATCGACGAGGAGGGCTGGAAGGCCGAGATAGAGCTGCCCTTCAACAGCCTCAGCTTCAATCCGAACGCGGAGGCCTGGGGAATCAACATCTCCCGCCACATCCGGCGCAAGCAGGAGTGGGGCCGCTGGTCTCGCCCGCTGCAGGACTTCGACACCTACCAGGTCTCCGAGGCCGGCTACCTCAGAGGGCTGAACGGAATCGAGCAGGGACTCGGCCTCGAGTTCGCCCCCTACGCGATCGCGAAGTTTCGAGATCAGCGTGAGCTCGACGACACCGACCTCCTCTTGGACATCGGAGGCGACCTGCGCTACCGGATCACGCCCAACCTGTCGCTGAGCCTGAGCTACAACACCGACTTCGCCGAAACCGAGATCGACCGGCCTCAGATCAACCTGACCCGGTTCAAGATCAGGTACCCGGAAAAGCGCAACTTCTTCCTCCAGGACGCGGGAATCTTCAACTTCGGCCGCAGCAGCACCGGCCGGCGGCGCGGGCCCGGCCGCTCCGGCAGCGCCACCGAACCCATCCCCTTCTTCAGCCGTACAGTCGGACTGACCCCCGACAAGCGTCCCCGATCGATCGTCGGAGCTACGAAGCTCACCGGGCGGATCGGAGAATACAACATCGGCCTGCTCGACGCCTACGTCGACGATCACATCGACCTCCCTGGAGGCAATGTCTTCGCCGGCCGGATCTCGCGTAACATCCTCGAGCAATCCTCCGTCGGCATCATCACGACCCACGGAGACCCCAACTCCAATAACGAAGACTTTCTCATCGGTGCCGACCTTGGCCTGCGAACCTCAGATTTCCTCGGAAGCCAGGTGCTGCAGAGCAACCTCTGGATCCTCAGCAGCTGGAACGAAGAGGGAGAGAGCGAAGGCGACGCTCCTCCCGAAACGACCACCGATGAAAACAGCCTGTCTTTCGGCGGCAATATCGAGCTGCCAAACGACCGCTTCAGCGCCAATGTCCAGTTCTTCCAGGTAGGGGAAGATTTCGACCCGGCCCTTGCCTTCGTGCGCCGAGAGAGCGTGCGGGCCTATATCAGCGAGTTCAGCTACAAGCCGCGCCCGAAGAACTTCTACGATATCCGCCAGCTCTTCTTCAGCTACTCGAACTCCTTCTATACCGACCTCGATGACGAGCTGGAAACGGCCAGCCACTCGCTCTACCCGTTGTACATCTACACCAACGACGGTGACAAATTCTGGAGCAGGGTCAGCTATGAGCATGACGCCCCCTCGAGCCCCTTCGAGGTCTCCACGAGCGAAGGCATCGAGATCCCGGCCGGGGAATACTGGTGGCCAAGCTGCAAGATCGGCATCGACACATCGAGCAAGCGGCTGATCGAGTTCGAGCTCTCCTATGAATTCGGCAAGTACTACGATGGAAACCTGAGCTCCTGGGAAACGGAGATCGCCGTCAGGCCGTCTAAGTTCTTCAGCATTCGAGCCGATTACGAGCTGCAATCGATCAGCCTTCCGCAGGGAGACTTCAAGGAGCGGCTCGCCTCCATCAAGACCAGGTTCAGCCTCTCGCCGCAGCTCAACTGGTCCAACCTCCTGCAGTACTACAGTGACGGCGACCAGATCGGCTTCCAGAGCAGGATCCATTGGGAATACAGCCCCGGCTCCAACATGTACCTCGTCCTGAACCAGGGAATCGACCGCAACGAGGGCCGCCTGCGGTGGACGGAGTCCGACCTGACCTTCAAGATCGGGCTCAGCCTCCGCTTCTGAGAAGAAGCTGCGGAGACATCTGGAACCAGCCGGCGATCTATTGGATACTCAGCGGTCGGCGAAGAGGTCATCTTCGAAACCTACGAACCCAATCCAAGGAAACAGAAACGTGTTCTTTCCAAGCAAACGCCTTGTCCTCTCCCTCACCCTTACGCTCCTGGCTCCCGGCCTTGTCGCCACGGAGCAGAATGAAGGGAAGAAGCCGCCGCAGAAAAAAACCTCTCCCAGGAAGAACCAGCAGCGCAGGAAGCCTTTGCTGAGCATCCCGGAGGTCGACAGGAAAGACGTCATCTGCTTCGCGCTCTACACCGTTGAGGACAACATCCTGAAGCTCAACGCGCAGCTCTACCCTCTCAAGGAGGGTGAGTCGGGGAAGGTTCGCCTGGAGGTGAAGAAGAACGATAACTGGAAGGTCATCGCCGAGACGACCATCGTCGAACACGGCTGGACCGCCCCCTTCCGAATAACCGCCTGGGACTCAACCAGGGACACCGCCTACCGTGTTGCCCACGGCAAGACAGCCTATTACGAGGGTATCATCCGGAGAGACCCGGTGGAGAAGAAAGAGATTGTCGTTGCGGCCTTCACCGGCAACTCGATCAGCCCGGCCCATGGCGGCGACATCTCCCGTGACGACATCGTCCGGAACATCAAGAGGATCAAGCCCGACCTCCTCTTCTTCTCAGGCGACCAGGTCTACGACCATCGGCGCCACTACGCCGCCTGGCTTAAGTTCGGCCGCGACTTCGGCGAGATCATCCGCTCCATTCCCACCATCACCATTCCAGATGACCACGATGTCGGGCAGGCGAATATCTGGGGCGCCAACGGCAAGAAGGCCTCGACCGGGGCCGGTCCCGACGGCGGCTTCTTCATGCCGGTCGAATACGTCAACGAGGTCCAGCGCGCGCAGACCAGCCACCTTCCCGATCCCTACGATCCCACCCCCATCCAGCGCGGAATCACCGTCTACTACACCGACATGAAGGTCGGCGGCATCAGCTTCGCCATCATCGAGGACCGGAAGTTCAAGTCCGGCCCCAAGGGGCTCATCCCCCAGCAGGGTCCCCGACCTGACCATGTCCGCAACCCGGACTACGATCCGAAGACCATCGACGTTCCCGGGGCCGTCCTCCTGGGAGAGAGACAACTTCAATTCCTCAAAAAATGGGGACAGGACTGGAGGGGCGCCGAGATGAAGGCCGTCCTGTCGCAGACGATCTTCTGCGGCGGAGCCCACATCCACGGCAAGATCGGCGGCCGCCTGCACGCCGACCTCGACTCCAACGGCTGGCCGCAGACCGGCCGCAACAAGGCGATCGATGTCATGCGCCGCAGCTTCTCGGTACACATCGCCGGCGATCAGCACCTCGGGACCATCTTCCAGCACGGCATCGACGACTGGGACGACTCGGTCTTTTCCTTCTGCGTTCCCTCGATCGCCAATCTCTACCTGCGCTGGTGGGTGCCGCTGGAGGCGGGGGCCAACCGGCTGCCCGGCATGCCCGATTACACCGGCCGCCACCTCGACGGCTTCAACAACAAGGTCACCTGCTGGGCGGCCGCCAACCCCGGGATGAAGGCCGCCGACTTCAAGAAAGGCGGCAAGCTCACCACTCGCGCCGCCGGCTTCGGCGTGGTGCGCTTCAATAAGACCGCGCGCGAGATCACCTTCGAGTGCTGGCCTCGAAACGTCGACATCACCGACCCCAAGGCCAGGCAATACCCCGGCTGGCCGAAGACCATCCGGCAGGAGGACAACTACTCCCGCAAGGCGGCGGCCTGGCTGCCGGAATTGAAGATCAGCGGGCAGGCCGATCCGGTCGTCTCGATCATTGACGAGAAATCCGGCGAGGTCGTCTACACCCTGAGAATCAAGGGGACAAGCTATCGCCCCAAGGTCTTCTCGAAGGGCTCCTACACGATCCGGGTGGGAGAGGGAAAACGGATGAAGACCCTGGAGGGTGTTCGCTCGCTCGAAAAAGGAAAATCCACGGTCCTGAAGATCTCCCTGTAGAGGGCGCCCCCGGGGGGTTACTTGAGCCTGGGAGCCTTGATGGTTTTCCCGCCCTGCAGGTGCTCGATCCCGCTGACCTTGCCGCCCGACCCCGAAACGAAGGTGACCTCGGCGTTGACCGCCTTGAAGAAGAAGTCCTTCTTCGAGCGCGGCAGGAGCAGCAGCTTCGGCTGGGCGGTCATCCTGGCCATCAGCTTGTCGCCATCGCGCGTGACGGTGAGCGTCTGTCCGCCGCCGTAATCGTAGCGCCCGACGTAGGCATCGTAGATGGCCGGGTCGACCTTCACCGCCACCTGGCGGGTGAGCCTGGGCGCCTTGATGACGGCGCCGCCCTGGGTGTGCAGGATCCTCGTAACCTTGCCTGACCTGTCACGCTCAAATTTCACCCGAGCCTCCACCACCTTCCAGAAGAACTCATCATCGCCGGCGGGAAAGATCTCGAAGCGCGGCTGCAGGCCCAGCTGGGCGAAGAGGCTGTCGCCCTCGCGCTTGATTGTCATCACCCCACTGCCGTAATCGTAGCGCCCGGAATACTCTTCGTAGCCCTTGCCGGCAAGGCCAGCCTTCTCCTCTCTGAGAGGACGCGGATCCATCACCACATGGAGCCAGAGATCGGCCAGCACCCGGGCCTTGGCGGCGGGAGAAAATTCCGCGTTGGCGAGCACCGCCACCGTCAGGTTCTGCTCCGGATAGCGAACCAGGTAGGACTGGAAACCGTGTAGTCCGCCGCTGTGGCCAACGAGGCGAAGACCGCGATACCTGGAGATCGCCCAGCCGCAGGCGTAGAAGGTCTTGCCGCTCTCATCCAGTAGCTTGTTAGGGGTAAACGCCAGGTCGAGGCTTTTCCGCTTGAGCACCTTGAAAGCGAAGAGACCCTCGTTCCAGAGACCGAGGTCCCGCACCGTCGAATAGAGTGCTCCGGCGCCGCCGGCCCAGCTCATATCCCAGTCAACAGCCCGTCTGTAGTCCTTCCCTGCGCGGGTATAGCCAAGCGCCTCGCCGGCAGGTTCAAAGCCGCGGCGATGCAGGCCGGTGTTCTTCATGCCCAGGGGGCTGAAGAACTTTTCTCCCAGGTACTCCCCGTAGGACTTTCCGGAGACCTTCTCGACGATCAGTCCAAGCAGAAAGTAACCCGAGTTGGAATACTTGAACCGCCCGCCCGGATCAAAATCAAAGGGCTCCTTCGTGATCTTCTCGACCAGGACGGGCGCCTTGACCGGAGATGCGACCTCCATGATGAAGCCGGTGGTATCCGTGTAGCTGTGAATCCCGGAGGTATGCGAGAGCAGGTGATGAAGCGTGACCTCGTCGCCGCGGGGAAAGCCCGGGAAAAACTTCGAGAGCCTGTCGCTGACGTCGAGCTTGTCGTCCTCCCGAAGCTTCAGGATGGCCGCGCTGGTGAATTGCTTCGTGACCGAGCCGATTCGAAAGGGGGTGTCAGGGCCCGCGGCGAGCTTCTCCTTCACTCGCGCCAGCCCGTAGCCGCGGCAGAAGAGCTCCTTCCCATCGCGGCTGACAAGCACCGAGAAACCCGGCGAAGCGGCTGCAATACCGCTCGTCAGGTAGAGCTCAGCCAGGTCCGGGGCGAGGGTTCCCGGGGGAAAGCTCTTCGCGTTCGCTTTCTTCGCGCCCCTGGAGATCAGCAGCTTCTCGATGCTCTTTCTGCCGCGAATCCGCGCCACATCGAGCGGCCAGATCCCCTCGGCCAGCGCCGCGTTCACATCCGTTCCCTCATCCAGCAGCCGCTCCACGGCCTCGATGTTGCCCTCGATGACCGCCGCAGCGAGCTGGCGCTCCCTCCCATCTTCTCCCGCCAGGGACAGGGGGGAAACCAGGCAGGTGAACGCGAGAATTCCTGCAAACACCCGATGCCTCATTTTGACGCGGTCTCGCCAGGCTTCGCTATGCAATAGAGCGCCCTGTCGCCCCGCAGCAGGAGACGGCCGGCGACGGGTACAGGGGATGCAATCATCCGCTCGCCCATATCGTTCTCGCTCAACACCTTGAAGTCCGCACCGAGACGGGCGACCACCACAACGCCATCTTCGCGGGCGGCGTACATGTTCCCGCCGGCCACCAGCGGGGATGAATAATACTTCGCCCGGTGTTTCGGCATACGCCCGCTCCACTTTGTCTTGCCGGTCTTCGAATCCAGGCAGACGACCTGTCCCTTGTCGCGCAGGATGTAGACCTCGTCGCCGGAGGCGGCCGGCGTCGGAACAAAGGTGCCGTTGCCCTTGACCGTCCAGAGACGGTGGGTCTCGGTGACGTCTCCCTTGCCGCCGAGCCTGACGCCGGCGAGCCTCTCACCCCGGCCGTAGGGAACCACGACGACACCGGCCGAGATCACCGGCGAGGCCACGGTAACCCAATTGCGTTTCTCTTCAGGGTTGAACCCGGCGCAGCTCCAGATGATTTTCCCATCGGCGGCTGAATGAAGGGTCAACCTCTCGGCGCCCCAGACCAGGATGGCCTCCCGGCCCTCATGCCGAACGACAATCGGCGTGGTGTAGCTGTGATCGCCCTCGGTCGGACACTCGTAATTCCTCGCGACCTTCCAGGCAATCTCGCCGCTCTTCTTGTCGAAGGCCGCCAGGAAGGAGCCGCGCTCCTGGATAACGGCGATCACCGCGTGGCGCTCCGTCACCACCGGAGAGGTGCCGATATCCCAGTACAGCGTGTCTTCGCCAAAACGCTTCTGCAGATTCGTCTTCCAGAGAACCTTGCCGGTGATATCCAGGCCCGCGAAATTCCCGCTTCGGTAATAGGCGAAGATGTATTTCCCATCGGTCACAGGTGAAGGATTAGCGCCCGAACCGTTGCGGTGCTTGCCGCCGCGCGTCTTGCCCATCCGGCTCTGCCAGCGGACCTTGCCCTTCCAGTCGAAGGCCATGATCCCATCCTCGCCTTCGATCGGAACCGTGATGAAGATGCTCTCTCCCCAGACCACCGGAGTCGAGCAGCCCTTGCCGGGCAGCGGAGCCGTCCAGAGGATGTTCTTTCCATCGGCCCAGCCGCTGGCGTAGGAACCGGAGGCCGTGCTGCCGGCCGACACCGGGCCTCTCCAGCCGGGCCAGCTGTTCGGGCCGGGTTCCGCCGCCAGGCAGCCGAAAGAAACGACTGAAACCGCAAGAAAGCTCCATGCTGCCGATCTACTCATCTATAGCCTCCATCCGCAGAATCCTCGAGGGAACGACTGCGGCTATCTATTGGGGAACATGCCGGAAGGAGCCGCCGCTAAGGCCGGAGACAGCTCTCATGAATTGCGTTGGAAGACCTCCGCACCTGTCGGCGTTGCCGACCAGGATACAGTGTACCGGCATGCGCCGGACATTGGCCGTGCTGATCTGCGCGAGCACCTCGTTACAAACCACCTGCTTTTCCTGGCAGCCATTAAGCCGCGCGAAGGGACAACGCGTCGGCGTTCCATCACTGACCAGGATGACTGCCTGGAATCTCGAATCCGAACGATTCAGCATCTGGAGCGCCTGCTCGACGGAATTTCCCAGGCAGGTACCCAGGTTCGTGATGCGGGAACTGATAAAGGCCATCGCCGCCCGCTTGTTGGTGGAAGATGCCTTGATCAGCTGCCTTCTGAAGCCCGTCACCTGCCCGCCGTAGAAGAGCACCCCGAATTCCGCATCGGGGTTCAGCTCGGAGATGGCCCTCGCCACCTCCCGCCTCTCGATGTCAAAGCGGCCGCTATTGTTCATGGTGAGCGACTCATCAAGACAGAATACGACATTGCTCGCCTCGTAGGCCTCGCCGTAGAAGACAATGAGCTCCGGGGCCTCCTCCTCCTCGCTGTCTTCACCCCGCGCATCGAAGGGCAGATCAAGGTTTTCCTTGCTGCCGGAGCCCTTCCTGGGCGTGACGGACTGGGACCACGCGAACGAGGCCAGCAACAACAGCGACAGGAAAGAGGCTATAGCGTACTTCACGATCTCGAACTCCGATTGAAAGAACCCGCGTTTATTCTACGGTATATGAAATACGTCTGAAAGCACTCTGCGACAGACCCGGGGGACACGCTTGTGAGGGAGTCCCCTATGGATTAGCCTGAAGGCTTCTATGCTCCATTTGAAGGAAACTATAGATGAAACTTATTCGGCCCCTCGCCCTCTGGCTCTGCCTGTCTGGCGTCTTATCCCTCGCGGCGCAGGAGAAATCCACCTCCGCAGGGAATCGTCCAAATGTACTGTTCATCGTCTGCGATGACCTGAACACCCACGTCAGCACCTCGGGCTACAACCACATCAGCACCCCGACGCTCGACAAGCTGGCCGCCGCCGGCACCCGTTTCCTGCGCACCTACTGCCAATACCCCGTCTGCGGACCCTCGCGCTCCTCCTTCCTCAGCGGCCTCTACCCGGAATCGACCCGGGTTCTCGACAATAAATCCGATATCCGCCAGGAGCGTCCCGGCATCGTCCCGCTACCCGAACAGTTCAGAAAAAACGGCTACTGGACGGCGGGAGTCGGCAAGATCTTCCACACGATGAAGACCGACCCGGGCGAGTCCTGCTGGTACGAATACAAGCGCTTCGAGAACGAACGCAACCCGGTGATCGAGAAGGCGAGGAAGGAATTCGAGGCCGAGAACGGGTCGATTGAAAAGGCCTCGAACAGGAGAGCCTGGCGCCTCAAGCAGAAGGAGGCGAAGGGCCGCGCGGGCGGGCAGAAGGTCCCGGGCTACGGACCAACCGACATGAGCGACGAAGAGCACAAGGACGGCCGCAACGTGCGTCGCGTCGTCTCCTGGCTCGACGAGAGAAGCCACGGCGACCGGCCCTTCTTCATCGCCTGCGGAATCCAGAAGCCCCACGTACCCTTCTGGGCCCCGAAGAAATACTTCGACATGTACCCCCGGAAGAAGCTCGTCACCCCCCCCGCGCTCGTCGGTGACTGGAAAGACATCCCCGCCCTCGCCATGGTGAAACGCTTCAAGGCCTTCGGCTTCGAGCTCGACAAGGAGAACTATGCGCTGCGCAGGGCCTACACCCAGGCCTACCACGCCTGCGTCAGCTTCATCGATGCGCAG